>JBBJMR010000056.1:0-33875 GCA_037720395.1 Polyangiaceae bacterium
CTTCCTGTCGTCGCCAGGGTTCTTGTCGTCGTGCTCCGGATCGGCCTTCTGCGGCTTGGGCTTGAGGCGCGGGACGAACTTGCCCTTCTCGATGGCCGGGGCCGCCGCCGGCGCGCCCTTGGCGTGCGGCTTCATCGGCGCGCGCACGTTGATGGAGTGCGAGTCGCCGAGCTTGAACTTGACGCCCTTGGCCTCCACCTCGTCGTCGTCGCCGTCCTCCTTCACCTTCTTGATCTTGAGGTCGTAGGAGTCGGTCGACTTGCCGCCGCCTTGCACGGTGACGCGGCCGGACTTGCGGTCCATCTTGAGCTCGACCTCGTCGTCGGCGTCGGCCTTCATGTTCTTGACGCCGACGGCCACGCCCTCCTTGTCGTCATCCAGCGCCAGGCGCAGCTTGGGCACCTTGCCGTTGGCGGTGCGGTAGCGGAAGCCGTCCTTGGAGAGGGAGATGGTGTCCTTCTGCCCGGCGTCGCGCTGCGACTTGCCCACGGCGATGGCCGTGCCGCCGGAGAAGATGGCCACGCTGGCGTTGTCGTCCGTGTCGTCGTCGTCGCCCTCGGCTGGCTTGGCCTTGACCTTGGGATCGGCGACGGTGATCTCGTAGTCCTTGTCGTCGTCGGGCAGGATGAAGATCGGCTCCGGAGCCTCCGCGTCCTCGAGGAAGGCGGTGAGGTCCACCACGTCGGCGCCGGGGATCTCGTTGATCAGCTTGCCGCCGTCGTCGTACCCGAGCTTCTTGCCGTCGGGGTCGCTGATGTTCAGCGCGGCGCCGCGCGGAACGACCGTCTTGCCCTTGGTCGTCTTGCAGAACGGGCAATCCGCCTTCTTGAGGCGCGTGGCCACCGGCAGGATGGCGATGCTGCGGCTCTCCGCGTCGCCGTACCACGGCATCTTGGGGACCGACGGGTTGAGCGCGGCCACGTCGTACCGCCAGGTGTTGGCGTTCTTGTCGATGACGATGTAGCGCTCGGTGTCCGGGTAGTTGTTGTCGTAGATCCGGACCCAGTACTCGTTGTTGCCCTTGTTCTCGATGGCGTAGGGCGTGACGGCGTGGCCGCCGCGCTGGGGGCGCGGCGCCCAGATGGCGATGGTGGCCATCTGGTTCTGCTTCATCATCTGCGCCAGGCGATCGACGACGTCGGCCGGGGCGGTGCGGCGGCGTTCGAGCACCGTCTCGCGCATCATCGGGTCGACGGCCTGCCAGGCCCAGTAGTAGCCGATGAGCGGGCTGACCTGCCGGTGCTGCAGGTCGTGCGCCGACTTCGCCGTGGGCGAGTGCTTGGCCGGGCTGTCGATGTTCTGGAAGAAGGTCAGCGAGGAGACGGCCATGCCCTCGCACTGCCCGCCGTTCATGGCGCGGTTGATCATCCCCATCCACTCGGTGGCCGGCGGGGTGAGCTTGCACCTCGCGGCGTTGCCGCCGACGCACGCCTCCTTGCCGAAGAGCTTGGTCATGACGTTGGCGTCGACCAGCCCCGGCGTGCGCGGGAAGTTGCCGCCGGTGTTCTTGAAGGGGAAGCCGTGCTTGTTGGGCCGGAAGCCGGTGTCGGCGATGAGGGAAGCGGGATCCGGTGCGTCGCCCGAATCCGAACCCTTCTTCCCGCACGCTATCGAAGCGGCGAGCGCGACCAAGGTGATGGCCAGGTACTGAGCTTTGTCACGTCGTTTCAAGGGCGCCCCTTCTCCGTCTACCGATCCGAGATCACGACCACGCAACCGAACGATGTTTCCGCGCTTGCCAGCCTCCCGTCAACGCCCGGGGCAGACAGCTTCAGGACCGTCCTACGCTCTGCGCAGGGCCGACGTCCCCTGCAGGACGCGGCCGGTCGAGCGTGGACGCTGTCGGTTGCTCCGGAATTCATGCGGGATTCACTGCAAGCAGACAGGGTCAGCGGGGCGAGGGATGCGACAGCGGCTCCATCGCGTCCGCGGGCCGGTTTCTCGCCCGTCCGAGCCTCTACGAAACACGCCGCCTCGCCAGTAGGCGCCTCGAGCGACGCCTCGCACCTCCGGCGACAGTGTAGAGCGGCAGCCGCAGCGGCATCTTCGCCCGACCGCGTCGGCGGAGCGCTCGCAGCGCTATCCTCGGTGCCGTGCTCACGGCCTCGCTGCGCGCGCTCCGCTCGGCCGCGCCGGCGCTGGTCGCCGCGTTGCTGGTGGTCGGGGTCGGTGTCGGGGGGGCGCGCGCGCGGCGCCGGCCACCGCCCGTCGAGCGCGCGCGCGCCGGGGTCGCCGCCGCCAGCCTGCCGAACACCGCGCACGTCGCCGCGACGGAGCAGCCGCGGCCCGCGGAGACGCGCTGCCCGCCAGAGCCCCTCTTCGGCGCGCGCGAGCTGACCATCCCGCCGCCGGTGGAGCTGGCGCGGCGTCCGCGAGGACCCCAACGCTCTCGGCTCGGCGTCGATCGGCACGCCGACGCGGGGCGCGCTGTGGGGCGCCGTCCAGCTCGTGCCCAGCGAGGGGATACAGACCGCGGGCAACCACCCCTGGGGCACGGACGTGGTGGTGCGATCCATCGAGCGCGCGGTGCGCGAGGTGCGCCGCTGCTTCGCCGACACGCCCAAGCTCTTCGTCGGAGACATCAGCCGCCAGACCGGTGGCTGGCTGCGGCCGCACAAGAGCCACCAGTCGGGCATCGATGCCGACGTCGGCTACTACTACACGAACGGCGCCGCCTGGTTCCAGCAGGCCACCGCCGACAACCTCGACGCGGCGCGCACCTGGGCGATGATGGTATCGCTCATCGAAGGCGGCCACGTGGAGGTGATGTTCGTCGACCGCACCGTGCAGCGCCTGCTGCGTGGGCACGCCGAGTCCATCGGCGAGACGCGGGTGGCGCTCGACGAGGTGTTCCAGAGCGACGACCGGCGCGACACCCTGGTGCGGCACGCGCCCGGTCACACCTCGCACTTCCACGTTCGCTTCCGCGATCCCACCAGCACCGCGCTGGGGGTGAGCATGACGCCCTTGCTGCGCGGGCGCGTGCCGCCTCCGCTGGCTGCCAAGTCGCGCGCGCCGAGCAAGAACTCGCTGGCGCTGAGCCAGCGCGGCGGGCGCCCGGTGCTCAGCAACCGTCCGGCAGGAACGGCGAAGAAGCCACCGGTGTCGAGCCGTCCTGCAACGAGTCCTGGACCGCGCCGCTGATCACCAGCTCGCCGGCGGCGCAGATCTCGTCGTACGCCGCGACCGGCAGCAGCCCATCGCCGGTCCCGAACGAGACCCCGACCACCACGTCGTTGTCGATGCCGACCTCCACGGGGAACGGCGGCGTCGCGGAAAGCGCGAGGGTCGGCACCAGCGTCTGCGACTGGTCGGCGTTCTGCAGCGCGAACGCGCCGACGGAGACCTGACTGGCTCCGCTGGCGCGCGGGCCGAGGTGCAGCGCCAGGTCGAAGCCACCGCCGAGGACGGTGCCCAGCGTCTCCTGCTCCACGGCGGCCGCCGGCGCGGCGATCGAGGCCTCGACGAAGACCGCGGCGTCGTCGTCGGGGCAGCCGGCCAGCGGCAGCGCGAGCACGAGCAGCACGAACCGGAGAGCAGCGGGAGCGGAGGAGCGCCGGACCATCGGCCCACCCTAGCTCAGCTCGGCGCGGCCGGCGCGCCTAGCGCGGTGTGCCCGCGGGCCAGCGCTCGCACAGCGCCACGTGAGCGGCGGGGCAGTCGCTGTCCGCGAAACCGTAAGGCGCGATGTCGTTCGCGTTGTCGTAGAGCTCCAGGCAATCCTCGTCGTCCGGCGGACCACCGCCCGTGTTGTTGCCGCCGTTGTTCGGCTCACCCACGTTCCAGGGCGCGTAGGCCCAGGGCTCGCCGTTCTGCCAGATCCACTGGCCCTCCTTGGCCTTCTCGTTGCCGCCGATCCAGGTGCGCTCCTCGAGGTGCGGGCGCACGAAGGCGATCTCGGCGTCGCTGGTGACCGCCGCGAGGTGCCCGCCCCACTGCGTGCAGTCGGCGAGCGCATTGTCCCAGCTCTGCTCGCCGGCGAAGCGGTAGCAGTGGTGCGTGGCCGGATCCTCCACCTCGCCCGCGCCGCTGCACTCCACCAGGCACGCGGCGCACCCGTCGCCGGTGGCGTCGTTGCCATCGTCGCACTCCTCGGGCGCCTCGATGGTGCCGTTGCCGCAGACCCGTGGGTCGACGCTGCCGCCGCTGCCGCCGCTGCTGGTGGCCCCGCTGGCTCCATTGCCCCCGCTGCCGCCGCTGCCCGCGCTGGCGGTGCCCGCGCCGGCGCCGCTGCTGGTGGCGTTGCCCCCGCTGCTCGCCGAGACGCCGCCACCGGTGGATCCGGTAGAGGGCGCGCTCGCGGTGCCGTCGAGCCTGGGATCGAAGGGATCCCAGTCGTGCCCGCACGCCACCGCCGTGCTGGCGGCGCCGAAGAACGAGGCGGTCCACACCGTCCGGCGGCGGCCGGCGGCGGAGCGCAGATTCACGGCCATGGTGGTCAGGCTAGCGGAACAGGCGCATCAGGAGGCGGGCGCGCGGCGCGCGCCGAGGCCCGAACCTGTCCGGCGATCAGCGCGTCTGTCCCGCAGGCCACCGCTCGCAGAGCGCCGGCTGTTCGTGGGCGCAGCCGTCGTCGGCGAAGCCGTACCCCTCGACCGCACCCGCCTCGTCGAAGAGCTCCAGGCAATCTTCGTCGTAGGGCAGGCCGCCGCCGGCGCCACCACTGCCCTCGTTCGGCTCGCCGGTGAGCCAGGGCGCGTACGCCCACGGCTCGCCGCTGACCCACACCCAGACGTCCTCCTGGGCGAGCTCGCTGGCGCCGAGCCAGATCTGCTGGGTGACCTGCGAGAGGACGAAGGCCAGCTCGTCGTCGTCGGTGACGGCCGCCAGGTGCCCGCCCCAGTCGGCGCATGCATCGACCGACGCCTGCCAGGTGAGCGATGGACCGAACAGGTAACAATGGAAGGTGGTCGGATCGACGATCTCGCCCTGCGCGCTGCACTCCACCGCGCAATCGTCGCAGCCGTCGCCGGTGACGGCGTTTTCGTCGTCGCACTCCTCGCCGGCCTCGATGAAGCCGTTGCCGCAGAGCGGTCGACCGCCGCCGGCGCCACCGCCACTCGACGCCGACGCCGACGCCGACGAACCGCCGGGACCCGGGCCGCCCCCGGCGCTGCTCCCGGCACCGCCGGTGCCGCCCGTGCCCCCGATGCCCACCCCTTCGCCGGTGAGCCGGGGATCGAGCTCGTCCCAGCCGTGCGTGCAGCTCGGCACGCAGAGCGCCGCGGCGGCGACGCCCACGCCGGCCCCCACGATGAAGCTCCGCGCACGCGCCGCGAGTCGGCGGGACGGCTCGCGACTCGCCATCGTCGCAGTGTAGCGCATGCGCCACTGCGTCGATCGCCGGTGGACCGCGCGGCGCGCGTGTGGCGCCGAGGTGCGCGAAGGTGGACGGCTGCGCCTGAGCGACCCGGCCCGAACCGGCAGCGGGTCAGTCGGCTCGAGGCGGACGGACCTCGAGCGGGAGGAAGCCGTTGCCGCAGGGCAGGAGGTCGCCGAAGCACAGATCGAGGCTGGCCCGCGGCGCGACGCCGGTGTCGCGCGTGCGACCCGCGGCCCTGGCCAGCACCCACGGTGCGTCGCCGGCGCGCGTGGCGGCCGTTGGCGCCTGTTCACCGGGCGAGAGCGCGAGCTGCCAGCAGGCGCCGTCTGCGCCGACCGCGGCTTCACCGTGGGCGTCCAGGTAGGCGGCGCCGAGCGGCACGCAGTACCGAGCGTCGCCGACGTCGACGAAGAGCGGCCCGGCGGACGACGGAGAGCTGGCGCGCACCTCGACGCAGCCGGCGAGGTGGAGCAGCAGCGAGGCGCCGACCGGGAGCGGCGCCGAGATGCGCGCGCCCGCCAGGGTGGTGCCGGTGGCGGTGCCCGTGTCGGACGCCACCCGCACGCCGTGCTCGTCACGCCAGAGCGCAAGGTGCTCGGGCGCGACCCCCGGACCGGTGACGGCGATGGTGGCACCGCGACGACCGATGGTGACCCGCGCACCGAGCGCGAGGCGCAGCGTGCCGTCGCCCACGACATCGAGGCGCGGGCCGCGGACGGCGAGCGCCACCAGCAGCCCGGCCACCTCGGCCAGCCAGGGATCCTCGTCGTCGCTGAGCCGCGCCCGCACCTCGCCCAGCGCACGGCGGCGGTGGCCTTCGTGGATCCAGCCGGCGATCGTCTCCCGGAGATTGGGCCCGGTCGCATGGGCAACGTCGGGACGCGCACCATCGCGGTCGACCGGGTCTCGGCAGTCGTTGCCGAGCGCGACGAGGCGTCGCGCGAGCGCGTCGCAGACCTCGGGCTGCGCCAGGAGACGGAGGCGCGCGGTCTCGTCGCCGGCGAGCGCCCAGGCGACGGCCGCCGACGGCGCGAGACCGCTGGTCTCCAGAGTGCGAGCGAGGTCGCCGAGCGCGCGCCGCGTCTCGGCGGCGTCTCCGGCGTCCGCCAGCAGGGCGCGGCGGCCCAGCTCGGCGCTCCGCGATCTCGGCGCCCCAGCGGCGCCAGCGCTCCATGCCGCCGGGCAGGCCGAGATCGCGCGCCAGCGCCCGCTCGATCTCGCTGCGCGCCGCGGGGACGACGCCGGCGTCGGCGAGAGCGTCGGCGCCCTGCACCTGCTCGGCGATGGGCGGCGCGGGCTCGGACGCGCCACGCATCGAGGCCTCGACGTCCCCCTCGTCGGCCGCAGCATCTCGGGGCGGATCGAGGATGTAGCCGGCCCGCGTCCTGGGATGGAGCACCGCCTTTTCCATGGTGTGGAACAGGGGACCGAGCCGCTCGCGGAAGCGCTGCTCGCGCCGCTCCGACGGCGACACGCCGTCATGCGATCGCCAGGAACGAGCCGCGGGGTCGTCTCGGGTCGCGTTCGAGAGGAGCTCGGCCTCCCGGGCCGGCAGGTCGAAGGGGCTCCCCCGGGGCCATGCGCCCAGAGGCAAGCGCGCCTCCTGTGCTGACGCCGTCCGTCGGTCGCCCGGCGCCACCGTGAGAGCGTAGTCGTGCGCGTCTCGCTCGCGCTCCTCCGCGAGGTGCGCGGCGCGCTCGCTCCCCAGCCACATCACCAGCGCGAGGCGCACGATCTCTTCCGTGGGCGCGAGCGTGAACGCCGCCACCAGGTGCCGCGCCACCGCCTCCTCATCGCCGAGGGCGTGGCCAGCCGCGGCAGCGGCTACCCGAGCCGGGACGCAGCTGGGAAACAGCGAGAGGACCGCGGCTGTCCAGCGCGCCACCTCCGCAGCCTGGGGGCCGATGGCGGCCTTGGCGCCCCAGACGACACGCAGAACCTGGGCGGGGCTGGCGGTCGTGCCCGGCAGCTCCACCTGCACGCAGGCGTAGACGATGGTCTGGTTCGGCTCGGAGAGCTTCGAGCTGCGGAGCACGCGCACCAGCTCATCGCGGATCCGCTCGCGCTGCCCGCCGGCGATGCGAACTTCGGAGGCACCAACCCAGGCGCGCAGCTCCAGCCCCGGCACGCCGGCCAGCGCTTCGAAGCTGCGCAGCGCGCGATAGAGGTTGCGGCCCGCCAGCTGCCGATAGCCCTGCGCTTCGCAGAGGCGGCCCTGCGCGTCGAGGTCCGCGGGGTGACCGCACCCGGGGCAAGCGCGCCGGCACAGCGCGAAGCCGAGATCGCACAGGCCACAGCGGCCCACGATGTCTCCGCCGTGGGGGCACCGCGGGCACGCATCCTCGCCCTCGGCGAGACGCCCACCGCAGCGATCACAGCTGGCATCCATGGCTGGCCTCGATGATAGCCCCCGCCAATGCCTGGCGCCGTCCGCGGGTGCACCTCGGTGGAGGCGCCGAGCATCTCCACGTACTGGACGAGGTTGCGGCCGCGGCCGATGCGGGGCGGATGCCTGGGTCACCACGCCGATGTCGGGCCGGATGCTGGTTCACCGCGCCGTCGGGGCACCGCCATTGGAACGTGGCCCGAACGATGGCACGGTGGCGCGTGCTCCGGACCGCGTGGCAGCGTGCGCGCCGCACCCCGCTCCACGCCGCGCTGGCGGTGCTGGCGACGCTGGCCACCGCGGCGGTGATCGTCGTCCCGCTGGCCGTGGTGCGCTACCCGCCGATGGTCGACCTGCCCGCGCACGCCGCGCAGAGCGCGACCTTCCGCCACTACCTCGACGCCAGCTGGCACTTCCAGGAGCAGTTCGAGCTGCGACCCTTCGAGGTGCCGTACCTGTCGTTCTACGCCGTCGGCGCGCTGGCCATGCTGGTGCTGCCGCCGCCGGCGGCGATGAAGGTGGCCGTGGCGGTGATGCTCGCGCTCCTGCCGCTCGGCCTGGCGCTGCTGCTGCGGGGCATGAGGAAGAGCCCGCTGCTCGCGGTGTGCGCGCTGCCGCTGCTCTGGAACCCGCTCGTCCACTGGGGGTTCCTCAACTACCTGGGCGCGCTCGGCCTGCAGGCGGCCAGCGTCGGGCTGACACTGCTTGTCCTGGAGCGGCCCACACGCGCGCGCCAGGTCGCGCTCTGCGCCGCCCTGTGCGCGGTGTTCTTCTCGCATGTCTTCCGCTTCCCGTTCGCGGTGGCCACGGTGGTCGGCACCACCCTGCTCATGGCGCCGCTGACGCGACGGGTGTGGCCGGTGGTGCCGGCGCTGGCGCCGCCGCTGCTCCTCTTCGGCGCCTGGTGGGTGATGCGGCCACCGTCGCTGCAGGCCATGCCGGAGCTGGCCTTCTATCCCGATCGCGGCGGCGAGCTCGTCGAGAGCCTGGTCGGCGCCTTCCAGGGCAACGGCGAGCGCCGCGCGCTGGCGTTCGCGGCGGCCATGCTGGCATTGATCGCCACGCTGGCCGTCGTCGCGCGCTGGGCGCTGCGCGCGCCACCGCCGGCTCGGCGCGAGCGGCGCTGGCGGCAAGCGACCACGCTGGTGGCGCTGGGGTGCGCGGCGACATCGCTGGCGCTGTTCTTCGCCCTGCCCATGCAGGTCGGCACCTGGTGGTACATCTATCCGCGCGAGGCGGTGGCCGCCGCCTTCCTGGCGCTGGCGCTGCTGCCCGACCTGCCCCGAGCGATCGGGGTGCGCGGCGCGGCGGTCGCCGGCGCGGTCGTCGCCGCGCTGCCCCTGACGGCGCTGGTGACGCGCAGCTACGCGTCCTTCGACGAGGAGACGCGCGGCTTCGCCTCGCTGGTGCAACAGCGCCGCAGGCGCCGCGCCTGCTCTACCTGGTCTTCGATCACAGCGGCACCAACCGATCCATCTCGCCGTTCACGCACCTGCCGGCGTGGGTGCAGGCCGAGCGAGGGGGCTGGATCAGCCACCACTTCGAGTCCTTCGGTGCCACCCCGGTGCGCTATCGACCGCGCGCCGGCCGCGAGGACGTCATCCCGCCGCCCACCCCGCCGGCCTGGGAAGGCCGCCCCGACCTCTTCCGCGTCGAGGTGCAGGGACGCTTCTTCGATTGGTTCCTGGTGCGCAGCGAGTGGCGCCGCGACGAGGTGTTCGCCGCGGACCCCGCCATCGAGCTGGTGGCGCGCGCCGACCGGTGGTGGCTCTATCGCCGCCAGGCCGAGCGCGCGCCCACCGCCCACGCCGCACGCTGACCTTGGCGCGCGGCCAGCGCCGCGCGGATGCTTGCCGGCTAGCCACGCGCGGCGCGCGGCTGTCCGGCGCGGCTCGTCGCCTCCAGGCGCTGGTCACGGATGGTCCAGACGTGCTCGGTGACGCGCGCTGCGAAACGCTCGTCGTGACTGACCAGCAAAAGCGCGCCCGGGAAGTCCGCCAGCGCGCCCTCCAGCCGCTCGATGGACGGCAGGTCGAGGTCGTTGGTCGGCTCGTCGACCGCCAGCGCCCAGGCGTGGGTGCCCAGGGCGAGCGCCATGAGCAGCTTGCGCGCTTCTCCCGGCGACGGGTCGGCGCTGCCGAGCACGTGATCGGGGTCCAGCCCCAGCGCGGCGACCAGCGAAAGGACGCGGCCGCGCGCCGCCGGGTCCAGGCCGCGCACCTCGGCCAGCGCGCCCCGCCGATCGTCGCTGGTGACGTCTTGCGGAAGGTAGCGGAGCCGATCGGCCGGCAAGCCCGCCTCGTCGAGCAGCCGGCGCATCAACGTCGTCTTGCCGGAACCGTTCGGGCCGCGCAGGTGCACGCGGTCGTGGCGCCCGAGGACCACGGAGACGTCGCGGAGCAGCGTCTTGCCGCCCATGCGTAGCGCCGCCTCGTTCAGCGTCACCAGCCGGGGCCGCGGCGCGGGACGGTAGTCGATGAACACCCGCTGACCGACCTCGCGCGCCACCGCGATGGCGCCGACCGCCTCGACGGCACGGTCCGCCTCGCCGCGGCGAACGGCCACCAGGCGACCGATGCGCTTCTCGGCCTGCTCCGGCCCGAAGCGCGAAGTGGCGCAGCGCGCGTCGCGGTCCTTCGGCCCCTTGGAGCGCGCCTTGATGGAGATCTGCCGCTCCGCTCCGGCCCGAGCGCGCCGCGCATCCGCCAGCCTCCGCTCCGCCTGGGCGAGCACGCCCTTCCTGCGGTCGCGCTCGGCCTGGCGTCCGCGCTGCGCTTCCTCCCAGAGGGCGCGGGCCGCGCCGTAGGCTCCCGGAACCTGCTCCACCGCTCCGGCGTGGACGCGCAGCGTCTCGGTGGTCAGCTCCTCCAGCAGATCGCGGTCGTGGGAGGCGACGATACCGATCAGCGATCGCGAACCCAGCGCCGCCACCAGCAGGTCGCGCGCCTCGGCGTCGAGGTGGTTGGTGGGCTCGTCGAGCAGCAGCACCGCCGGCTCGTCGGCCAGCGCCGCGCCGATCTGCCATCGCTTGCGCTCACCGGGGGAGAGCGAGGGCCAGCGCGCGAGGTCGCCGGGCTGGAGGCGCAGCTCGGCGCGCGTACGTCGGGCCACGGCGTCGTCGCGCCTGGCGAAGTCGACGACCGCGGGAGCGCAGAGCTCGACGGTCTGCGGAACCAGACGCACCAGGGCGTCGCGCGGTTCGAGCAGCACCTTGCCCTCGTCCGGCGTGCGCTGGCCGGCCACCAGCGAGAGCAGGGTCGACTTGCCGGCGCCGTTCGCACCGACCAGCCCGTACCAGCCCTCGCCGAGGTGCAGCGACACGCCCACCAGCATGGGCACCGCGTCATGGAACGAGAACGACACGCCGACGAAACGCAGGGCGACCATGCAGGAGCTCCTCTCGACCGGGGGCGGCGGGTGCCGCAGGGCGTGCGCATGGAGGCCAGCGAGGCCAGCGAGGCCAGCGAGGCCAGCGAGGCCAGCGAGGCCAGCGCGCACGGGGCCGCGGGCGCGCGCAGGGCGCGCCGGCAGCTTCGGGGGTCGGAATCAGGAGCGGAGGATCATGGTCGCCGTCGCGAAACGGCGACGGTCACTGTAACGACCTGCGCGCCTGGCGCAAGGCGCCTCCGCGCAGCCCCCGGGCCCTGCCGCGCTCCCAGGGCAGGCCACGCCGCGGATCGCGTCGCCTGCTCCTGGCCAGGGGCAGCCCCCGGCGCGTCGCGACGAAACGCAGCCGGCGTTCCGACGCGACGCACGGACGGGGGGACGCCGCAGCATCGGGCCAGAACTCGCGCAATACGAGGCTGGCAGGATCGTTGCTGTCCGTCCCCTCATGACCAGCCTCCGAGCCTACGACCAAGAGCTCACCAGCGCCCCGAAGCTCCGCGCCAACCGGATCTCCCACATGCGGCTCGCGCGGACCGCGGCCCCGGTGCCGGCGGTCGCGCTGGTACCGGTCGCGCAGCTCGCCGCGCTTCGCGATGGCGACGGTGCGCACCCGGCGCCTGCGGCGCGCGCGCTCGCCGCCAACGACGCCGCCGCCGAGGACCGGTCGATCGACGGCACCGAGCTCGGCGCCCCGGCGCTCCAGGCCGCGCCCTCCGCGCCGCACCGCAGCAAGCCGCTCTCCGAGCGCCAGCAGCAGGTCATCGACATGGCCGCCAGGGGCATCCCGCAGAAGGTCATCGCCTACGAGCTCGGGATCGCGGCCTCGACGGTGGGCACCCACCTGCGCCTGGCCCTGGACCGCCTGCACATCGAGCGCCCCCAGATCGCGCTCACCGTGGCGGCCTCCAGCGGCTCGGTCCGCCCCGCGCCCACCGACGACGGCGCGCTGCCCGTCCCGGCGACGCTCAGCCCGGCGGAGGCCGACGTGGTGCGGGCCATCATCCGCGGCGCAACCAACGAGCAGATCGCCATCGAGCGCAGCCGATCGATCCGGACCATCGCCAACCAGGTGGCCAGCGCGTTCCGCAAGCTCGGCATCGGCTCACGGGGCGAGCTCTATCGCCGTGCGGTCGAATGGCTGGCCGCTGGCCAGCGCGTGGCCACGGTGTAGTCGCTTCGACCACCGCGGCGCCCAAAACGTTTGTGTCGTGAAGGTCGGCCATCGGTCGCCGTCGATCTCGTGGATCTCAACGACAAGAAGTTGCGGTCCCGGGCCGTGGGCGCGTCGATCCGCGGTGAACCGGCGCGGTTGTCTTGTCGTGAGCGCCGCCCTGCGGTCGCCCAGCCGCCGGGAGGCGCCACCGGCTGGCCCTTCGCGCTGAAGCTGCAAAATCGCCGCCACAGCGAACGGCTGCGTTGCCTGGCCGGCCGGCGCGGTGCGAACGCCGCGGGCTATCTTGTGGGCGCCGCGGCTCCGCGGACCGAGGAGATTGCGCATGGCGGGCAAGCTGGTGGTGGAGCGCAGTGTCCGGCTGAACCTCGACGAGGTGTCGGGCATCGCCATCGACGCGCGAGCTGGCGGGCCGGTGCGGCTGCTGGCCGTGGGCGACGCTTCGTTCGCGGTGCTCACGGTAGACATCGACGGCGACGGCGCCACCTCCGCCGAGCAAAGGCACAAGCTGCGCAAGCTCCTCGGCGAGCCCAAGGGCGACGGATCGCAGTGGGAGGCCATCGCCTGCGACGCCGAGGGCAACATCCTCCTGCTGCGCGAGCGCCCGGGCACGGTGCACGTCTTCGACGCCGCCCTCGGCGAGCTGCGCGCCACCATCGCCCTTCGACCACCGGACGGCGCCGGCAAGAAGTCCGGGGGCGAGGGGCTGCTCCTGCTCGACGGCGGGCACCTGCTGGTGGTGCACGAGGAGAACCCGGTGCTGCTGGTGGAGTACGGGCCCGAGGGGGAAGCGCCGCTGGGCGTGTCGCCGGCATCGCTGCCATCCGGCGCGCTGCGGGTCACCGGCGATGTCGAGTACGTGCCGCTGCAGGTCTGGCCGCTCGACGACGCGTCGATCGAGGACCTGAGCGACATCGCCCGCGCGCCGGACGGCGGCGTCTATCTGATCAGCGACGAGAGCCGCGCGCTTCTCAGGCTGCGCCTGCCGCTCGCGGCGGAGGACGCGCACGCGGAGATCGAGGCGCGCTGGGACCTCCCCGACCGGATGGCGAACGCCGAGGGCCTGGCGTTCCTGGCCGATGGCCGTCCGCTGGTGGCGGTGGACACCGAAGAGGACGAAGCGAACCTCTTCGTGCTGCGCTGGAGCTGAGCTCGGCCGTGATCGCAACGAGGGTCGAGGCCGTTTGATCAGCTCGGCCAGCTCACGCCCGGCGGAGCACCACGATATCTGCATCGGCGCGCCACCCGCGAGCAGGAGTCGAGGGCGGAGTAGCCAAAGGTGCGTGGGCGAGCGCCCGCCGCGTAGCCGGGGCGACCTTCGTGCTCAGCGCGGCGCAGGTGACAGGCGCGCCACCGCGGCCGGTATCTCGTGCAGGAGCTCACGCGCCAGGAACCCGAGCGGCGCCACGGTTCGAGCCAGCGCATCGCCCGCGCGCGCGTGCACCTCGACGCCCCAGACGGCAGCCACCACGGGGGCGGCGCCGCGCGCCGCGAACCCGGCGATGACGCCGGAGAGCGTGTCGCCTGACCCCGACGTCCCCAGCCCGGCGTTGCCGGCTCGCCGCGCGAAGAGCATGCCGTTCGGTGCGGCGACGACGGTGGGGTTGCCCTTGAGGACGATCACCGCGCCGCTGGCCGCCGCCATCTCCGTGGCCGCCCGGGGCCCATCGCGCTCGACGCGCGCGCGTGTGAGGCCAGTCATCTGCGCCATCTCGCCGGCGTTCGGGGTGAGGACGGCGCCGCGACGGCCGACCCTCAGGCCGCGGAACGCTGGCAGGGCGGCCGCATCGGCGACGAGGGTCGCCCCGCCGCCCGCGGAGAGCGCGTCGCGGACGATGCTCCCCGCCGCTGCGTCCGAGCGCATGCCGGGCCCGACGAGCAGGGCGTCGCAGCCCTCGATCTCGCTGGCGATGCGCGGCGCGCACCGCGCGGCCAGCTCCCCGTCGCGACCCTGGGGCAAGGCGATGACGCGCGCCTCGGGCACCGCCACCGCCACCGCCACGCTCCGAGAGGTGGCGATCTGCAGCTTGCCGGCCCCGGCGCGGAGGGTGGCCACCGCGGCCAGGATGGCGCCGCCGGGTATCTCCGCGGATCCGCCCACCACCAGCACGCGGCCGCGCTCGTCCTTGGTGCCGTCGCGATCGACGCTCGGCAAGGGCCAGCTGCGCAGCAGCCGCGCGTCGATGCGCTTCACCGCGTGGCCTTGGCATCGGGCGCCGTGGTCACCGGCGCGCCGGCTTCCTCGAGCGGGGCCACGAAGTTGTATTCGCACAGCTCCAGCGCCTCCCGGCCGTCCTCGCGAGTCGCCGGCGCGTACCAGGTGACCGAGCAGTTGGCGACGTCCTTCTCGGCGTCGATGGCCAGGATGGTGGCCTCGTCCATCTCCTCGATCAGATAGCGGAGGCAGAGGACGGTCACCTGGTGGGCGACGACCAGGACCCGCTCACGGCGGTGGCGCAGCTGCATGTCGCCGACCAGCCCGCGCAGGCGCAGGATGACGTCGCACCAGCTCTCGCCGCCCGGCGGGCGGAAATAGAACTTGCCGAGGAGCGTGCGCCGCTCGGACTCCGCGGGGAAGCGGGCGGTGATCCCGGCGTGCGTCAGGCGGTCGAACGTACCCATCTCCTTCTCGCGCAGGCGCTCGTCGCGGATGGGCCCGTGCACGCCGGGCAGGGCGGCTGCCACGCGCTCGGCGGTCTGCAGGGCTCGCGCGTAGGTGGAGCAGAGAATCAGCGTCGGGCGATCGTCCTCGGCGAGCGCGGCGAACCAGCGCCCGAGCGCGTCGGCCTGACGCTCGCCGACCGGCGAGAGCGACACGTCCATGTCGCGCCCCTCGATGGCGATCTCGACGAGCTTGTGGGCCTCGGCGTGGGCGTGCGCCACGTTGCCGGCGCTCTCGCCGTGGCGGACGGCCCACAGCCGGCGTGGCCAGGAGGGATCGCTGCTCATCATCCCGTCTCGATATCGATGCCGCGCCGGCCTGTCCAGGTGCGCGACGCTGCCGAGATTTTGCCGCGTCGGGCGCCGCTACTCGGGCGGGAGCATCTCCATCAGGTAGTGCGGCGCCAGCGCCCGCGCCCGCTGCTTGCGCGCCTCCAGCTCCTCCGGGGTCAGCGGAGGCGGCGGCGCCGTGCGGCTGGCGACCGGGTCGCCGATGGCCTGGAAGAACTCCTCCTGCCCCGCGGGCGTGCACATGCAGAGCATGCGCGTGGTGGCGCCGGACTCGTTGCGGAAGAAGTGCGGCGCGTTGGCCGGGATGTTCACCGCCTCGCCCCGGCGCACCACCGTCTTGTCGCCGCGGAAGGTGAAGGTCACCTCGCCCTCCAGCAGGGCGAACATCTCCTCGAAGTCGTGGCGATGCGGCGGCGGCCCGCCGCCGGGCGGCACGTGCATGTCGATGAGGCAGTACCGGCCGGCGGTGTCCTTGCCGGCACGGAGGATGGTGTACGTGTTGCCGGCGATGCACACGTGGCAGAGGCTGGCGTCGCTGTCGGGCCGGGCCACCGTCAGCTTGCGGGTCGGGTCGTCGGGCGGCAGCACCGGCAGCGAACCCCGCATCGTCGTCTTGGACATGGCTCTCCTCCTCCGCGGCAGCGTCCCGCCGGGTGTCGCCCAGGTTACGCCTGGATCGAGGGCCGGCTGTCAGCGCATCGGCAGCGGCAGCGGCGTCCCCACGAAGTCACGGCCGAAGACGGTCGATGCGTCGACCTTGCGTTCGACCAGCGCCCAGCGGAGGCGCTCGGCGGTGGCGCGATCGAACGGGCCGGCCGCCAGCAGGTAGCGGCGATCGTCGCGCGCCTCGCTCTCGATGACGAACGGCGTCACGTCCTCGAAGGCCAGCCGCGCGCGCTGCCCCCGCAGCGCGGCCACGTCGGCCGAGCGCCCCAGCTCGACGTAGTACGGATCGCCGAGGGCGATGGCCAGGCTGCCCAGCTTCTCTCCCTTGGCGTTGGTGAGCAGCACACCGAGCCCGCGGCAGAGCACGGTGGCGCCGAGCCGCACCGAGTCCTTCCACCCGCCGATGGCCGTCCCGGCGCCGCGCGGACGCAGCTCGATCTCCAGGCCGCTGGAGAGGTCGGCCGTCGAGGCCAGGCGCCCCAGCGTTCGCGGCGCCGGCGACACGGCCGGCTCGACGTATGCCGGACTGCACGACCACTGGGCGCCGGCGCCTCGGCCGCAGTGGTCGAGCGTCTCCCGCGGCACGCCACCGAGCGCCGGCGCCGGCGCCACGTTGGCCAGCAGCACCTCGTAGGCGGCGGCGGCATCCGGCGTCTCGCAGCCGACGCAGGCGCGACCGGACAGGCAGCTGCGCAGCTCGCCCTTGGCGTCACCGCAGGAAGCGCCGGCGCAGCAGCCGGCCCCGCAGGCGCGCACCGCGGGCACCGCGATGGGCGCCTCCAACGCCGCGGCCGACGTGCTCGGGGCGGGACCCGGGCCACCGCGCGGCTCGGCGACGGGGTGGTGTGGATCGGTGGAGCGCAGGGCGAGGGCCACCGCCGCCGCGGCGGCAACGCCACCCATGAAGGTGGCCAGGTGGGACCAGCTCGAGCTGCGCGGCGGCGTGCGCGCGCGGCGCACGGCGTCGAGGTCGACGACGCGCTCCGAGGCCGCCGGCAGCACGTCGGCGGCACGCGAGCGGGGCGCGCCGGGCTCCGCGAAGGGCGGCTGGCGCAGGGCCTCCGGCAGCTCGCCCTCGAACTCCACGCCCTGCTCCTCGGCGGCGCGCACCTCGCCGACGGTGGTCGGTGCCAGCTCGCCGCGATCGACCAGTGCCCTGGCCACCAGCTCCTCCACGGCGGCGTCGTCGGGCTCACGCTGCTGCTTCACGTCTCTTCCCGCTCCTTTCCGCCAGGCTCGTGGCCCATGAGCAGACCCTTCAGCTTCTTCATGGCGCGCACCCGGATGGCACGCACGTTGTCGTTGGTCGTCTTCCAGCGCCCGGCGAGCTCGGCGGACACCGCGTTCGGCAGGCGCTGGTGCTCCTCACCGGCGCGGTGGTGGAGCGCCGAGACGCGCAGCACATCGCGCTCGCGCTCGCTGAGCGTCTCCAGGGCCGCGGCCACCCTGCGCGCGCCTGGAGACGAGCCGGGGGGCTCGTCGTCGTCGAGGCCGCGGCAAGTGACTCGATCCAGGTACGGGCTGGCCGGCACCTCGCGCCGCTGCTGCAGGTGATCGGCGAGGAGGTTGGTGGCGATGCGGCCCAGCCAGGCGCGCGCGCGCATGCGCTGATGATCCTCGGCGAGCGCATCGGCGGCCTCGAAGGTGTGGGCGCGATCGAAGGCGCGCTGGAACGTCTCCTGCGCCAGGTCCTCGGCGCTGATCCCGGCCAGCGGCAGGAGAGACGTCTTCTGGCGCAGCAGCACGCCGTAGAGGTAGCGGAGGTGACGGCCGTAGAACGCGGCCTGCGCCCGGCGGGCCACTTCCGGCGCCTCGCCGCGGCGGGCGATGCGCGCGAGCAGCTCGGCGTCGGTGCTTCCCTCATCCTCCGGCCTCGTGTCGGGCTTCATCGCGGTGGCCGGCCACAGCCGCCGCACCTTCTACGGCGATCCGTGACAGCGCCGGCAGCACACCAGGCGCGCGCGGAGATTTCGCAGAAATCGTCGCCGCCGGGCTGTGTCCGGGTGCCCACGCGTTTGTCGGCGGCCGCGTAGCTCCCCGGCGCCGAGCGTGTCGATCGGACCACGCGCTCGACGCGCAACTGGCAGCAATCACGGGGCAAATTGCCGCTCCTGAGCGTCACGCTTCCCGGTAGTCGCCGGCGTGAGCACGACGATCTCGCGAGCCTTCACCCTCTTCCTCGCCACCCTGACCGGCTGCCAGGCCGCCGCAGCCGGCGGCGCCCCCGCGGTCGCGCGGATCGAGCCGCTGCCGGCGACCTCGAGCACCGTGGCCGCGCCGGCTCGAGGCGAGGTGGCCTTCGCCGCCGCGCTGCCCGCCCTCGCGCTGACCGTCGCCGCGGCGCCCGCCTCGGAGGCGCCGCCGCAGCTCGCGGCGCCCGCGGCGTGCGACGCGGCCCCCGCCGCGCTCGGCTTCTACGGCTTCTACGCCAGCGACGCCTGGGCGCAGGGCAACGTGGTGCTGACCTTCGACGACGGCCCCATCGCCAGCGCCACGCCGCGCGTCCTCGACCAGCTCGCCGCCCGCGGCATGCAGGCGACGTTCTTCCTGGTCGGTCGCAACATCTCCCGCACCACCTATCCGCTGGTGCAACGCATGGTGGCCGCCGGCCACACCCTCGGCTCGCACTCGTACAGCCACGATGTGCACATGACCCACGTCGGCGCCCCGAAGGAGACCATCGAGATCATCCGGTCGCAGCACGAGGCCACCGCCATCCTCATCGACATCGCCTTGCTGGCCCGATCCGGCGACGACTTCGACGCCATGGTGCGGCGCGTGTTCGACACCGACCCGGCGCGCTGGATGTCCCCATCGACGATCCGCAAGGGCTGGCGCGCGGCGCTGGCGCGGCACCGGACGATGCTCGAGGAGCGCGGCCTGCCGCCCGGGCAGCGCCCTTACGACGTCCTCTACTCGCGCCCGCCGGGCGGTGGTCCGTACGTGGAGCACGACGGCGCGGCGGGCGTCGCCCTCCACGACGCGGCGCTGAAGGAGCTGGGCATGGTCAACGTGCTCTGGCACGGTGCCTCGGGCGACACCATCCCCGGTCAGCGCCGCGACCGCGCCTCCCTCACCGCCAACATGAATCGGCAGGCGCGCCGCGGCGGCGTGCTCCTGATCCACGATCACATCCGCGGCGATGCGCTCGCCGCCAGCCTGCGCGAGATCGACGCCGATCCCGCGCTGCAGGTGATGAGCCTCGACCAGGCGGTGCAGCGCAAGTACGCGTGCGCGGCGGGCGGCCTGCGCGCCAAGCTGGGCCGCGGCGCGGCGCGAGCGGCCTCGCTGCAGGTCCTCCTCGGGGACCCAACGCCGGCGCCGGCGCGCCCCGAGCCGGCGCTCGCCGCGGTCGCCGCGCTGGCCCGGTGACGCCGGACGCTCGGCCGGCGCGAGGGGACGCCCGGGCGCTCAGCCTGCGCGAGCGGCGGCCTTCTTGCCCCGCCGCCGCTCCACCACGCGCACCTTGCCGCTCCCGCCACCCCCGCAGAAGAAGCGCGCGTCGCCGTCGGACTCCAGGCCGCTGACGCCCATGCCCTCCGGCATTTCCATGCGCTCGAGCACCGCGCCGCTCGCCGGGTCGACGCGGCGCAGATCGCTGGCGTCGCCCTCCCAGGTCCCGTGCCACAGCTCGCCATCGACCCAGGTCACGCCGGTCACGAAGCGATCCGAGCGCAGCGTGCGCAGCAGCGCGCCGGTCTCGGCGTCGATCTGGTGGATGACTCGATCGAGATAGTGACCGACCCACAGCGTGCCCTCGGCCCAGGTGAGGCCGGAGTCGCCGCCACCGCCGGGCGCGGGGAGCGTGGCCACCACCTGGCCGGTGGCCGGATCGATCTTCTGGATGACGTCCTCGGCGAGCTGGTAGATGTGCCGGCCGTCGAAGGCCGTCCCGGCGTCGCAGGGCACGTCGAGCGCGTGCACCGCCTCGCCCGTGTCCGGATCGAAGGCGCGCAGCCGCGGCCCGGTGGCCACCCAGACGTGCGCGCCGTCCCAGGTCACCCCGTGCGCACGCTCTCCCGGCGCGAACGGCCCGTACTCCCGCACCACGCGCGCCGTATTGCCTCGAGTCTTCATGGCGTTCTCCATGGCATCGGTATCACTCACCGGGGAGCGCGAGCGGGAGCAACAACGGTGTCGCGAATGCCGAAGCACCGCGCGCCATCCAGCGGCGAGCGCGCGCACGGCCGGTGCCCGCGACCCGGCCCTCTGCTTCGGCCTCGGCCAGCGCGCGCTGCACGCTGCGCTGGCTGCGCCCGAGCGCCAGCGAGAGCGCGGACGTCGACCAGGCCTCGCCTCCGGCGAGCAGCGCCAGGACATCGGCGCCGGTGCCGTCGAGCGGCGGCGCCAGCACCCCCACCGGGCCCGCCAAGCGCGGGCGCAGCACGAAGCCGCGGGGCGTGGCCTCGACCTCGGCGAGCGCGCCGATCTCGCGTCGCAGCCGTCCCATCTCCACGCGGAGGCGCGCTCGATGCGAGGCGTTGGGGCGACGCACCTCGAAGGCTCGCTCGATGAGCGCCGCGCGTTCGACATCGGACGGCGCCGCCTCGGCGAGGCGCGCAGCAGCGCGAAGAGCACCGGCCGGCGTGCGAGCGCGATGACGTGAGCGCCCTGGCGCAGGGAGCGCCGGCAGCCGTCGACGACCAGTGACCCGGAGGCCAGCAATCGCTCCACCTCGTCGAGGCACAGCGGCTCCGGACACCGGCCCCCACGCGCCGCGCGGCGGGCCGGCCCAGCTCCTGGCGGCGCGCTCCACCTCGGCCAGCAGCGAGGGGATGCCCGCCGCCTGCGCCGCCGCAGCGCCACGCTCCAGCGCGAGCGCTGCCTCCGTCGCGCGGACGCGGCGACCGGAGACCTCGGCGCGGCACAGCTCGGCGATGGCCTGGAGCATGGGTGGCAGCTCGGAGACGCGCGCGGCATCGAGGGCGCGCTCGGCGCGGTCGAGCTGCCCGAAGAGCAAGCGCGTCGGGCCACGACGAGGAGCGCGTGCGCCCCGTTGCGCGCGTCGCCACGGGCCCCGAGCGTGCGCGCCGCCTCCTCGAGCGCACGCGGCGCGGACGCCGGGCCCAGCTCGCGCGCCGCCAGCGCCACCTCGAACCGCGCCACCACGCAGCGCGCGCGGGCCACCGCCTCCTTCCGTCCGAAGGCGTGCTCGGCACGAACGAGCAGGTCGCGGGCGCGCGCCAGGTCGCCGAGCTGGGCCATGGCGATGCCGCGCAGCGCCAGCGCGTGCGCGTCGGAGCGCAGCGCCACCCGCTGCAGCGCGCCCAGCGGGTCGCCGCGCGCCAGGGCGCGGGCCGCGGCGGCGAGCAGCGAGTCCATCGCCCAGCGCTATCGGTGCGCAGCCTGCGGGCGTCCAGCGAGCCAAGTGCCTGCGTCGCGGCGGGACCACGATGACCACCGTCCTGACCAGGGTGGGGGCGCAGCGACCAGCGACGCGATTCGCGGCGGCGCAGCGACCAGCGACGTCCGCCACCCGCGAGCCACGCGATTCGCAGCGTTTCCGTGGCTCGAGGCTCGGCGCGGCGCGCCTTCGCCGCCTGGTACAGCGGTTGCTCCGTGTCGATGCATGAGCCGAACGATGGATCGCTGTGTTGAAAGCCGCTGGTTGCGTGGATCGACCCTGGCGCTGATGACCCTCGCCGCCTCCTGCACGATGCGCGTCGACGACGAGCCGGTCGACACCGACACCGCGGGCATCGCCGACGGCATGATGCGCAGGGTGGTCATCGCGCGCATGTTCCAGCGCGACCAATGGACGCTTCCGGCGGCAATGGACTATCGCCCCGACCTCTACCCGGACCTCGAGGCGCGCAAGATCGCCTACGTCTGCGAGGCGCTCGCCTACCTGAAGCCGACCTATGTCTCCGGCCTGGTGCGCCTCGATGCCGAGCAGGTGATCGACGCCGATTCACCGCAGGCGCGCATCTTCAACGGTGTGAAGGCCTGCGTGCGCGGCAAGATGCCGCCCGGCCACGAGGTGAGGTTCGACGTGGTGCTCAACGCCTTGCACTACACCGACCCGGAGTACGGCGTCAGCGGGGACAAGGAGGGCGCCCAGAAGCTACGCGGCCGCCTGGAGAGCGCGCACGCAGCGCTCGCGCCCGACGCCTGGTTCTTCGACTTCTACACCACGCCCTTCAACCAGCCGGAGAACGACAAGGGCCAGAAGCGACACCCCGAGGCCATGCTCCGCGGCATCGACTGGATCCACGACAAGAAGCCGAACAAGCCGCGCCAGCTGGTGGGCGGCAACGCCTGGGGCACGAAGGTGCCCGAGGTGACCGACTTCCTCTCCATCACCGACAAGAACGGCATGCCGAACGTGGCCGAGCTGGCCGGCAAGATCCACGGCGTGCCCCTGCTCATGCACATCCAGAACGATCCGCACATCGCCGACAGCCAGGGGCGCCGCTGGAACGAGCGCGGACCGGCCTACCGCAAGAGCCAGCTGGCCAAGCACGTGGCCGGCCAGGAGCTCGGCTACTCGTACATGTTTCCGGTCTTCTTCCCGCTCGACAAGAACTTCGACTCCTACAACGCGGTCGAGGACGGCCACATGATGGAGCGCATCTGCCAGGACATGGGGGGCACCGCCAAGGAGTGCGCCGCCGCGCCGGAGCCGGCCAAGAAGGCGGCGCCGCTGACACCGGAGGAGGAGCAGGCCGAGGCCGAGGAGGAGGAGTCGTACTTCGACAAGACGCCCATCCATCGCGCGTACCACGGAGGTGCCAAGCAGCACCTGTTCTCGATGAGCCTGCTCGAGCTCCAGCAAGGGCCGGGGCTCACCGTGGAGATGGAGAACGCCTTCTGGCTGGCCTCGGCCGGCGTCGAGGGCACGGTGGGGCTGCACCGCTGCTACCTCGGCAAGGGCTGGCACCTGATGACCACCGCCGCGGCGTGCGAGGGTGCCCCCGGGGCCATCGACGAGGGCGCGCACGGCTGGATCGCGACCAGCCAGCTGCCGGGTACGGTGCCGCTCTACCGCCTCTTCAACGGCGCGGCGCCGGACCACTTCTACACCACCAGCGACAGCGAGCGCGCCTTCGCCACCGCCATCGGATATGCCGACGAGGGCGTGGCCGGATACGTCTGGACCCAGCCGTGACCCTGCCGGCGGGGGCGGGCGGCGGCGCAAGACCGCCGCGCGAGGCACGAGCTGCCAAGCGTTACCCGCCGCTCGTCAACCCTTGCGGGCCTCGTAGACCAGCACCAGGCCGTGGCCGAGCAGCTCGATGGTCGCCGCGGCCACGACCATGCGCGCCACCAGGCCGAACGGTGCGGGCAGGCGGCTGCCCACGCCGCGCGCGACGGCCTTGAGGCCGCGACCCATGAAGGAGAGCCCGAGCCCGCCGAGGGCCAGCTGCAGCGGCGGCAGCGGCTGCCCGTAGCTCGAGGCGATGAACGCGCCGAGGCGGACCTCCATGGCGCTGAGGCCCGAGGTGGTGAACGGCAGCGGCACCGCGGCGAAGATCGCCCCGGTGAGCGCAGTGTGGTGGATGCGGCGGACGGCGACCTCGCGCGGCGTGCTCATCTGCCCACTCTGGCACCGATATCGACGGCTTGCACCGAGAAGCCGCTCAGTCGAGCGCGAAGCGCTCCCCTCGCTGGCCACGGATGACCACCTCGTCGGTGCCGTCGAGCAGGCTGCGGCTCAGCGTGCCCGCGGGCCTGATGCCCGGCGAAGATCACCTCTGTGCGCGGGTCCGGCAGGTACTTGCGCTTACCAGTTGTCGATCGGCTTCGGCGTCGGGGGCGCGGCGCTGCTCGCCGCTGCTGGCTTCGATGTCGCCGACGCCGCGGCGCTCGCGGCTTCGGTGACGATCGGCGGCGGTCGCGGCGCGGACGCTGCACGCGCCGTGCGAGCGGACGGCGGCGGTGACATCGCCGAGGCCGACGGCGCCACCGCCTCCGCGGGCGCCTCGAGCGCGACGGGCAGAGGCGGCGGTGGCGGAGCCGTGACCGAGTGCGACGCCGAGGCCGGGGCCTGCAGCGCCGGAGTCGGAGACGAGGCGATGGTCGGACTGGGCGCGGAGCCCATGCGGACCAGCGACACGCCGACCACGACGGCCGCGCCCGCGGCGACCCCGGGCCAGCGGAGCCGCCGGAGGGCGCCGAGCGCACGGCGGGGCGGCGGCTCGATGGTGGTCACCACCGTGCCCGTGCTCGCCGACGAGGCGGCCACTCCGCCACCCGTCGGGGCGGAGGGTCGTGCGCCCTCGTCACCCGCCGGCATCTGCGCGGTGATGGGACGCAGCGTCTCCCTGGTGACCTCGTCTCGCGGCGCGGCGAAGGGCGCCAGTGCCTCGGCGAACGAGGCGGCCGTGGGCCAGCGTGCTGCGGGGTCCCGCGCCGCGCCACGACGCACGACAGCGATCAGCGCAGGGTCGAGCCAGGGCGCCAGCTTGCGCATGTCGGGCAAGTCCTCGGTGCAGATGGCGACGATGATCTCGCCCACCGTCGTGCACTCCTGCCAGGGGCGCGTCCCGGTCAGCGACTCGAAGACCGAGACAGCGACGCTCCACACGTCGCTCCGCTGGTCGACGCGCTTTGCGTTCTTCGCTTGCTCCGGGGACATGTAGCGGGGCGAGCCGAGCACGCCCCCGCTGCGGGTGAGGTCGAGCGTGGTGTCGTCGGTGCCACTCGCCGTGGTCTGCTTGGCCAGGCCGAAGTCGCTGACCTGGGCCACCAGCACGCCGCCGTCGCGCGCGGCCAGGAGCACGTTCGATGGCTTGACGTCGCGATGGATGATGCCGCGCGCGTGCGCGGCGGCGAGGCCCTCGAGCACCTGGATGAAGAGCCGCAGGACGGGCCCCGGGGGAAGGGGACACGCCAGGGTGGCCATGCTGCCGCCCGCTACCAGCTCCATCGCCAGCCAGGCGCGGCCCGTGGTGGCATCGACGCCGGAGTCGTACACGTGCACCACGTGGGGATGCCCGATGGCGCCGGCAGCGCGCGCTTCTCGCAACAGGCGATGGACGGCGGCGCTGGCAGCGGGACGAGCTCGACTCTCGATGAGCTTGACGGCCACCCGAGCACCGT
Organism: Polyangiaceae bacterium; assembly: GCA_037720395.1. GTDB lineage: Bacteria > Myxococcota_A > Polyangia > Polyangiales > Polyangiaceae > JBBJMR01. The sequence continues at coordinate 24,928 of JBBJMR010000056.1, forward strand.
CCGGCGCCGTTGCTTCGTAGACCACACCCATGCCGCCGGCGCCGATGCGGCGCAGCAGCCGATACCTCCCTCCGATGGTTTGCTCCGCGAGCAGCTCGACCTCGCTGTGGGACGTGTCGACATGAGTCGCCCACGACGCGTGCACGCTGGTCTCTGTCGAGCCGACCTGCCGGTGCCGGTACGACGTCGCTTCCAGGTCGCTGGGCGCGAGGGGTAGGCGGAGGTCTCCATGCCGGCGGAGTCGCTCTGCCAGGAGGTCCAGCGTGGGGCAGGCCGAGGTTTCAGGGGCAGAGAGCGCGTCGTGAATCAGGCGTGCCACGCCGAGCTCGAGCCACGGGGCGAGGCCGCGCAGTGGAACCACCTCGCCGGACGCGCTCGCGGAGTCCGCCTGCTGCGAGCCGCGGGGAGGCCGGCCGGCGAGCAAGTGGTAGAGCACCCCGGCAATCATGGCCACGTCCGACGGCTCGTCACGGACGGCCTCGCGGCCGACGTCGTCGAGCTCCAGCCGCAGCAGGCCGTTGTCCTCGACGAGAGAGATACGGCCGGCGTGCAGGCGCACCGGCGACCATCCCCGAGCACGCAGAGCGACGACCTCGTCGACGAGCCCCAGTCCGAGGGCCACGGCCACTTCCGGGGACAGACGCCCGAGCTCCTTGAGCACCGCGCTCAGCCTGCGACGGCCCTCGGCGTTCGGCGTTTCCTGGTCGAGCGACATGGTTCGGGGCTGCCCGGCAGGGACGCGAAAGAGGGATGACTGGCGACGACTGGCGACGACTGGCGGCGGACGCCACGGCGGCCTCGTATGTTAGCTCGTCCAGGGCCGCCCGGCCTCACAGGGCCACTTCTCTGCCTGGGCAAAACCTCGATTCCCCGATGCGGGCGTTGGGCGAGCCGCGCGGGATCGTCTAGCATCGACGCCTCGGTGAGCCGGCTCGAGCGACAACGCTGCTTCTATCGGTTGCGTCGCTGGGTCGCAGGTTGCGCGCTCGGCGCCGCCGTCGGCGGGCTGGGCGCCTGCCAGCCGGAGAGCGAGCCGCAATCCACGCTCGTGGAGGCGCCGGCGCTCCACGACGTGCCGGCGACGATCCGGGACGCGCACGCCGCGCCGCTCGTGCTGGAGGGCGGTCTCTACGTGAACCAGCCGGCGTGGCCGCGGGCCCGAGCGCTCGGTGCGCCGGTACGCGTCGAGATTCCGCTCGATGCCGGGGGCTCGCTCCACGTCGAGGATCTGCGCAGCGGCGTCGCCGTGGTTTCGCGATGGCGAGCCGCGCAGCAGGCCGGGGCGACGCGCTCGCTCGAGGACGGCAAGGTCGTGGAGCGCAGCGCGGCCGGCGACCCCACCGCACTGCTGCGCGCCACCCCGAGCGGGGTGGAAGACTACGTGCGCGTCGCCGACCCAGGCGCCGAGCCGCAGGTGTCCTTCGACATGGACGTGACGCGCGTCGCCGGGTTGCGCCTGCGCTCCTCGGTGCTCGAGCTGCTCGACGCCGACGGCATACCCCGACTGCGCGCTCACCGCCCGGTGGTCGTCGACGCCGATGGGCGGAGCCGCTCGGCGACCCTCGACGTCGAGGGGTGCGCGATGGACCGCTCGGCGGCCCCACCCTGGCGGCGAGCGGTGACCGCGCCGGGCAGCGCGACGTGCACGCTCGTGGTGCGCTGGGCAGCGCAGGGCCTCCGCTACCCCATCTGGGTCGACCCCTACTGGGCTTCGACGAGCAACGAGCTGGCCTGGGGGCACTTCGATGGGAGCCCCGGCGTGCGCCTGGCAGATGGGACGGTGCTCTACCTCGGCGGTCAGCCTGGCGGCGGGGACTCGGGGCCCTTGGCGACGGAGCGCTTCGATCCCGTGTCGGACACGTGGGCCGTGACCGGCGATACCCTCGCGTACTACCCGGCAAACGACATCACGCTGCTGGCCGACGGGCGGGTGCTCTTCGTCACCGCGGAGTTCGACGTCGTGCCGATCCCGCCAGTCGCGCAGCTCTACGATCCGCTCCAGGGCACCTGGCGGGTGATCGCCACACCGCCGACGGACCACGACAGCGGCCCGTTGGTTGCCGGGCTCATCGACGGGCGCGCGCTGTACATCCCCGCGACATCCGACTCGGTGAGCTTTCTGTTCGAGCCGGCGACGGAGACGTGGGTCGAGGAACCCGGCAGACAACCACGTACGGTGGAGGCGACGACGCGCCTGAACGACGGCAGCGTCCTGCTCCTGGGCTGGGCCTCCGAGTCTCCGTTCTGCGAGCGGTATCGCCCGCAGCCAGGAGGCGCGGCCGCATGGCTCTACTGTGGCGGCCCGGGAGCCGCCACATACGAGTTTGCTGTCTCTCACGTGGCGGACGACGACAGCGTCTTCATCATCGGGGGCCACACACACCACGACGACGCCCGGCCGGAGCAGCCGCTGTTCGTCGGATACCGGTATCTGCCCGCCGAGGACGACTGGGCAGGTATCGGCGAGCTCCCCGACAGCCTCGCGCCTCGCGTCGCGCTCGTGGACGGCACGCGGATGATCGCCGGTGGCCAGCTCGTCGATTCGAAGGGCGGGCTGTCGAGCACCCTCGTCTTCGAGGAGGCGGGCGGGGGCGGCTGGGTGCGCGGTCCGGCGTTGCTCGAAGGCCGGTCTCAGCACCTCGGCATCGTGCTCGCCGACGGGCGCACGCTGGTCGCGGGTGGCCTTGGCGTCCAGTCGGCGCCGCTGCGCAGCGCGGAGGTGTTGCTCCCGGGCCGCGCCCTCGGAGAGCCCTGCGACGCCGGCTCGCTGTGCGAATCGACCTTCTGCGCCGGTGGCGTCTGCTGCGACGCCGCCTGCGAAGGGTCTTGCAACGCGTGCACGGCCTTCGGCAAGGTCTCCGGCGTCGATGGCACCTGCGGTGCCGCGCGCGCCTGCAGCGATGCCTGCGCCTCGAACGCCGACTGCCCCGCGGGTCGCGTCTGCTCCGCGGACCGCGCCTGCGTCGAACCCGAGCCGACCGCCGACGGTGGCGGCGGATGCGCGAGCAGCCCCGGAGGCTGGGGGTCCTGGTCGGCAACGGCGATGGCGGCTGCGGCCATGGCGGCGAGGTGCCGGCGCCGGCGCGGGCGGCGCAGCGCGGCCACCGCGGAAGCCGCATCGCGCCCTCGCCCCTGGTGACTCGCGGCCCCCTGAGCCCGCCTACCCGATGAGCGCGAGAGGTTGCCTCACGGCCGCGACGTTCGTCCTCGCTGCCAGCGGAAGCGCAGCGCGTGCGCAGGACACGCCGCCGGCGCCTCCGCCCGTGGCTTCCCCGCCCGAGAGCGAAGCTCCGGGCGACCCGAACCTGGAGGAGGCGAAGCGGGTATTCCATCAGGGCAACGAGCTGCGCAAGGCAGGCGACTGGCAGGGCGCCCTGCAGCGCTACCAGCGTTCGCGGGCGCTGGTGCGGTCGCTGCCGAACACCCTCAACGCCGCCATCTGCCTCGAGCAGCTCGGCCGAACCGACGAGGCCCTGGAGCTCTACGAGCATGCGCTCGCCGACTTCCCGGGAGACGTCACCGACGATGTCCGCCGGGGGCTGGCGGCGACCATGAGCAATCTGCGTCGGCAGGTAGGCAGCCTCGACGTATCCGCCAACGTCGACGGCTCGGTGATCGTCGACGGCCGGATGCGCGAGCGGGTCCCGCTCCTGTCACCGCTGCGCGTGCTCCCGGGCGCGCGCCGCGTGGTGGTGATCAAGGACGGGTACGAGCCGTTCGAGAAGACGGTGGAGATCGCCGCCGGCGCCACCACCTTCGTGGAGGCGCGCCTGCGGCCTCTCGGCGCCGCTGGGCGGCTGCGCGTGGACGAGCCCACACTGGCTGGCGGCGATCTCAGCGTGGACGGGGCGGTCGTCGGCCAGCTCCCGTGGGAGGGGTCCCTGTCCGCGGGCGACCACGTCGTGTCGGCGGAGAAGGACGACCACGGCAGCCCGCCGCGCCGGGTCGCCGTGATCGCCGGTCGGACGGTGCACCTGCCGCTGCGCCCCCAGGCGCTCGGCTCGGAGCTGCGCGGCTCGAGTGATCCAGCCACCGCGGAGATCTGGGTGGACGGGGTCCGCGTGAGCCGCGGCAGCTGGCGAGGGCGGCTGCCGCTCGGCAGCAGCACCCTCGAAGCGCGCGAGGCAGGATACTTTCCGGGACGCACCACCCGGACCATCGTCACTGCACCGCAGGCGGCGGTTGCCTTCGAGCTTCGCGCGGACGAGGCCCACCCGCGCTGGCGCGTGGGCGAGCGGGGTCACCTCTTCCTGGAGGTGGTCGGCGGCCCGGCCATCGGGCACTCGCTCGGATCGGGCGCGGAAGCCGCCTGCGACGAACGTGGCTGCGAGCAGTCCGCGGCGCTCGGGGTGTGGGCTGCAGGGCGTGCCGGCTACGAGCTCCACAACGGGATCTCCTTCGACCTCGCGCTCGGCTACCTGCGCGCGAGCACCGATCTCTCGCGTGCCTACACCACCAGCTATCGCGCCGACCTCCCCGAGACGCCGAGCGTCGAGCGTCAGACGGTCACCTACCAGCTCGACGACTCACTCCTCCTCTCCGGGCCGTTCGTGCTCGGAGGCGTCGGCTACCGGGTGCACCTCGTCGGGCCGCTCGATCTGTCGTTCCGGCTCGAGGGTGGCGCCTTGCTGGCCACCGGCAGCGACACCATCACCGGGCAGGTCTCCGATGGCGCGGGGAGCACGCGCGCCGTGGACATCACCGTGGAGACCGAGGACGGCAACACGGCAACGTCCGCCGCACCGCTCCTGGTGCCCGAGCTCGGCCTGCAGGTCCGCGTCGGACCGCTGCGGTTCGGCGCAGGCCTGACACTCGTCGCCGGTCTGGCCGATGGCCCTGCACTCCGGACCGGTGAGACGCAGGTGCGCAGCGCCACGCCGTGCCAACCCGGCAACCCAGCCTCGCTCGACTGCGCGCCGCGCGAGGGCTTCGTGCGCGGCGAGACCGCGTTCGGGCGGTTCCTGCTCTGGGTGCCGCGACTGGGCGCGCGGCTCGACCTCTGAGGCGCCATGCGGCGCCGCGCCGTACCACCCTCAGGGCGGCGCCGGCTTGACGCCCTTCTCGAGCGCCTTCGGGCACCCGAGCTCGACCCCGGTCGGTCCGGTCTCGGTGCGCACCACCTTGAACTCGACGCGCCGGTTCTTCTCCCAGGCCGCCGCGTTGCTGGCCGGATCCAGCGGGCAGTACTCCCCGTAGCCCTGCGACCGCACCCGGTTGCGGGGCACCTGCTTCTTCACCAGCGCCTCCACCACGGCGTTGGCGCGGTCCGAGGTGAGCCGCAGGTTGTACTCGTCGGTGGCGCGCTCGTCGGCGTGCCCCTGCACCTCGATCATCTTGAACTCGGGATGATGGTTCAGGGTGGTGGCCACGGCCTCCACGATCCCGAACGACTCGGGCAGGATCTCGGCCGAGGCCGTCTTGAACTGGATCTTCTCCAGGATGAGGATGTCGTTGCCCTGGATGATGATCTTGCCCTTGTCCGGGCAGCCGTCCTCGTCGTCCGTCCCGTTGAAGGTCTCCGGATCGTTCGGGCACTTGTCGCGCACGTCCGGTATGCCGTCCTTGTCGTTGTCCGGATCGGGGCAGCCGTCCTCGTCCTCGAAGCCGTCCTTGTCCTCGGGGTCGTTCGGGCACTTGTCGTTGACGTCGGGGATCCCGTCCTTGTCGTTGTCGGGGTCCGGGCAGCCGTCCCTGTCCTCGAACCCATCGCGGTCCTCGGGCACGTCCGGGCACTTGTCGCGCGAGTCGAGGATGCCGTCGCCGTCGCGGTCGCCGTCCGACCCCTCGGGGCAACCGTCCTCGTCCTCGTCGCCGTCGCGGTCCTCGGGATCGTTCGGGCAGCGGTCGTCGACGTCCAGGATGCCGTCGTTGTCGTTGTCGGGGTCCGGGCAGCCGTACTTGCCGGGCGGCGAGTCGGTGCGCGTGTCCTGGAACCCGTCGAAATCCTCCGGGTCGTCCGGGCAGTCGTCCTCGTCGTCCTTGATCCCGTCGCCGTCGCGGTCGCCGATGGAGGGCTCGAAGACGAAGCCCAGCACCGCGCGCGCGTCGGGCGCCTGGAAGCCGTCGGTGTAGCCGGCGCCGCCGCCGACCATCAGGAAGGAGTTGCGCTCGATGAAGAGCTTGAAGCCGCCGATGACCTCGGCGGACAGCTTCTGCTTCGAGTCGGAGTCGTTGAGCAGGTAGGTCAGGTAGGTGTCGGCGTTGAGCTCCAGCGGGTTGAGCACCCGCAACCCGACGCCGAAGCCGGCGGTGAGCAGGTTGCCGTACTCGACCGTGCCGCTCTCCTGCTGCGGGTTGCCGTCAGCGCCGAGGCCGAATTGCGCGTTGTCGCCGGTGTGCCCCCGGAAGCCGCCGTTGAGCCCGAGGCGCAGCCTCCCGGTGGCGCCGAAGCGGCGCTCCAGCACCAGCTGCGGCCAGTACCAGAAGCCGGGCTCCGAGCCGAAGTCGCGGGTGGCCCCGGCGCCGACGCCGGCCTGGCCGATGATGGCGATGCCGATCGGATAGTCGCCGTCGGGGCGCAGGATGCGCAGCTTGGCGTGCAGCGCCAGGTTGCCGAACCCCTGACCGGAGACGTTGTCGTCGTCGTAGGTCGCGCCGGTGGCGCCGATGTCCGTGGCCACGTCGCCGCCGTTGAGGACCACCGGGACGCCGATGCCGACCGAGAGGATGTTGGCGATGCCGTAGTTGAACTGGAAGGTGCCCTGGAAGGCATGCTTGATCATCAGGTCGGTCGTGTGCCCATCGTTCAGGGGCATGAACCCGTAGCCGTAGTCCATGACCAGACCGAGACTGATGTCATTGGCCCCGAGGATGTCGGCGCCGTTGGTGGACAGGAACCCCTTCGAGTCCACGGGGGACCGGTAGAGGTGGGTGTCCATCCCGTCCCCGTTCCCCTCCTGGATGCGCACCGGATCGTCCTGCGCCGCCGCGGGGGCGGCGATGGCCAGCGCGCACGCCGCCGCAAAGAACCCGACCAGCTTCCGCACAGCCAGCGTCATGACCAACACCTCTGGGGAACGCCGCGCGAACTGGAGCGAGAAACCGCGGGCGCTATCGCGCACGGGTAACACCCCGGCAAACGGGGTGTCAAACTTGCGGCCGCTCGCGCACGGCGTGCGCGAGCGCACGACCACGACGGCGGCTGGCGTTCCGCGCCCCCGCGACGGTGCTACCGTTCCGCGGTGCGCCGCCGGACCTGGCCCCTCGCGCTGCTGGTCGCAGCCGCCCTGGCGCTGGTCCTCGGCGTCCAACCCGGCGTGGCCCAGGACAAGCCGACCCTGGCGGGCACCTGGAGCGCCAGCGCGCTCACCGAGCGCTGGGCGATCGGAGACTGGGGGGACGCCTGCGGCCCCAGGCCCACGCCGCAGGGGGCCGGCGCCGGCTCGGTGCAGATCCGCGAGCAGGGCGGAGAGCTGAGCATCATCGGCGCGGGCCGCGCCTTCACCACCGCCGAGTGCTGGGAGCAGATGCCCGGCCTGTCGCGCACCAGCCACTCCGCGTCCGGCGGCGGCCGGTTCTGGCGGACGCGCTGCAACACCGGCAAGGCCGACTCGCGCCAGGCAACGGTGGTGACCAGCATCACCGCCACGGACACGACCATCAACCTCACCGAGACCGGCCAGTACCAGTTCGTCATCCAGGCCCAGAACTGCACCGCCTCGGTCACCCGGGCGCGCAACTTCTCGCTGGTGCGGCGGGGGGGGACGCGGCCCCCAGCCCAGCGCTGCCGCCCCGGCCACCGTCGCGCCCACCGCCACGCCCGCGGCGCCACCGCAGCCGGCGCCTCCGCCGCGCCCGACGCCCACCAGCTGCACGGGCGAGCCGGGCGAGCCGGCGCGCCTCGAGGTGACCTCGCGCAAGCTGATGCGACCCGGCGAGCGGTTCGCGTTCCGGTCCGCGGTGTACGACGCCTCCGGCTGCCCGGTCGGAGCCCGGCCCACCTGGACCCTCGCCGCCGGACCCATCTCGAGCAAGGCCAGCGTCGACGCCGGCGGCTCGCTGCACATCGCCGACGACGCCGGCGAGGGCAAGCTCGAGCTCGCCGCCGCCATCGGCGGCAAGGGGGTGACCATCCTCGTCGAGGTGGCCTCCGCGGAGCGCTACCAGGCGCTGCTCGCCAGCGAGGGGTTGAACGACGCCGGCGAGGGCAGCGAGGCGGCGGTGGCCGTGATCGCCACCGGGACCATCGGCGGCAAGGCGAGCGTGGCCGAAGACGCCGCCAAGGCGCGCAAACGCACCTTCATCGCCATCGTCGGGGCGCTGGCGTTCGGCCTGGCGTTCGCCGGGCTGGTCCTGCTGCGACGGGGCCGGCGCCAGCGCACCTCCGGCCTGCCCGCGGAGGGCGCCTCGGCGGTACCGCTCGGCGATGACGGGTCCGGGGACGACGACGACGCCGAGGCCCCCTCCTCGGGGGCATCCGCCGATCCGGCCGCCTCCACAGGAGCGAGATCTCCTGGCGGAGCCTCGACAGGAGCCCCGGGGAGCCGGACGGCCGTCAGGAAGCGCGGAAAGATCTGCCCCACATGTGGTGGGCGGTACGGCATGGAGGACGCGTTCTGCGGCAAGGACGGCACCACCCTGGTGCCGATCAACTGAACAGCCCCGCCCCCCCGGTTCGCCATCTCGGCCCGTTCCTTGATCGGCGCGGTTCGCCGACGCTATGCTTTCCCAGTCTCTACAGACCGTTGCGACGTTCCACTCGTACTCCTTCAGGGACGGGAGGATGCGCGGCGCGCCCCCCGCTGGTGGCGGGGTCCACTGCCGACCTGTCGACTCGCGGAGAACGACCGATGAAGCAAGTGGGGAAGGGCCAGCAGTCGAGATGAAGATCACCTGCGATTCGTGCCAAGCGAAATACACGATCGCCGACGAGAAGGTCGTCGGGAAGATCGTCCAGATCAAGTGCAAGAAGTGCGGCACGACCATCGTCGTCAACGGCAACGATGCCG
>JBBJMR010000057.1:0-33858 GCA_037720395.1 Polyangiaceae bacterium
CGGGCGCCGGCGTCGAGGTGCGGCTGAACGACTCAGCGCCCGAGCGGGAGCGGCTCGACCACCTTGTCCGAGGTCCACAGCAGCAGGGACATCGCGCCGCCCTGCCGCGCCGTGAGCGACGGATAGAGGTAGCTCCGCGAGCTCGTCTTTTCCGGCAGGCGGAAGGTCGCCGCCAGCAGGGGGATCGCGTCCATCACCTCGCGGTCGACGATGATCCCCAGGCCCGTCTCGTCCCAGTGCGCCAGCTGGGTGCGCCATTTCAAGTAGTAGTAGCCGGGCACGTCGGGCTCGCCGGGGTCGCGGCTCGGCGAAAGGATCCAGTCGTCCCGGCCGTCGCCATCCACGTCGCGGATGTCCCAGAGGAAGAGGTCCGGCAGGACGAGCGCGTCGATGGTGTTGCCGGGCTCGGTGACGTGCAGCCTCCAGTGACCGCCTTCGTAGACGTTGAAGGCGATGCGCGAGGGTGAGCCGGCACCGCGGCGGACGATGGGGCCGTCCGGGTAGACGACGCGGCCCTCGTACTTGTGCCCGTCCATCGCGTCGTGCGCGAACGAGAAGTATCGGTCGTCGACCGCGGACGACGCGAGATCGTAGACGCTGACGTGCCGCTCGATCCCGCCCCACGGGTCGGATTCCATCGTGCCCGTGGTCATGTCCGAGAAGATCGTGTCCGCCCCGGTGCCGGCGATGAGGATGAGGTGCTGCGGGTACTCCGGGTCCCTGACCACCAGGCCGTAGTTGCGACCGACGATGTCGGTGCGGCCGCCGGTGAGGTACGGCGTGTCCGCGAGGAGCTGCGAGGCGCCGATGTCGGACGCCGCATACTGGACGACGCGCGCGCTGGTGAAGAAGGCGAGCCTCTCCTGGCCGCCCTCCACGAGCATCATGCCGTTCGCCACGTGGGAGAATTCGCCGTAGCTCGTGCCGGTGCCGAAAGCGTTGGGCTGGTCGTCGAGGTACGTCGCGTCGTAGCTCGACGTGGACGGGTAGGCGAACGATCCGATCGTCGAGAAGGCCCCGGCCTCGAAGTCGAAGAACCAGCCGGTGGTCGCGTAGTAGGGCATCAGGCCGAGGCGCTTCGTCCCGGCGCCGAAGAGGACGCCGAGGCTGCTCCACTGGTGCGTGGGATAGGTGGTGCTCGGGAACGTCCAGCAGATGCTCTCCAGTGGCGCGGCGGGCGAGTAGAGCTTGCCGGTGCGCCCCTCGAGCAGATCGACCCAGGTGCTCAGGATGGTCGAGTCGCCGCAGGCCTTGCCGGTGTCCTCGCTGCGTGCGAGGCCGAGATCCGGCCACCCGTCGGCGTCGAAGTCGAAGCCGCCGAAGAGCGCGCCGGCCCCGACGTCCTGGTGCCAGAGCTCGCCCCCGTCCTCGTCCAGTGCGCGCAGCGCATCGCCGTCGTGCACGAACCCCACGGCGCGGGTCGCCGCGGCCGGGTCGCTCACGCGGTAGAGCGGGACCACGCTGCCGTCGCCGAGGAGCATGGCGTTGCCCGGCTCCATCCCGCGGCCTCCGGCTCCACCGGCGCCCAGGCCACCTGCGCCGGAGGCACTGCCGCCGGCGCCCGAGGCAGCCCCCGCGCCGGCGGTCGCCGCGCCACTCCCCGAGGCGCTCGGCTGCGAGCCGCCGTCGCAGGCGATGAGGAAGACGACCGCGCAGGAGACGCCGCTACGCCACACGGATCGAGGCTAGCACCATCCCGCCATCGAGACCGAGACCGACTACCTGGACGAGGCGGAGAGCGGCCAGGCCCCGACGGAGGCGCTCGACGCTGCGCCGGACCCGCTCCCCTTGCCGCTGACGTACACACCCGGCATGAGCTACGCGAGCATCGGAGGTCACCGCGGGCTGTCGTGGGACGCGATCCAGAGCATGTCGCTGCGGAACCCGATCATGTCACCGCCGTGGTGCACCATCGGCGCGTCCCACTTGGTGCTGTTGAACAGGCCCATGCCGTAGCTGCGGTCCTTGCCGATGGCCACCTGGGCCTCGCGCCGCGCCAGCAGCGCCTCCTTGCCGATGTAGGGCTTGCCGTCGGGCAGCTTGCCCTCCGCCAGCTCCATGGCCACGTACTTGAGCAGGTCGTCGACGCTGCTCCAGGCCGCGCCCGCGGGCCGCGCGGAGACGATGGAGTAGTTCTCCTCCATCAGCGCCCGCGCCGGCTTGTCGTCGATGTCCGGCGCGTGGGGCATGGCGTGGTTGCCGCGCAGCGCCCTGGCGTAGTCGAAGGTGGTGCTGGTCATCCCCAGCGGGCCGAAGACCTTCTCCTGCATCGCCTTGTCGTAGGCGGTACTGTGCGCAGATGATCATCTCCGGAATGACTGGCAACGAGATCTTCTGCCTGTCGCACAAGGGCTTTTCGCCCGGAGAGCTCTGCATCGGCAACAGCGTCTGCTCACTGGGGCTCGGCGGCGCGCTGGGCTCGTATGGCCAGGCCATCGCCGGCGGCGAGATCAAGCAGATCACCGAGCTCATCTCCGACGGCCGCCACGCGGCCATCACCCGCATGGAGCAGGAGGCCGAGAAGCACGGCGCCAGCGGGGTGACCAGCGTGGTCACCGAGCTGCGCAAGCTGGCCGGCTACACCGAGTTCCTCTCGCAGGGCACCGGGGTGCACGCCCAGCCCGGCATGCGCATCCCCTTCTTCTCCACCTCCGCCAGCGGCATGCAGATGTACTGCCACCTCGACGCCGGCTACCAGCCGATGAAGTTCGTCATGGGCAACATCGCCTACGCGCTGGGCGTCGGCCGCGGCATCACCGGCGGCCTGCGCAAGTTCGCGCGCGGCGAGGTCCACGAGTACTCGAGGATGTACAACGAGATTCGCCACGTCGCGCTGCAGCGCATCAAGGAAGAGGGCTCGCGCGCCGGCGCCAACGCCGTGGTCGACATCCAGATCCGGATGTTGCCCTACGGGCCGGGCGCCATCGAGCTGCTCATGACCGGCACTGCCTCGCACCACCCATCGGTCTATACCGGCCACGCGCCGCCGGAGCACGTGGTCACCAGCGAGCTGAGCGGCGAGGAGCTCTGGAACCTGGCCAAGCTCGGCTACTCGCCGGTGTCGCTGGTCATGTCGACCAGCGTCTTTTCCCTGGGCATCGCCGGCGGCATCGGCGCCTGGTTCCGGAGCTTCTCCAAGGGAGAGATCCCCGAGGTGACGTCGCTCGTCTACCAGGCGCGCGAGAACGCGCTCGACCTCCTGCGTCGCGAGGCCGAGTCCCTGGGCGCCGAGCGGGTGGTGGGCAACAAGCTCATCATCCAGGAGCTGTCGCCGGGCCTCATCGAGGTCGTGGCCATCGGCACCGCCATGCGCCGGGTCCAGGGGATGGAGCCGAAGACCGAGCTGCTCATCCCGCAGGCGATCATCGTCGACAAGGAGGTCCTGGAGTCGGAGGGTGCGCTGAAGCGCCAGACGGTGCCGGCGGCGGGCACGCCGGCCGTGGGGCAGCGCAACGCCATCGGCTGCATCATCGGCGCGGCGTGGGTGGTCATCATGCTCGTCGGCGCCATCATCGGGATCATCTCCAACCTGGCCGGCGGCCGCGGGCATCCGTGAGGTAGGGTCAGCCCGCGGCGATGCGCGCCAGGCGGTCGGCGCGGGCGAGCAAGGTCGGCACGCGGTGCGCGCCGTGCATGGCGGCCACCAGGCGGGCCGCGGCGTCGATCTCGATGCCGCGCGCGGTGACGAAGAGCGGCCGCGCGCTCTGGCCACGCAGCACGGGCGCCGCGAAGGCACTGCCACGGTAGGCCGTCTTGGCCACGCCGATGACCACGTACCGCCCCTCGTAGTGCTGGTGCAGTCGGCCGCCCAGCCCGGCCGTGCCCTGCGCGTCGAGCTCGACGTACCCGTCGATGACGATGGCCGACAGCGGGCTCTCCACGCACGCCAGGACGGCGAGGATGCACGGCAGCTCGCGCTCGAAGAATCGGCGCGGCCGGTAGGGCTCCACCGACGCAAGCTCCGCGGTGCGCTCCTCGATGCCGACGGCGTCCCCCCACGCCGCCGCCACCACGCACGCCGCCGACGCGCCGGCGCCGCGGTACTGGACATCGACGATGGCCAGCGGACACGGGGGCGAGTGAGCGGCGGGCACGAGCACCTCGAGTGAAGAGCGCGTGCGTCATAGCAGCACGGCGTGCCCGCTCGCCAGCGCCCGCCAAATCACCCCCCTCTCGCTGCCGCTGCTCGCGTTCGCTTCGGGCCCGCCACTTCGCCTTTCGCCTCTCGCCTTCCGCCTCTCGCCTCTCGCTTTGCGGGGTGCGTGGGGACGACGTGTCCTCGGCGACGATGCCGAGGGCGGGATCCGGCTCACCCCCACGTGCGTGGGGACGACCAGACGGAGACCGCGGACCCCATCGAGCCGAGCGGCTCACCCCCACGTGCGTGGGGACGACCTGGCATGCGTGGCCCACCGCCCGCGTCTTGTTCGGCTCACCCCCACGTGCGTGGGGACGACGGCTCAAGCCCCGGCGCGCTCTCCGCCGTCCACGGCTCACCCCCACGTGCGTGGGGACGACCCGCCACGCGACGAGCCCGTCGTCGGGCACGGCGGCGCACCCCCACGTGCGTGGGGACGACCCACTCCGCCGCCTTGCGCTCCTTGAGCTTCGGCGGCTCACCCCCACGTGCGTGGGGACGACGTTCTGCTTCGACCCGCCCGAGCCCTGCCCCCGCGGCTCACCCCCACGTGCGTGGGGACGACCTGGCACGGCGTTACCCTCTGGCCGGCCCTGGCGGCTCACCCCCACGTGCGTGGGGACGACGTATCCGAGCTTGAACGCGATCCCGCGGCCCTCCGGCTCACCCCCACGTGCGTGGGGACGACTTGGCCTTCGCCACCGTCGGCTTGCGCGCCGTCGGCTCACCCCCACGTGCGTGGGGACGACGCAACGGCGCGGTGGTCCAACTCCTCGGCTCCCGGCTCACCCCCACGTGCGTGGGGACGACACGTGGAGCAACCCCGACGGCACAGGCCCAGACGGCTCACCCCCACGTGCGTGGGGACGACAACGCCGGGCCGCAGCGCCCGTACGCTCGGACCGGCTCACCCCCACGTGCGTGGGGACGACGAGGAGGTCGACGAACACGAGCGCTACATCGTCGGCTCACCCCCACGTGCGTGGGGACGACGCCGGGCGTCTTGGTGATCGGGTCGACGTTCTGCGGCTCACCCCCACGTGCGTGGGGACGAGCTGGACAGCCAGTACCCGCGCCGCGCCGCGCTCGGCTCACCCCCACGTGCGTGGGGACGACGACGCGAGGGCGCGGTCGGGGTCCGTGTAGTGCGGCTCACCCCCACGTGCGTGGGGACGACTCTTCGCCATCACAGCCCCACGTCCCCGTCGTCGGCTCACCCCCACGTGCGTGGGGACGACCCGCCGCTGGCCATGCCAATGAGGGCGCCCTGCGGCTCACCCCCACGTGCGTGGGGACGACCACGCCGCCGCGACGGGCTGGGCCCTGACGAACGGCTCACCCCCACGTGCGTGGGGACGACGACGAGTTGACCGCCACAACCTCGATGTCGTTCGGCTCACCCCCACGTGCGTGGGGACGACGCAGTGGCCGTGGACGCGGCTGCGTCAACGAGCGGCTCACCCCCACGTGCGTGGGGACGACCCGGAAGGACATGGCGCCACGTGCCCCCGGAGCGGCTCACCCCCACGTGCGTGGGGACGACTGCCCGTCTCCACCGAGCGAAACAGAGGCCTGCGGCTCACCCCCACGTGCGTGGGGACGACGACGGTTCGGGCGCGCGCGCCTCGCCCACGCACGGCTCCCCCCCACTTGCGTGGGGACGACGCCTGATGCATTCCCCCACTGGGGACGGCGCCCGGCTCACCCCCACGTGCGTGGGGACGACCACCCCGGGTGTCTGCTGGTCAGAGCTAGCGACGGCTCACCCCCACGTGCGTGGGGACGACATGTAGTCCACCCAGGTGGAGCACTCGGCCGGCGGCTCACCCCCACGTGCGTGGGGACGACGGCGAGGAGCGCGCCGGCCGCGTCGCGGTACGCGGCTCACCCCCACGTGCGTGGGGACGACGCCATCGCCGCGTCCGCCCATGCGATGTGGTACGGCTCACCCCCACGTGCGTGGGGACGACGGCGTCACCGCCGCCGTCAAGCGCCCCTGGCCCGGCTCACCCCCACGTGCGTGGGGACGACTCGCCGGAGGAGAAGGAGCGGGTGCTGCTTGGCGGCTCACCCCCACGTGCGTGGGGACGACGGTGAGGTAGGCAGCGGTCACGGGCATGGGGGTCGGCTCACCCCCACGTGCGTGGGGACGACGGCGCGCGCGCGTCTCTCTCTCACTCTCTTCTCGGCTCACCCCCACGTGCGTGGGGACGACCGCCTCGCCGCTTGCCGCCTGATCCGCACCCGTGGCTCACCCCCACGTGCGTGGGGACGACACCAACGTCGCGATCGTGGTGCAGGCCGACATCGGCTCACCCCCACGTGCGTGGGGACGACGTCGACGCCAGCAACGTGGCCGAGTTTGCCAGCGGCTCACCCCCACGTGCGTGGGGACGACGCCGCGATGGCGTCGAGCCGCTGATTGCCAAGCGGCTCACCCCCACGTGCGTGGGGACGACATAACTTCGTCGATGCGAAACAGGTCGTCGCCCGGCTCACCCCCACGTGCGTGGGGACGACGTGAGCGCGACCGCGCCATCCGGCTCTGCCGGCTCACCCCCACGTGCGTGGGGACGACAGGCGCTTCGGTTTCGGCGAGGGCGTCCAGGTCGGCTCACCCCCACGTGCGTGGGGACGACTTGCCCCCGCCCCCGCCGGGCGGCGGGCCAAGCGGCTCACCCCCACGTGCGTGGGGACGACGAACGGCGGGTTGTCACCGATGCTCTGCACGGTCGGCTCACCCCCACGTGCGTGGGGACGACGGCGATGGCCGCAGTCATGGCCTCGGTGCCGTTCGGCTCACCCCCACGTGCGTGGGGACGACGCGCTCTTGGTGGCCGTGCTGCCAGCCGCCGCCGGCTCACCCCCACGTGCGTGGGGACGACGCTCTGTCGGGCGACCGCCCATCGGGCAGCCGCGGCTCACCCCCACGTGCGTGGGGACAACGGCGACACCGTCCGCATGCCGTGGCCATGGGCCGGCTCACCCCCACGTGCGTGGGGACGACGGCGCCGAGTCGTGCTCGAGCGAGGCGCTCCACGGCTCACCCCCACGTGCGTGGGGAGGACGGCTTCTGCGATTCCGGGCGTGCGCGCAGCGTCGGCTCACCCCCACGTGCGTGGGGACGACACGCGGGTGGCGAGCATCTTGGTGGCGGGAGCGGCGGCTCACCCCCACGTGCGTGGGGACGACCGGTCGGGCAGCATGCGGAGCGTCTGCGCCGTCGGCTCGCCCCCACGTGCGTGGGGACGACGCCGCGGACGTACATCTCGGCGACGATGCAGGCCGGCTCACCCCCACGTGCGTGGGGACGACGAGGAACGCAGCGAGCTTGGCGGGACCGTCGTCGGCTCACCCCCACGTGCGTGGGGACGACTCGAGGTCCTTCCGTGGACTTCTACCCTCTTGCGGCTCACCCCCACGTGCGTGGGTGCTGAGCGACAATTGCATCTCCCCACCGACGACAACTACATCGCCCCATCCATGGAGGCGTGACTTGCCGGCCAGGCGCTGGCCCTCCTCGGGATGGAGAGGCAGGCGGCTTGCGATCGGTGAGCGACGCTCAGGTGAGGAAGCTGATGGAAGAGATGAGCAAAGACGGCGAGATCGGGCATGCAGCCATGCTCGCCGACATGGATCGGAAGACGGCGCGCAAGTACGTCAAGGCTGGGAAGCTACCGTCGGAGATGGTGGCGGCCCGGACCTGGTGCACGCGCGAGGACCCGTTCGCGGGAGACTGGGAGGAGGTCGCGGGGCTGCTCGCTGCGGCGCCCGAGCTCGAAGCGAAGACGCTGTTCGAGGCGCTCGTGGAGAAGCACCCCGGCCGCTACGAGCCGGGCCAGCTGCGCACGCTGCAGCGACACGTCCGTAGGTGGCGCGCCGAGTACGGCCCAGATCGAGACGTCGTGCTCGCCCAGGCGCATCGCGCCGGCGAGGCGGCGCAGACGGACTTCACCTGGGCGACCGAGCTCGGGGTGACCATCGCCGGAAAGCTGTTCGAGCACATGCTGTGCGTACTGGTGCTGCCGTTCTCCAACTGGCAGTGGGCGACGGTGTGCCTCTCGGAGTCGATGGCGGCGCTTCGCCGCGGCGTGCAGACGGCGCTGTTCCGGCTCGGCCGGGTGCCGAAGTTCCACCAGACGGACAACTCGACGGCGGCCACGCATCGCATCCCGGACGGCAAGGCGGTGCTCGCCGAGGGCAGCGGCAAGCGGCCGTTCAACGACGACTACCTCGCTCTCATGCGGCACCTCGGCATGACGCCGCGCACGATCGGGGTGGGCGCCAGCCAACAAAACGGGGACGTCGAGGCCAGCAACGGCGCTCTCAAGCGCCGGCTCGAGCAGAGGCTGCTGCTCCGCGGCAGCCGCGACTTCGACACCGTCGGTGACTGGGAGACGTTTCTCGAAGGCGTGCTCGAGAAGGCAAACCGTGCTCGCGGCCGCCGCGTCGCCGAAGACCTCGACGCGATGCGCCCCCTCGACGTGTCGAAGCTGCCCGAGTTCACCGAGGAGGACGTCCGCGTCAGCGACTGGAGCACCATCCGGGTGCAGCGCTGCGCGTACTCGGTTCCCGCGCGGCTCATTGGCGCCATGATGCGCGTGCGAGTCTACGAGGACCGCATCGAGGCGGCGTACGCCAAGAAGATCGAGCTCTCGTGCGAGCGGCTGCGTGGCCGGGGTCTGCGCCGCATCGACTACCGGCATGTCATCTGGTCGCTGGTGCGCAAGCCCGGCGGCTTCGCGCGATACGTCTACCGCGAGGAGATGTTCCCGTCGGTGATGTTCCGGAGGGCCTACGACGCCATCCAGACGCCGCACCACGGGACCAAGGGCGATCTCGAGTACCTCCGCATCCTGCACTTGGCGGCCAGCACGCTGGAGGCCGACGTCGAGGCGGCGCTGACGCTCCTGCTCGCCGAAGGCCGGGCGATCACCTGCGAGGCGGTGAAGGCGATCGTCGCCTTGCCTGCCCGCGCAGAGCTGCCCACCCTCGAGCCGCCGGCGGTCGACCTGGGCGACTACGACGCGCTGCTGCTCGAGGATGTCCTCCTGGCTGAGGTGGGGACATGACCACCGCCATGCCCACGCCGGCGACGACGCTCGCGCCGTCGTTCGCGATCCTGATGCGCGCCCTCAAGCTCCCCGCCTTCGCGCGATACGGCGAAGAGGTCGCGCAGACGGCCGAGCGCGAAGGCTGGACCTTCGGTCGCTACGTGCACCACCTCGCCGAGCTCGAGATCGAGGAGCGCCGCCGCCGGCGCATCGTGCGCTACCAGAAAGACTCCGAGCTGCCGGCGGAGAAGACGCTCGCGACCATCAACCGCGCGAAGGTGCCCGCCAAGGTCCAGAAGCAACTGGCGACGCTCTGCGAGGGGGGCTTCGTCGAGCGCGGCGACAATCTCCTCGCGTTCGGCCTGCCAGGTCGCGGCAAGACGCACATCGTCTGCGCCATCGGCCACGAGCTCATCCTACGCGGCTACCGGGTCCTGTTCACCGCCACCTACGCCCTCGTCCAGCGCCTGCTCGGAGCGAAGCGCGACCTGCGCCTCGAGAAGGAGCTCGCCAGCCTCGACGCCTTCGATGCCGTCATCCTCGATGACATCGGCTACGTCCAGCAGAGCCGGGAGGAGATGGAGGTGCTCTTCACCTTCCTCTCGGAGCGCTACGAGCGCAGGAGCGTGATCATCACCAGCAACTTGGTGTTCAGCGAGTGGGACCGGATCTTCAAGGACCCCATGACCACCGCGGCCGCCATCGACAGGCTCGTCCACCACTCGGTCATCCTCGAGATGACTGGCGTGAGCATCCGGAACGAGGAGGCGAAGAAGCGAGGCGACCTGACGACAACTACTCCGCCTGCGACACCCACCAGCGGGCGCCCGGGAAAGGAGGTCGACGCGAATGCCGCGAAGGCGTGAGGACGCAGAGGGAGGAGCGAGGTGACTGACGACAACTACCCGCGGACGGCTACGAGCATCGGGCGATCAACAGAGGACGATGGGGAAATGTAGTTGTCGTTGAAGGGTGGATGTAGTTGACGTCGCGCACTGATCTCCCTGCCCCTCGCGCATAGCGCATCGGAAAGGGCTCTCGAGGAAGCGGCGAAGCGAGGCGCCATGCGATCTCTGGGAGGCAAGCTCAAGAGCGTCCGCGCCGCGCGCCTTCGGACGAATGTCGGTGACCTGGACAGGACCTTGGTCGTCGTCGAGAGCAAGCAACTGCTTGAAGGTCAGAAGCGCGGCATCGCCGCCGCGTTGGTGAAGGCGAAGGCCGAACTGCGCAAGCTCGAGCGCCAGGTCGTGGCGGGCCGCATCCCCAAGGGCCGGCTCGAGCAGCGCATCAAAAAGGTGCTCGGTCGCGAGCATCTGTCGAGCTTCGTGGTCGTTGAGACCGGCGGCACCGAGGCTGCGCCGACGCTCGCGTGGGTCGTCGACCAGGCGCGCCGGCGCCAACTCGAGACGACGAGACTTGGCCGCCGCGTGCTCTGCACGGATCGCCATACTTGGAGCACCGAGCGCATCGTGTACGCGTTTCGCGGCCAGTGGAACGTCGAGGAGATCTTCCGGAGAGCGAAGAAGGGCGGCGTCGTGCCGTGGGGGCCGTCCTACCAGTGGGCCGACACATCGCTTCGCCTGCACACGTTTGCGACGGTTATCGGGCTGATGTTGGTGAGCCTCGCCCACCTCCCTCTGTGCCAACGTGCGTGAGACACCGCTCCCCCCTAAGTTTAGTGTAGAGGGCGAGTTGGGATCTCTCGATGAAGAACGGAACGCAAGACCAGGCAGCCGCCCGGCCGACGGAGGTGTCGGCGAAGGCGACGCGTCGACGGTTCACGGCCGAGTACAAGCTGCGGATCCTCCGCGAGGCCGACGGCCATCAGGCATCGGGGCGCAAGGGTGCGCTCGGCGAGATGCTGCGGCGCGAGGGCCTGTACTCGTCGCATCTCATGGTGTGGCGGTCGCAGCGCGAGCGGGGCGAGCTGGCCGGGCTCACTCCGAAGAAGCGAGGGCCGAAGGCCCATCCTCCTGATCCGAACGCGCTGCGGGTCGCGGAGCTCGAGCGCGAGATGGCGAAGCTGAGGAAGCGTGCGGAGCGCGCCGAGGCGCTGGTAGCGCTCCAAAAAAAAGTTGCCGAGATTCTGGGCATCGCTCTGCCGGACCCGAACGAGGTGCCGTGATGGACGCGATCATCAGCGCCAAGACCGAGCTCGGCGTTGCGCCCACATGCGCGGCGCTCGGCCTGCCCAGGGCCACGTACTACCGACTGCTGAAGCCGAGGGCGCCGTCGGCGCGGAAGCCTCCGCCGCCGCGAGCGCTGTCCACTGAGGAGCGCGACCTCGTCCTCGCTCGGCTGCACGAGCCGCGCTTCGTGGACCTTGCGCCCACGGAGGTCTGGGCGCAGCTGCTCGATGAGGGGGAGTACCACTGCTCGGTGCGCACGATGTACCGCATCCTCGCGGTGAACGCCGAGGTCCGCGAGCGCCGCGATCAGCTCCGTCACCCGCACTACGCGGCGCCTGAGCTGCTGGCGACGAAGCCGAACGAGCTCTGGAGCTGGGACATCACCAAGCTGCTCGGCCCGGCGAAGTGGACCTACTTCTACCTGTACGTGATCCTCGACGTGTTCAGCCGCTACGTCGTGGGCTGGATGATCGCACCGCGCGAGAGCGGCGCGCTGGCGAAGAAGCTCATCGCAGAGACGTGCGCGCGTCAGGGCATCGCCCCGGAGCAGCTCACGCTGCACGCGGACCGAGGGTCGTCGATGAAGTCGACGCCCGTGGCCTTGCTGCTCGCGGACCTGGGCGTCACCAAGACGCACTCACGGCCGCACGTCTCCAACGACAACCCGTTCTCCGAGGCGCAGTTCAAGACGCTCAAGTATCGGCCCGAGTTTCCGGAGCGCTTCGGCTGCGAGCAGGATGCGCGCGCCCACTGCGGCCCGTTCTTCGATTGGTACAACAACGACCATCACCACGTCGGGCTCGGCCTGCTCACGCCGCACGACGTGCACTACGGCCTCGCCGCCGCGAAGGCAGCAGAGCGTGCGGCGGTCCTCGAGGCGGCATACCGCGCCCATCCCGAGCGCTTCCCGCGTGGGCTTCCGACGCCGCCGAGCCTGCCGACCGCCGTGTGGATCAACAAGCCGAAGGTGCAGGCCGAGCCCCAGAGCTCGACGACGCCACGCGCTCCCGCAGTCGGCGCTGGCGACGATACGGCGACGGTCGGCCGCGCAGCACCGGCGCGTGGCGGCGCCGAGCCGCGGGGGTCCGGGGGTGCAGCCCCCGGCGAGGCGCTTGCGCTGGGCAACGCAGCGGTCGCCAGCACGGCCGCCCTCAGCGCGATGGCGCTCGTGGCGGCGACGCACGACGCTGCGACGCACGACGCTGCGGCGACGCACGACGCTGCGGCGCCCGGCGCAGCGGTGGCGCTCGGCGCAGCGGCGACGAACGACGTGGCGGCGCCCGGCGCAGCGGTGGCGCTCGGCGCAGCGGCGGCGACGCACGACGTGGCGGCGCTCGGCGTAGCAGCGGCGGCGCTCAGGGCGACGACGGCTCCTACGCTTCAGTAATCTCGACGACGCGGTGTCTCAAACACGTTGACAACTTCCGCCTTGCGCTTGGCGGTGGCCTGTCTGCCAAAGCGACCATGGAGGCGCTCGCCGCGATCCGAGCCACGGTGGTCAGGACCACGACCGGCAAGACCGGGCGCCGGCCGACCGTCCTGCTCGCCCCCGAAATGACGCCGCTTCAGAGGCGCGCAGTGCGGGTCTTCGACCTGGCGCGCTGGATGCCAGCACTTTCTTCATGTAGCCCGGGTGACGCGACTGACGCAGAGAATCAAGATGCGGCGTAGCGCGCCGGTACGCGCCGCTGCGAAGGTCGGGCTAGCATCCACCGCCTCGCGGCGGTGGCTCCATTGAAGCCAGAAGAACTTCTGGATGTAGAGCTTGCCGCCGGTGGCATCCACCGCCTCGCGGCGGTGGCTCCATTGAAGCGGTAGTGCGCGGCTCCACCTTGGGCGAACGCCAACGGAGCCTCCTGCGCCCAACCCTCCCAGGCTTCGCCGAGGAGCAGCCGCAGTTCGGCGAGCGCCTCCGCATACTCGGCCGTCGCGCCTGGGGCACAAGCGGCATCGTCCCAGGATCGGATCGACCCCGTCATGGTGATCTGGAACAGCGCCGCCATGGAACCCAAGGCTGACATGGCCGGCGTCCAGCGCCAGATCATCGATCCAACCCATCCTGGTCTGGACATGCGCGGCACGGTGCTCAGGTGGTGAGGACGGTGCCGCATGCGCTGCTCCACCGCTCGACGAAGCCGCCTCGCGTAGGCCCATCGGGGCGGGCGGCAGCGGGAAAGTTCGACCTTGCAGCTCAGGCATTTGGATCGGCTGGCCTCTCGCTCTTTGCACCTGATAGCGTTTGAAGTCCGGCGGGCTCAAACCCTACCCCCTGGTGAGTCGGCCGGAGAGCCCCGCAGCCCTCTTGGGATGCGGGGCTCTGCTGTTGTCGCAAGGATAGTCGCCGTCGGAGCCTCTGGCGCTCGTCCAGAGGCCCCGTACGCCATCGCGGTTCGCCCAGCGTGTTCACGCCGAATGCGGCGCTTCGAGTCTTGTTCGTTCGGCGCTGCGGCCGAACGCCCGGCCAATGCCAATCGCCAAGCCGACCGTCGCCATGGCGACCAACGCGGCGACCGCCTGTGTTGTCGAGCGCGCGCTGCTCGAAACGAGAAGAGCGACCGCCAACACCGCCAGCAGCCTGCCGGCGGGCTGCACCCAGAACGCCAGCGCCATACGGGCGGCGTACCGAGTGCCGCGCGGAGTGGCCAGCAGCACGGCTTGGGCGGCAACCGTCCCGATCGTGGCGGTAACAGACGCCGACAACTCGAAGGCATCGCTCATGGGGCCACCAGCGCCAGCGACAAGCCCAACCTGGGTCACCAGCACCGTCGCCGGCCACAGCACGAGCAGCGCGCCGGGAAACCGGCGGAGCAGCGGGGCTACGACCAGGAACGCCCCGAGCCCCCCAACCGCGAGCACCGCGACCCTCCAACCCGGTCGAGTCGCCTCGTCCCCGAGGCCCGCATCCGCCAGCGCACCCATGCAGCTCGACGCGAGCGTGAACGCGGCCAGCAACAAGAGGAACAGGCGCTGGATCCCACCGTACGCAGCGTCCCGTGTCGGTGGCACGGCGGGCTCGCTCATATCGGCCACCGGGAACTGCTGGAAGGCCTCACGACCCGAGTGCACCACCTCGGCCCCGGTCGCCGCCAGCACCGCACCCGCGGCGAGCAGCAACGGCGTCAGGGAGCCCAGGTGCACCCAGATCACCTGGAAGAGCGCGTGCGGAACGAGCGCGCCGAGGCTCCCGCCGAGCATCAGCCACGGAAGCCGCCTCAGGCCAGCGTCCACAGAGACGTCGCTCGCGACGGACCACAGGTGCACGACGAAGAGCGGCAGGGTGCTCATCATGAGCGTGCAGGCGAGCCCGCCGTAGAGGTTCAGCTGCCCGAGCACGTAGGTGACCAGGATGCCGGCTGCGAGACCGACGCCGAGGACCACCGTCATGCGCGTGCGTGTCCAGGAGCGCAGGAGCACGACGTATGCCGGTACCACCAGCGCGCACAGGAGCGCGCCCGCGGCAGATACGTGCAGGCGGTACTCGGTCCCGCCGCCCATGAGCAGCAGAGGCTCTCGGCAAACCCCGAGGAGGGTAGTCGCCAGGACCGCCAGCATCATCGCGGTGGAAAGGAGGAGCGTGCCCACCGCGCTCGCCGTGGGCTGCCGGGCCGTCGCTGGAGATCGATGCATCAGTCCTCGTCCATGTTGCTGATGGGTGGGGGTGCCTTGATGGGCTTGTCGAGGTCCGGAACAGGCGGCGTCGGCCTCACGTCCTTGCCCGAGGCGCGCTCGCCATTCTCCTTCTCGAGTTCGCGGATCCGCTGCTCGTCACGCTCGATGCCCTTCTCCAGGTCCTTCTTGAAGTCCGCCGCGGCGGACGCAGTCTTCGCCTCCTGCTCCGAGAAGTCGCCCGCACCTGGCGGCAGCCCCTGTCCCGTTCCGAACTGCTTCTCCAGCATGCGCTTCACAGCGTCATCGATGATCTTCTTCAGAATCTTCTCGGCCCCCTTCTGCACGGCGGGGATGTCCTGCTCGTAGTCCTTGCGCTTCAGGTAGGCGTCGATCTTGCGAATCTTGTCGCGGCGCTCTGCCTGTCGCTGGCGAAGGCGATCGATCTCCGCCGCGTTCCTGGCGATGGCGGCGATCCCAGGCGGGCTCACCGTCGGGCCACCAATGAGCACCGTCCCGGCGGCGCCCGTGATGCTGCCCCCATGCACGCAGCCGTCTCCCCGCCTCGCGGCATGCATTCCGCCGATCTTCACCGTCCCCGAGCCTTCGCTGATGACATCGGTCGCGCCACGACAGGTGGCCATGTCGCCGGCGCGGGCTGCCGCTGTGCCCTCGATCAGGACCCTGGCGAAGCCGCGCTGTACAGGACCCCCGAGGTGCGGCTTCGGGTCCTTCGAGGGGCAGACGTGCTGGTCGCCGGCCCGTGCCGCACGTCGGCTCATCGCGGCTCCGCAATACGGACGACCTGATGCGGACGAGCCGCGCGCAGTATGCCCGCCGAAGAGGACGCGACGATGAGCTGGTTGTCGGCGCCAAGGAGACTCAAGCAGCGGAGGAAGTCCGCCTGCCTCGCCGGGTGGATGTGGAGCTCGGGCTCGTCGATGAGGACGATGGAATGCTCCAGCCCGAGGTGGACGAAGGTGGTGGCGAAGAGAAGCGCCTGGCGGTCGGACGCCGAGAGGTCGTCGAAGCCGAGCGCGGCGCCGTCGCGACGGACGAAGCGCAGACCCGGGCGCCTGGCCTGCATCGTCATGCCGTCCAGGCGAACGCGGTCGGTCAATCGCGCGAACGCCTTCCGATAGGGTTCCAGCTGGTCGCTCGAGGGACCGCCGAGCACGACGCCGTCCCGGCGCAGCGCGCGTAGGACGTCGTCGCCAGCGCCGAGCGCTGCCTCGGCGAGGACCCCGTGGACGAACGCGTACTTGTCCCGGGCCTTGCCGAGTCGCGAGGCGGCCTGGAGCGCGGCAGGCAACACCGGCTCGATGGGCAGGCCACCCACCGCCTCCAGCTCGCGGTTGGCGGGGAAGTACTCGAACTTGCCCTCCCCCGGATCGCGGCTGAACCGCTCGAACAGCGGGCCGAGATCCGCGCTGGCGTTCGCGACGCGCGCGCTCGCCTTGTCGATGAGCAGCTCGACGCTGCACAGCGCGGAGGGTGCTCCAACGCGGCGTCGTTCGTCGTCGAAGAGCGCCCAGCTGGTCGCGACACGACCGCGGGCCGCGCCGCCCCGGAGCACCGTGGACGGCGCGGGGGCAGCCCCGTAGCCGCCGACATGCTCCTTGAGTATCCCGATCGCCTCCAGCAGCGAGGTCGTGCCCGACCCTTCGTCGCCGCTGAGAACGACGACATCGAGGGGTTGTCCCGCGTCGTCCGTGAAGGAGAACGTTCCGTCGGGTGCGCCCAGAATGCCTTCGACCGTGAGCTGAGCAAGCTTCATCGTCCCCTCAGCAGTTGAGCTTGATGACCGAGCCGTTGATGGTGACCTCGCCGCCGCTCTGGATCTGGATCCCGCCCGGCGTGAGAGTGATCGAGGAGCGGCCCGAGACGAGCTTCACCTCCGCGTTGCCCTGCGCGAGGATCTTGCCGGCGATCATCTGCACGATGCTTCGCGCCTTCACCCACAGCCCACCGGTGTCGATGAAGTGATTGGTGCTCGTGTCGCGCCTGACGTCGCTCGCCGCGAGCGCCATCGTCTCCGATGCGAGGATCGAGACCGTCGTGGCAGAGACCTTGTACGGGCCCGTCGAGGTCGAGACCGAGCCGGCCGACGTGCTCTGCCCGCCGCTGACGCGCGTCGTCGAGCTGCCGCCCACGGTGATCTTGTGGTCCAAGCCCACCGTGGTGTCCGAGTTCCGGCCGGTTTCTGCGCGGAAGTCGCGGTGCGCGTGGAGCTCGAGGCGCTCCCGGCCGGCCGCGTCCTCCATCAGGATCTGGTTGAACCCATCGCCCCCCGGCGTCGAGCGCGACCGCCAGACCGATTGCGTCTTCTGTTGCGGCAAGGCAATGGGGTGCGCCGAGCGGCCGTTGTGCACGCGGCCGACGACGATGGGCTCGTCGAGGTCGCCGTCCACGTAGGCGACCACGACCTCGTCACCGACTCGGGGAAGCAGGGTGAAGCCGAACCCTGCACCGGCCCACGGCTGGCTCACCTGGACGCGTCGCGACGTGCCACCTGCATGTCGGTCCCGCCGGTCCCAGCGAAACTCGACCTCGATTCGGCCGAGCGCGTCGACATCGATCTCCTCGCCCGGCGCGCCCGTGACGAACGCCACATGGGTGCCGGCCACCCTTGGCTTCGGCAGCCGCGGAGGTCGCCGGCGCGTCGCCGCGCTCACGCACAGGACCTCGTGGCGTGCGACGAGGCTGTCGCTGCTGGAGCTGACCACCATCGTGCAGCGCTCGACGAGCAGGGCACCGTCGACCCCCTCTCTCGGATGGCCGAAGAGCGTGAAGCGACTGCCGGCGCCCACCGTGAACGTCGTGTTGCACGCCAGCACCCGGCGGCGCGAGCGGAGCGCCTCCAGGCGGCGCGTGGCCAGCGTCTGGCCGGCCGCCGCAGAGCGGAAGGCGGGGCCGTCGTACTCGTACCGCTCGAGGTTGCCCTCGCGCGTGACCAGCTCGCTGCTCGCCGCACCCACGCGGGCATCGAGCTCGAGCTGCGGGTTCTCGAGGTTGTAGCTGCGGACGGCGAGGGCCGAGGTCGCGACGCCGACCCGCACCTCGAGCGCGCGCACCTGCGCCTCCCTCTCCCGCCCTGGCCCCAAGTCGGCCTCCTCGATGAACGGAATCGCCGGCGGAACCTCCGGCGGCGAGAGCAGCGACGTATCGTCGACCAGGGTCCACGTGCCGCCGTTGGCGTGGTCGAAGAACCAGGAGATGCCCTCCTCGGCGAGGATGCGGGTGAGGAAGGCGAAGTCCGTCTCTGCGAACTGGACGGTGTACGCGCGCACGGAGTGCGGCTCCACCAAGCGCGCGGCCGGCACCTCCACTCGACCGTCGTAACCAGCGACGACCGCCCCGACGATCTGGCGTACGTCGAGGTCCTGGAAGATCCGGCAATCCTCCCGCCGGGTCGTCAGCCACAGCGCCGGCACGATGACCAACTCGTACTCGGACAGGCCTGTGGGCTCGGTGGTGAGCTGGCGCGCCTGGCGTACGACGCCGGCGACGCGCTTCACCAACGGTTCGTCGTCCAGGAAGACCTCGGCGGTGTCGCCGGTGATGGCTTCCAGATCGAGGGCCGCGTCGGGGGAACGGAAGCGAAGCGTCAGCTCGAAGGTCTCCGACATGGCGTCGACGAGCTCGAGCCGCAACGGAACGATGCTGGCCGCGGGCGCGCGGCCGAGCGTGAGGCGGAGGTTCAGCGCCATGCGCCCTTCCGGTCAGCGGTGCCCTCCCCAGCCTCGGATGGCGCCTGGAACGGAAGCACGTCGCGGGGGAAGTGCTCGACCAGCTCGAGTGTCTCCTCATCGACGGAGCCCGAGCTCGCGATCGTCCCTTCGGGCGACGAGACTGAAGAGCCGGCCGATCCGGCGCGGTGCGCGACGGCGTAGGCCGTGGAGAAGCGGCGGGCCAGCTCGCTGCCTCCGCCGGCTGTGGCCAGGAGCGTCGCCCACTCCTGCTGGAGGGCCGCATACCGCGCACGCGTGAGGCCGAAGCGCCCGAGGACGGCGTTCTCGTCCCCGAAGGGGTCGGCGAGCGCCGCCATGAGGCGGCCATATTCCTCGACAGAATCGATACGAGATGCAGCGATCATTCAGTTCAGTCTCCTCTCCCGACCAGTGGCGTGCAGACGCCACACGGACCACCAGGGTCACGCGCCTTGCGAGCAAGCGATGTCCATCACGGTCCAGACAGGGTGAACGCAGCACCTGCGGGTCGGCGCGCCGCGACGCCGATCGCGCCTGCGAGGCCGAGCGAGCTTCCGGCTACGTCGGGGAGCCGGCGGCCGCGGCGCCCGAGATGCCTCGAGCCCGCATGCGCGCGCCGAGCCGTTGCACGGCGGCGTGGTGGTAGCGGCGCGCGCTGATGTACGAGAACCCGAGCTTCGTCGCGACCTCCTTGAGGTCGAGCTGCTCCTCGTAGTGCATCGTGATCACTGCGCGGTCGCGTTCCGGCAGCGTGGCAGTCGCGGCGCGCAGCGCCTCCAGCGCCTGCCCGTGGACGTGCCGCTCGATGGCAGCATCCTCCCCGGCGCCGCGCGCGGATGCGGTGAAGAAGCCGAGCGCCATCGCGGCCACGAACCCGTCGCAGCCGGCGTCGAATCGCGCCTCGATCTCCCGTGTGCTGTCGGTCAGGGGGTCGCCCTCGTCCGCTTGCGTTTCGGCGTATCCGTAGCTGGCAGCGAACGCCGCGGCCATGCGCGTCCGGTACTCGGCCCGCTCCCGCTTCAATCCGTTCTTCATGGCGCCGTGCACCCTGGTCCAGGCAAATCCCTCGAAGCTGACCTCGTAGGATGGGTCGTACGTCTGCGCCGCCTCGACCAGCCCTTCGCGGCCCAACGAGGTGAGCTCGTCGCGGTCGAGCGCGGGCCTGTGGCGGCACATGGCGCCGGCGATGCGATCCACGATGTGCGCAATCTCGCGCACCCGGGCCTGCTGCTCCGCGGTGAGCGGCTGCTTGCGCTGCGCCACGCGGCGCCCGTCGCTGGTCATCTGCGCCCAGCCTTGCCGGGCGCCGCTGCGGGCGTGTCCACCGGCACGGGCTTGCCGTCCGGCCCGAGCTCGCCGCTGGCGTCCACCGCTGGCGCTGGCAGGAGCTCCTCGAGCATGCGCTCCATCGCCGGGTGGGTGGTGATGAAGTCCTCGAGCTGCTCGCGCATCTCGGCCAGCGCCTCGGCCGGCAGGAGGTCGACCCACGGCGCCAGCGCGCGTTCGACCTTGGCGTCGACCAGCTCCTGGTACCCCTCACGCTTCGTCATCGGTGCCTCCCCGGCGGCGCCGCCCCGGCGGCTCGTGTCGCTCATGAACTGTACTCCACCGGCGTCGGGGGCAGCGCTCAGGGAATCCGCGGCGACTCTTCGCGCCGCCGCCCGTGCTGAGCGGCTTGCAGAATGCTGAGCGCGGCCCAGCGCCGCAGCGGAGTACGTCGGTAGAGGGAGGGCACGTGGGCGACGACAGCAACAAGAACGGCGCCCCGCGCCGCGATCCACTGGCGGGCACGCCGTACACCGCCATCTCCGCCGAGGTCCTGGGCCGCGGCAGCATGGGGGTCGTCTACGCCGCCGAGCACCGGCGCCTGAAGAAGGCCGTGTGCGTCAAGGTGCTCCACGCCGAGCTGGCGCAGCACCGCGAGCTGGTCGATCGGATGCGCGTCGAGGCACAGGCGCTGGCCGTGATGGACGGGCACCCGAACCTCCTCCTGGTCAGCGACTTCGGTGAGACCCCCGCCGGCCAGCCGTTCATCGTCACCGAGCGCCTCTACGGGCGGAACCTGCTGCAGGAGCGCAAGTCGCGTGGCGAGATCCCCGTCGCGGAGGCCATCGACCTCGTCTGCCAGGCGCTCGCCGGCCTCGGTGCGGCCCACGCACAGGGCATCGTCCATCGCGACATCAAGCCCGGGAACCTCTTCGTATGCGATGCGCGGCGCTCCGGTGATGCGCGGGTGGTCAAGGTCCTCGACTTCGGCGTGGTGAGGCTGGCCCCGTTCGGCGCGGCTGCAAGGAGCGTGGCGCCCTTGGCCTTTCCGACCCTGGAAGGCGTGTCTGTCGGGACGCCCAAGTACTTCGCGCCCGAGCAAGCGCACGCCCACGCCGTCGACCACCGCGCAGACCTCTACGCCATGGGCGCGGTGTTGTACGCGCTCGTGGCCGGGAGGGGACCGTTCGATCACCGCCAGGGTGTCCTCGAGCTGTCGCGCGCGGCGGTCGAGGAGGCGCCCGCGCCGGCCTCTGCGTACGCGAAGCAAGCGATACCGCCAGCGCTCGATCGCGTTCTCTCGAGAGCGCTCGCGAAGCTGCCGGACGACCGCTTCCAGACCGCCGAGGCGATGGCTGCCGCGCTGCGCCGCATCGACCGCTCGACGGCGCCCCCGCGATGGGACCAAACGGAGATCGTCGTGGCACCCGCTCGTTCGCGGCCCGCCGCGCCTGCCGATCTCGAGGACGCCGCGCCGACCGTCGAGTTGCCTCGCAAGGCGCCTGTCGCGAGCGCGACCCTGGACGAGACCACCCTTTCCCGGGTGCTCAGGCCAATCCCCTATGCCGCAACGGTCGTCCTGCCGACAGCGCGGGGCGCCCACGCGGGCGACCCGCGCGGCGCGGCGGATGACGCCGCGACCGTGGAGATGACCAGGAACGAGGCCCCCAAAGGCGGGCCGGAAGCGCGGGGAGCGGTCTCGCGCCGGGCGCGGGTGCGGCATCTCGCCATCGTCGTGTCGATGGGTACGATGATCGCCTGCGTCTTGCTCCTCCTCGCCTTCGCCGTCCTGCGCGGGTGCCTGGTATGAGCCTCGGGTTGGAACGGGCAGCGGAAGGCGCACACATGCGAAGCGTGCAGCAGCGCGGGAGGGCGCACGAGGCCATGGACGAGGAAGGACCGTACAAGGGTGGCGACTTCTCTGGCCGCTATCCGGTGATCAAGGCCATCGGCCAGGGCGGGATGGCGGTCGTGTACGAGGTCTTCGACATCCACGCCGAGGAGCGGCGAGCCCTGAAGGTCGTCCACCCGAAGTTCAAGATGAACCAGAAGATCCTCGACCGTACGCTGGCCGAGGCGCGCGCGGGGATTGCCCTGCGCCACCCGAACCTGGTGCGCGTCTACGAGGTGGGCACCGACGGAGACAACCTGTGCGTGCTGATGGAGCTGCTCGAAGGCAAGACCTTGAAGCAGCTCCTGGACCGAGAAGGCCGCCTGCCGCTCGCCGAGGCTGTCGAGCTCTGCGCGCAGATCGCGGACGCCATCCATGCGCTCCACGTGGCCGGCATCCTGCACCGCGACATCAAGCCGGAGAACATCTTCATCACCCGCGACGGCGAGGTGAAGATCCTGGACCTCGGCGCGGCCAAGTACCTGAAGGAGAATCCCAACACCACGGAGGGCAATCCCATGGGGACGCCGCTTTACATGAGCGCGGAGCACCTCAATGGGATCAACGTCGACTTCCGGACCGACGTCTTCTCCATCGGGCACATCCTCTACTACTGCATCGCCGGCCACCATGCCCTCGTGCCCGATCCTTCGAACCCGCCCGTGCTCGGTCAGATCGTGTCGTTGCAGTTGAGAGGCACGGTCACTCCGCTCACCAAGCGCGTGCCGGGGCTGCCGGAGGTGGTGTGGCTCCTGGTGGCCAAGGCGCTGGAGAAGGACCGCGAGCGACGCTACGCCACCAGCGACGCCTTCGCCAAGGCGATGCGCGCCACCCTGGAGTGGCTCGGCGCGCGCGGTCTCCTCCAGGCCGGTGACCGGCCCCGGCGGCAGCCTCCCCACGAGGCCGGCGATCCGCGACGCTCCATCGTGCACGTCGTTCGGCCCGGGGAGCACGTGCCGAGCAACCTGCCATACGTCTCCACCGCAGAGGGCTCGCCTTCGCTGACCAGCGCCCGGGACGCGAAGCTCCTGGTCCAGGCGCCGGACCCCGGTGCGGCACCCGCCACGGGCAGCCACGGAACCGAGATCCTGGAGCTGGCATCACGCCCGGCGATGCCATCGAGCGCGGGCGGCCCGCGCAATCCGACGGCGCGAGTGTTCGAGGAGCCCAATTCACCGGTACCGGAGCCTCGGCTTCCCGAGGCGACGCGACCCGCGACGGCGCCGGCGCTCGTCGCGCCGCCCGCCACGGGCGACGCCGTACAGGCGGCGATGAGGGCGGACGAAGCCCGAGTGGCGGCCCTGGCGACGGTGCCTCCGACTGCCCAACGTACCGTCGAGCTCGGTGCGAAGCTCTTCCTGAGCTACTCCGAGACCGCGCGGTGCGCCGCGGCGCGCTTGTTCGTCGCCCAGGCCGACCAAGACGCTCTTCTCGCGCTGCTCGGCGGGCTCGTGTGCGAGCTCGAGGTGAGCGTGCGCCTCCGCGGTGTTCTGGAGGAGGCCTTGGCAGGACTCGCGCCAGAACTGTCGGCTGTTGGGGCCCGCGAGGATGGTGGCCGGCCCGCACGCGTCCGGCGCCTCGGCGCAGTCATCGACGCGATGGAGCTCGCGTACGCCGGCGAGCCGATCGTCCTCGATGCCCTCCTCGTCGCCCTTCAACTTCATCCGTTCGTCGAGGTGCGCTCTCTCGCCGCCCAGGCGCTTGCGCGCATCGGAGACGAGCGCTGCGACGGCCTGCTCGAGAAGGCCGAGCGCCGGGAGGCGGACCGCCACGTACTCGGATTCATCGCGGAAGCGCGCGCACGTGCGCGCCGCTCGACGTCTCTCCAAACGGGCCAAGGCCCCGCGGAGCCGCTCGCGAGCGCGCAGCGCCGGCGAGGCCCGCGCAGGCCCGGATGGCTCGCGTGGCTCGACCCACGCAGCAACGACGACGCGCCGCCGCTCTGGCTGGTGCTGGTCATGTGTGCCGGCGCCCTCGGTGCGGTGGTGTCCGTGGTGTACTTCCTGCTCCGAATGCCGTGATTCCGGCAGGTTACTGGTCCAGGCGCGGCGGCCACGCGAGAATTGTGAGCGCTGACGGCCCTCGCGGTGGAGAACGGTTCAGGTGACGCGATTGAGCGACGGCAAGGACGACTTCCTCGACATCATCGCCGCAGAGCTCGAGCGGGCCGAGGCTGAGGACATCGGCGGCAAGAAGGCCCAGGCCATGCTCGAGCGCCCGGGCGTCCGCACGGAGATGGCCGCGCTCAAGCGGCTCGAGGCCGAGCCGGTGGAGCGGCCTCCGGCCGAGCCCAGCGAGCGGGTCGAGCACGTCCAGCAGGTCGAGTTGCCGCCTTCGGTGACCCTCGAGAAGCTTCCCAAAGTTCAGCTCGACGAGGCCGTCGATCTGGACCCTCGCCAGGCGCAGACGCTCCCGGCGGTTCGCCCGATGCTGGGCGCGCCGGGGAGCTTGTCGCCGAGCGCGGCGGCCGAAGCGGTCGTCGGCGAGCGAACCGTGGGCGGGAACACCGGGCGCTTCAAGGATGGCCGCGAGCCGGAGCCGAGCTCCGCGCCGCCGGCGTCGGAGCCGTTCGAATCGCACGAGCTTCCCGTTGGTGCACCAGTCACCGGGAGGCGCTGGTTGCCGCTGCTCGGGCTGGCGTTGCTGGGCACTCTGGTGATCGGCGGCGTGACGCTTCGCGGAGCCCTGCAAGCGGTGGAGCCGATTACAGGGTCGACCGCCTCCGCGAGCCTGGGGTTGCCGACGATGACCGTTCCAACGCCGCCAGTCGAGCCGGCGATGCCGCCTTCGACTGCCAGCGCGGCGACGAGCTCTGCGCCCAGCCCCGAGCCCACGCTCGCCCCCGCGACTCCCCGCAAGGGAAACCCGCCGGCGAAGGGTCGCGCGTCGTCTCCGCCGAAGACCGCGCCCTACGACGCCAATCCGCCTGCCCTTCCCCTGATCATCGAAAGCGATCCATGAGCCGAGCCCTGCACGCTGCTTCTCTTGCTCTCTGCGCTGGTGCGCTGTTCCTGACAGTCAGCCCGGCATCCGCGCAGTCGAACGCCGCGAGCACGGGCGCGGTCGACGCCGCCAAACAGGCGTTCGAAACCGGCAACACCCTCGCGAAGCAGCTCAAGTGGAGCGAAGCCGCGGTGGAGTACCGGAAGGCCTGGTCGACTCGAAAGGCGTGGGACATCTCCGGCAACCTGGGCATCGCCGAGTCGGAGCTGAAGCAGTGGCCGGAGGCGGCAGAGCACCTGGCGTACGGGCTGCGCCACTTCCCACCCAGCGGGAAGGCCGACCATCGCAAGGTGCTGGAGATGAGGATGGCCGAGGCGCGCAAGCATGTCGGGACGCTGGACATCGGCGTCGACCGCCCGGGCGCGGAGGTCACCGTGGATGGCCGGATCGTGGGCGACTCCCCCCTCGAGGGAGAGCAGTTCGTTGCCGGCGGAGAGCACGTCGTGGAGGCGAAGCTCGCGGGCTACGCCGCAGACACGAAGCGTGTCCGTGTCGAGGTCGGCAAGGTGGAGCGCGTGCGGCTCGCGCTGGTCGAAGCATCGGCAGCCGCACCGGTGGGAACTGCGCCGGTGGCTTCCGACCGGTCACCGTCCACACCGGAGCTGCCCCCGGATAGGCACAACGAGCCGAACGCAGCGCTACTCGTGGCAGGCGGTGTGACCGCGGCGGCCGGAGTTGCCGTGGGCATCGGCTTGATCGTTGCGGGAGCGACCAAGTTCGACGATGCCGACCGTGCGCGCACCGCGCTCGAGCAGAAGGGCGGATCCTCGGCGTGCACCAGACCGGAGCTCGCGGCGGAGTGCGACGCGTACGACAGCACATACGCCGACGCCGGCACGTTCCGCAACATCGGGATCGCCAGCCTGATCGGGGGCGTGGTCGTGGGCGGGATCACGGCGACCTATTGGCTGACCAGCCGCAGCGGTACAGCCTCCAGCACGACCGGCGTGCACGCCACCGCGCACGTGGGAGCAACGGGCGGTTCGCTTTCGCTTCGAGGATCGTTCTAGTGATTGTGAAAGGCTTGGAGATGATGGTCTGCAGATGGCAATCGACGCGCACGGCTTTCCTCCCGCTGTTCCTGGTCGCGGCGTTCGGCCTGGCTGGCTGCGGGGAATCACCGGATGACTGCCCGGATGGGCTGCGATGCCCCGCGGACCCGAGCGGCACCGGTGGCACGGGCAACACCGGCGGCGCTGGTGGCGAAGGCGGCCAGGGTGGTTCGGGTGGCGGCCCGATCCCGGGCTGCGAGGACGCGCCTGCCAGCAATGCCGAGGTGATCACCGACACCTGCGGCGTGTTCGTGAGCGCCACGGCTGCCACCGGCGGAAACGGCACCAAGGCGAAGCCGTTCAAGACGATGGGGGAGGGCTTGCAGGGCGCGGGCAACAAGCGCGTCTACGTGTGCGCGGAGGACTACGACGAGGCGGTCGTGGTGCCGGCGGGGACCGAGGTCTATGGGGGGTTCGACTGCAAGGCCGAGTGGGCTTGGAAGGCCGACCAGAAGGCGCGGATTGTGGCGGCTGCAGGGGAGATTCCGCTGATCATCACTGGCGGTGCGGGCACTCTCCTGGAAAACCTCGTAGCGGAGGCGGCCACCGCGACGGAGGCGGGTGGGTCGAGCATCGCGGCGATCGTCGATGGAGGCGAGGCGGCGCTCGTCGGCGTCGAGCTCATCGCCGGCGCGGGCAAGGAGGGCGCCGAGGGGGACGACGCGCCGGTGGCGGCGGCGCAGGCGGGGCAGATGGGCAGCCCGGGCAGCGGCTGCAACGCGGCGGCGGATGTGCCCGGGGGACAAGGGCACGAGAACGAGTGCGATGGCGTGGCGCCTCCGGAGTCTGCGGGGGGGGATGGGGGTGCGGGCAAGACAGGTAACGGCAGCCCAGGTGACACCGGACTTCCGAGTGCTGGTGCTGGCGAAGGCGGCAATGGTGACGATGGCACCGCGTCGTGGTCCTGTGCTACCGACGGTGGCAGCGGGAGTGAGGGTTCCCAAGGTTCCAACGGCGCGGCCGGCGCCGCTGGCGAAGCCGTCGGCGCGCTCTCCACCGCAGGCATCGTCGGGGGCGATGGCGGAAACGGCCAGCCTGGCCTGCCGGGCCAAGGCGGCGGCGGCGGCGGCGGCCGCGCGGCGACGCAGATCTGCCCCGGCCCGCACGGCCCCACGGGCGGCGGCGGCGGCTCCGGCGGCTGTGGTGGCACGGGCGGCAAGGAGGCCAGGCCGGGGGCTCGAGCATCGCGCTGGTGAGCCTGGGCGCCACGCTCACGCTGACGGACGTGACTCTGGTGACATCGGCGGGCGGTGCGGGAGGCGTCGGAGGGGATCGGCAGTCTGGTGGCGCAGGTGGTCCTGGGGCTGGGGGAGGAGGCGGCCAGGGCTGCAGCGGCGGCAACGGCGGGCCGGGCGGCTTCGGTGGTCCCGGTGGCGGCGGGCGCGGGGGCCACTCGATCGGTCTGGCCTACACCGGCGATGCCGCCCCGGAGATCTCGGGCGACGCGATCACGACAGGCGAGCCCGGCGCCGGCGGCGACGGTGGCAACAGCCCGCTCGGCAATGCGGGCACAATGGGCGTGGCGGACAAGGTGGTGAAGCTCTGATGGGCGCGGCGATGTGTGGGAGGATGCGAAAGCCGCCGCCCAGGAGGTCGGGACGCGGCAAGTAGCACAGGCAGGCGCTGTGAGAGGTTCAGGGGCCGGCGCTTGCCGGAGCCACGCCGCTCGGCTCCGGCTCGCGGACGGTCCAGTACCGGACTGGGTCCGCGTCGTGCCGGAGACGAGCTAGCCTGCGTCCAGGAGGAGGCTGCAGTATGCGAACGAGGTCGCGTGCTCGGTGTCCCGCGGTGCGCACGCGCGCGCCATCGACACACGCCACGTGTGGTAATCCTGATGGTCGTGGCGGAAGCGGGCGTCGGCACGACGATCGATCACCGGTACATGCTCCGGCGCGAGATCGCGCATGGCGCCATGGGCAGAGTGTTCGAGGCTCGGCACCTCTTCACGGGCCGGTCGGTCGCGATCAAGCTCCTCCACCCCGGAAGCTCCGAACCGCTCCGCGAGCGTCTACTCCGCGAAATTCGCGTACTCGGCGCGGTTCGGCATCCGAATATCGTCGAGGTGCTCGACGCAGGCACCATCGCCGGCGAGCCCTATCTCGCGATGGAGATGCTCGAGGGCCGCACCCTGGACGGGATCCTCACTGCGCGCCGCACCCTCTCGGTTGCCGACACGGTGCACATCGGGCGCCAGGTCTGCGAAGCCCTCGCCTTCGCGCACGTTTGCGGCTTCGCACACCGCGACATCAAGCCTTCGAACGTGTTCGTCGCCCGCACCGCGTACGGCGAGGAGGTCGTCAAGATCGTCGACTTCGGCATTGCCGCGCTCGAGGACGCGCCGAAAGCGGCCGGCGGCAGCAAGCTGACGCAGTCGGGGGAGGTGCTGGGTACGCCGGAGTACATGGCGCCGGAGCAGCTACTCGCCAAGGACGACATCGACGCCCGCTGCGACATCTACGCCGTCGGGGTCCTGCTCTACGAGTGTCTGACCGGCCAGGTGCCTTTCACCGGGAACTACCCCGAGGTCTTGCTGAAGGTGGCACAAGCCGCCAAGGCGCCTTCCCCTCGCTCCATCCGGCCAGATCTGGATCCGGGCCTGAGCGCGGCGATCGAACGCGCGCTCGCGAGGGCGCCGAGCGATCGCTTCCCGAGCGTGTCGGCGTTCGCACGAGCTTTTGTCGGTGCGTGCGCCATGCCACCTGGACGGTCGCTCCTCGTCGGAGTCCCGCCGCCGGTCCCGGCACGACCGGCGGCAGGTCGCCGGCACGCGCCCGTCGATCCTGCCGCCGCCGTCGCAGCTCCCGACCCCGTCGCGCTCGCACCGACGCCGCCGCGCCCTCGCGTCCAGGAGGATCCGGGGGCTCAAAGGCGCAGGTACGCGCGCGCTCCTTACGTGACGCCGGTTCGAATCGTGAGCGGCGACCAGAGCACGCTCGACGGACGCAGCGAAGACATCTCGGAGGGCGGGATGCTCGTCATCACGCCGCGTCCTTGCAACGACGGCGAGAAGGTTCACGTTCGCTTCGCGTCCCCGACGGGCGGGCACATCGTCGTGGTGCTCTGCATCTCGCGCTGGGTCCGGATGGCCCGCGACGGCAAGGGCGCAGTCGGACTCGAGTTCGTCGAGCTCGCCCAACACGTGCGAGTGAGCATCGCGGAGCACGTCAGACTGATGTCCGCGCCGCCACGGGGCTGACGGGAGCCTCACACGACGCACACCTGCCCAGCAGCCGTCGTGTTCGTCGCCTCCGCGGGTGGCCTTCCGCGTGCGTTCGCGCTCGGGCTTAGGGTCGATGGGTGGAGCACGTCCGTTATCGCCCCTGACCTTCGTGGAGATGACGAGCACGGTCCGCGGCGAGATGCTCGAGGTCGTGCTCACCAGCGGGACGCGGCTCCGCGTTCCATCTGACTTCGACGCCGCTGCGGTCGAGCGCCTGCTCTACGTGCTCGAGCGGCGCCGGTGATCCCCTCCCAGGTTCGGATCTTCGTATGCACCGTGCGCCAGGACATGCGCCGCTCCTTTGATGGTCTCGCGCTCGCTGTTCGACAGCGGTTGGCGCTGGACCCCGAGAGCGGAGCTCTGTTCGTGTTCGCCAGCAAGCGCGGCCACCGGATGAAGCTGCTGTGGTTCGACCACAACGGCTACTGCCTCCTCTACAAGCGCCTTCATCGCGCGCGCTTCGTCCTGCCCGACGCGGGCGCCGCGGAGCGTCCCATGGTGTCGCTGGACGCGCGCTTGCTGGCTGAGCTCATACGCGGCGTCGCAAAGTGATCGCGTCACGTTGAAGCGCTCCCAGGCCTCGCCGATGTGGATGTTGAGGTTGTCCCAGACGACGTATACGTCGCCGACGGGATAGGCCGCTGCCACGTCCTTCTTCGCCCCTCGAGACGAGGCGCGCGGCCTCCTCGGATCCTCGAGCCCACGAAGCAGTCCGAGCTGGGACGGCTGTGCGCCCTGGTGATCGAGGGGCGCACTTCCCCACTCGCCGATGGATCCGTGGTCACCTTCCTCTCCCCGCGGCTCGCGGCAGGACAGCCGGTGGAGAACGCGCTGCGCGCCATCCTCGCGCGCACCGGCGATGCCACGCTGGCCGATCAGATCCACCGCTTGCTCGGCGAGACGAGCTGAGCCGAGCTGAGCTCGCGACGCGTTCGACCGGCCTCAGCCCGCGGCGTTGCGCGCCAGCCGGTCCGCGCGCGCCAGCAATGTCGGCACCCGGTGTGCGCCGTGCATCGCGCCCACCAGGCCCGCCGCGTCCTCCATCGCCATCCCGCGCGCGGTGACGAAGAGAGGTTTCACGCTGCCACCGCGGACGACACGAGCGGCGAATCCGGCACCGCGGTACGCCGTCTTGGCCACCCCGATGACCGCGTACCGGCCGGCGAAGTGCTGGTGGAGCCAGCCGCCCAGCCCCGGCGTGCCCTGCGGATCGAGCTCGACGTACCCGTCGACGACGATCGCCGACAGCGGGGTCTCCACGCGCCCGAGCACCTCGAGGATGCAGGGCAGCTCGCGCTCGAAGAAGCGCCCCGGCTGGTAGGGCTGGACCGAAGCCAGCTCCGCGGTGCGCTCCTCGATGGCCACGGCGTCACTCCAGCCTGCGGCCACCACGCATGCCGCCGACGCACCTGCGCCCCGGTACTGGACGTCGACGACGGCCAGCGGACACGGCGGCGATGCAGCGGCAGGCGGCAAGGGCACCTCGGATCGGTGGAGCGAGAACCCGGGGAAGATAGAGCGAGGGCGAGGGCGAGGGCGAGAGCGAGGATCCTCGCGGAATTGCGCGCGGGAAGAACGCGGCCATCGCGGCCGTCGATCGCCTGCGCGACGGCGACACGGTGAGCGTGCTCACCTTCGACACCGCCCCCAGCTCGTCGTCCCGGCGCAGCCCATCGGTCCGGGAAGCCGCGAGCGCATCGCCATCAGCATCCGCGCCACCGAGCTCGGCGGCGACACCTGCATCTCCTGCGGCATCGAGGAAGGCCTCCGCCAGCTGGACGGCAGCGGCGGCAGCCTGCGGCGGATGATCCTGCTCAGCGATGGCGAGGCGACCGCCGCGTACGCGACCTGAGCCTGAAGTCGACTACTTGTCTTCCTGGAAGCCGAAGGCACGATCGTGCACGTACACGAGCTTGCAATCGGCCAGGTACCGCGCGTCATGGATGCGACCGGCTCGCACGTAGCCCGTCTGCCCGCGCTCGAGCAGCACCGGTGAGCCGTCGGGCACCAGGCGCTCACCCTGGCGCTGGTAGAACTGGATCTGCATCCGCCCCTCGACGACCACGGTCATGTCGTCACCCGGGTGCGAATGCGGAGGCTCGCTCGTCCCGGCCTCCCAGCGCTCCAGCATCACCTCGACGCCGTCCGGGTTGCCCGGGACCGTGGTGCGCACGGTGAACCCTGCCGGGGCCCCGGCCACGGGGGCGTGGTTCGACCAGATGGCGCTGGTCTCGGAGGTGACGTCTTCTTGATCGTGGGTGGTCATGCGGGCCTCGCTGCTCCGTCTCATACCGCAACCCGCTCGAGAGACGAAGCGAGCTCGCCGCGCGTCGTGGCGCCGAAGATCCTGGGCACAACGCGGCGGTGGCTCCAGAAGAAGGGCATCGCTGCGCCCCCACGCGTCTTTGCGGGCATGGGCTTCGACGCGCAGCCGGCGGACCTCGTGCCGCGCGCCCAGGGCCGCTGGCAGGAGGACATGACCCGCAGGAACTTCGGGACCTGGCTGGAGGTGACCGCCACCGAGCTGCGCGTCACCGCCCACCACGCCACGCCCGACCCGGTGTGGCCCGACCGGACCTGGACCACGACGCTCGGCGCGGTGCGCGTCGACAAGCGCGACGCCTTCGTGATCGAGGGCGCAGGCATCGAGGTGGCATCCGGCCACCCGGACTCGTCGCCGCAGCGGCGCACCTATCTGCTGCTCCCGACGTCGCACGACGTCCTGTGGATCGGCACGCCGACGCCCGGGCAGCAGCCGCGCTGGACCAAGCTGCACCGCGTGGCCGTGACCGACGGCTCGACCGCCTCCGCCGGACGGCTTGTATCCATACGGACGCGACGTGGACACCCGCGCGCGATCCATGCGACACGTTCGCCAATGCGCTCCTTCTGGTTCCCGGCTCTCCATTGCATCGCGATTGCGTGCGCTACACTCTCCTGCGCCTCCGCGCCGCCGGCTGCGCCCCAGCCCCGGCCCCAGCCGTGACCCAGGCCCCGCCGCCGACCCCGCCTGCGCCCGCCCCGACGGCCGAGCAACGGGTGCGCCTCTGGCTCGAGGTCTTCAACTCCGCCGACGAGGCGCGCGTCGCGGCCTTCCTCCGCGACGTGCTCGCGCCGCCGAGCAGGGCCAGCCGCTCGTCGCCAGTGAAGAGGCGGAGTTCTCGACCATGGTCGGCGGCTTCGAGCTGAAGAAGGTCGAGGAGTCCTCGCCGCGGCGCTGCGTGGCTCTCCTGACCTGCTCGGACACACCGGCGGCACCGGCGACATCTTCGGGCCCGAGTATCGCCAGCGAAATGGCGAGCTGCGCGCCATCCAGGACTACGTGAAGCTCTACGGCGAGCGCGCGCCGCTCTTCGAGCCTGGGAGCCGCTTCGAGTACAGCAACTACGGGTTCATCCTGCTGGGCGCCATCATCGAGAAGGTGACCGGCAAGTCGTAGGCGATCCAGAAGCCGAGGACGCCGAGCGCCGCCTCGCTCCCGAGGAGGCCGACCGCGACGCCGAGGGGGCCGAGGAAGCGACCAAGGACCCACCCGTCCTCGCGCGCGCGCAGGTGCGCCCATAGCCCGAACAGCGCAGGCGCTGCCGCGACGACCATGTGCCGCGACGAGATCCACCCGATGGGCTGCACGTGCGCGTCGTCCACCACGAAGAGGAGGAGCGCGATGGCGGCGGCGGTCGGTGGGACGGCGCGGCGAAGGATGGCGCCGGCGGCGAGCACGGTCCCCAGCCACCAGAGGATCGCGTGGAGGTGGAACCCGAGCGGAGCGTGCCCGAAGAGCGCGTGGTCCAGCGTGAAGAGCGCGCTCGCCAGGGGTCGCCAGAGCTGGATCCTGATCTCGGGGTGCGTCCACCAGGGCCATGGGCCGCGCTCGACGAAGGCTCGTCTGAGCAGGGTCTCCGCTGGCGAAGCGGTAGAGATCGAACGTGGACGCGCTCGTCCTGAGCTTGCCCTCGACGGCGGTGAGCAGGACCCAGTCGTCCGAGTAGAAGCCGATCGAGATCGTCGCCACGCCGAGGAGGAGCGCGACGGCGAGGATGGCGAACCGACCACGGTTGCTCGATAGAAGGCTCGCCATGCGAGAGAACAAGGCGTGCCGGTGGTAGGGGCGAGCACGCGAAGATGCAAGGGCATCGCGTGCGGACAAACCAGGCCGGGAGCGCGTACCCTGTTACCAACCCACCGCTGAGGGTGGCAACGCTCGGTGTCGAGTGCCCCGGCACCCAGCGCGGACCTCGGCAGCGCGCGACCCAAGGGTTGGGTGCTCGCGTACCTCGCCGCCCACAACAAGGACAACGTCACCTGGGCGAGGGGGAGGGCGGAGTGGCTGGGACGCTCCCGCCGCGCTGCGCCCCGGGCAGCAGCGCCGCGCGCTACGCCTCAGGCAGCAGCGCGGCGCGCTACGCCCCGCGCAACGCTGCATGCAGAAGCGCGGCCGCGTCGCGGTGCGTGCCGGCACGGAGCGCATCGTCGACGAGGGTGCGTGCCTGCGTCGACTTGAAGCCCATCCGCTCCAGGGCGCTCAGCGCCTGCCGCACCAGGTCGAGCTTCACCACGCCGACCTCTCCTCCATAGGGCGTGCCGTCGCCGTGCCGGTAGACGAAGCCAGCCGCGCCGGTGCCGTCGATACACAGCACCCCTTCGTGTACCGCGCGATGGTGCGCGCCACACAGCACGGCGAGCCGCTCCGGATCGTGGCCGCCGCCCTCGGATCGCATGTCCAGGTGGTGGACGTCGAGGTACCGGTGGTTCGAACATCCTGGCACCACGCATCGCCTGTGATCGCGGC
>JBBJMR010000058.1:0-33755 GCA_037720395.1 Polyangiaceae bacterium
TCCGACGTGCCTCCGACGTGCCTCCGACGTGCCTCCGACGTGCCTCCGACGTGCCTCCGACGTGCCCGATGCCGACGCGGATGAACGGCGCCCATGGAGCGCCGCCCGGCGTTACTTGCGGAGGTTGAGGCGGCCGATGAGGCTGCGGTAGCGCTCGATGTCCGTGCGCTTCAGGTAGTCG
The DNA here is from genome assembly GCA_037720395.1 of Polyangiaceae bacterium. Lineage (GTDB taxonomy): Bacteria > Myxococcota_A > Polyangia > Polyangiales > Polyangiaceae > JBBJMR01. The sequence continues at coordinate 182 of JBBJMR010000058.1, forward strand.
AGCTGACGGCGGCGCTGGCTGACCAGCTTGAGGAGGCCACGGCGCGAGTGGTGGTCCTTCTTGTGGGTCTTGAAGTGCTCGGTGAGGTAGGTGATGCGCTCGCTCATCAGCGCGATCTGCACCTCGGGCGAGCCGGTGTCGCCCTCGTGCGTCGCGTACTTGCCGATGATCGAGGCCTTCTGGGTGGTGTGCAGCATCGCGGTCTTCCTCGGGCCCTCGCGCCGCTGCCGAGCGGCGCGCCTCCACCTTCCGAAAAAGGAAAGTGGAGAGGCCAGGTGATGCCAGCGGTCGAGCACGGTGTCCGAAGCGACGCCGCCCCAACTGCAGGCCTTACGAGGTGATAGGCGGAGACCGCCTGCCACCGGGGTCGCGGAGTATACGCAGGGCGCGCGTTCCGGCAAGGCTTGTCGGCCGCCTCGACGCGGAACCGTACAGAAAAGCCTGGCAGTCAACCGATGTTCAGCCTAGAAGAACCGCCGCAGTAAGAGCACCGCGGGGACAAAACCCGCTCCCTGACCAGGCCGGTTTCGCCGGCAGGGTCGTCCGGGCGCCCTCGTCCCTTCGTCTTCGCTTCGTACGCAGCAGCAGCGGCCGCTCCACCTCCGGGCGGGGCAACGCGGCTCCTGCGCAGGAATCGAGGAACGAAGCGTCGACCCAGCGCTCGCTACGCACCGGGCCACCGTGCCCGCGCTGGAGACCCGACATGTCCTTCGTTCGTGAATCCGTCATCGTCGGCGGCAAGCCGATGACCTTCGAGACGGGCCGCCTCGCCAAGCAGGCCCATGGCTCCGTGCTCATCACCTACGGCGAGACCATGGTCCTGGTGACCGCGGTCTCCCAGGAGGAGCGCCCCGGCCTCGACTTCTTCCCGCTCACCTGCGAGTTCGTCGAAAAGACGTACGCCGCCGGCAAGATCCCGGGGGGCTTCTTCAAGCGCGAGGCGCGCCAGCGCGAGGAGGAGATCCTCACCTGCCGCATCATGGATCGCCCCCTGCGACCCCTCTTCCCGGAGGGGTTCAGGAAGGACACTCAGGTCATCGCCACCGTCCTCAGCAGCGACAAGCAGAACAAGGCCGACGTCCTGTCGCTCACCGCCGCCAGCTGCGCGCTGCACATCTCCGACATCCCCTGGAACGGCCCCATCGCCGGCGTGCGCGTGGGCCGCATCGGCGGCGAGTTCGTCGCCAATCCGACCATCGAGGACATCGAGAAGGCGGACATCGACCTGATCGTCGCCTGCTCGCGTGACGCCATCGTCATGGTCGAGGGCGGCGCCGCCGAGGCCACCGAGAACGAGATCGTCGACGCGCTGATGTTCGCCCACCAGGCGGCGCAGCCGATCATCGACCTCATCGAGAAGATCCGCGCCGCGGTGGGCAAGCCGAAGAAGGAGTTCACCGCGCCCGCGCTCGATCAGAAGATCGCCAAGCGCATCGCCGAGGTCGCCGACAAGGAGCTGGCCCTGGCCGTCCTGGTGAAGGACAAGAAGAAGCGCTACGAGGGCTACAGCGTGCTGAAGAAGCGCGTCGGCGAGATCCTGCTCGCCGAGATGGGCCCCGAGGCCTTCCTGCTCGGCGAGAAGCTGATCAAGGCGGAGTTCGAGGAGCGCAAGGCGTTCGTGGTGCGCGACATGGTGCTCAGCCAGGGCAAGCGCATCGACGGCCGCGACACCAAGACCGTCCGCCCGATCATGACCGAGGCCGGCCTCTTGCCCCGCGTCCACGGCAGCGCCCTCTTCCAGCGCGGCGAGACGCAGTCCATCGTCGCCACGACCCTCGGCACCTCGACCGACGAGCAGAAGATCGACGGGCTCAACGGCGAGAGCTGGAAGCGCTTCTACCTCCACTACAACTTCGCCCCGTTCTCCACCGGCGAGACGAAGCCCATGCGCGGCCCCGGTCGCCGCGAGATCGGCCACGGCGCCCTCGCCGAGCGCGCGCTGATCCGCATGATCCCCCCGGCCGACAAGTTCCCGTACACCATCCGCATCGTCAGCGAGACCCTTGAGTCCAACGGCTCCTCGTCGATGGCCGCGGTCTGCGGCGGCTGCATGTCGCTGATGGACGCCGGCGTGCCCATCAAGAGTCCGGTGGCCGGCATCGCCATGGGTCTCATCATGGAGGGCGACAAGTACGCCATCCTCTCGGACATCCTCGGCGACGAGGATCACCTCGGCGACATGGACTTCAAGGTCTGCGGGACGGCGCGCGGCATCACCGCCATCCAGATGGACATCAAGATCGCCGGCCTGGCCCGCGAGATCCTGCAGCAGGCCCTGAACCAGGCGCGCGAAGGCCGGCTGCACATCCTCGGCAAGATGCTGGAGACGCTACCCAGCGTGCGCCCGGAGCTCTCCAAGTACGCGCCGCGCATCACCACCATCAAGGTCAAGCCCGACCAGATCCGACTCATCATCGGGCCGGGCGGCAAGACCATCAAGGGCATCGTCGATCAGACCGGCGTGGCCATCGACGTCGAGGACGACGGCACGGTCAACGTGGCCTCGAGCGATCCCGAGGCCGTGAAGAGGGCGCTGGACATCATCAAGGGCCTCACCGCCGAGGCCGAGATCGGCGCCGTCTACACCGGCCCGGTCAAGCGCATCACCGACTTCGGCGCCTTCATCGAGGTCCTCCCGGGCACCGATGGCCTCCTGCACATCTCCGAGATGGCCCACACCCGCGTCGAGCGGGTGGAGGACGTCCTCAAGGAGGGCGACGTGGTCGAGGTCAAGGTCCTCAGCGTCGACCGCGAGGGCAAGATCCGCCTCAGCCGCCGCGAGATGCTCCCGCTCCCCGAGGGCGAGGAGGGCGAGCGCGCCAAGGAGCGCATGGCGCAGGCGCGCGAGGCCGGCCCGCCCCCGCGTCGCGACGGCGACCGTGGTGGTGGCCGCGGCGGTGACCGCGGTGGCCCGCGCGGTGGTGGCGGCGGCCGCGGCCGTCGCTGATCCCGAGCCCTCACCAGCGACCGCCGCCGCCTCCCTCCACGGGACGCGGCGGCGGCTGTGTTTCCGCTTCCCGGAGCCGCGCGCCGCGCCACCGGAGCAGTGCTAAGGCGGGGCGATGAAGCTCTACGCCTTCCAGATGTCCCCGAACTCGCGCCGCGTGCAGCTCGCCCTCGAGGAGCTCGGCGTGGCCTACGAGCGCATCGACGTGGACCTCTCCAAGGCCGAACAGAAGGCGGAGAGCTACCTGGCGCTGAACCCCAACGGTCGGGTGCCGACGCTCGTCGACGGTGACTTCGTGCTCTGGGAGTCGCACGCCATCAACGAGTACCTGGCGGCGAAGTTTCCGGAGAAGCGGCTCGGCGGCGAGAGCCCGGCGGAGCGCGGCGAGATCGCCAAGTGGTGCTTCCTGAACGCGGCCCACTTCGGGCCGGCCAACGCCAAGGTCTTCCAGCACAGCGTGCGCTTGCCCGAGGAGCAGCGCCTGCCGCGGATGGTCGAGGAGGGGCGCGCCGAGGGCAACCGAGTGCTGGCGCTGCTCGACGAGTCGCTGGCCGGCAAGGAGTGGCTGGTCGGCGGACGCATCACCCTCGCCGACATCGCGCTCGCGCCCACGGTCGCCTTCACGCCCATGCTCGGCTTCGACCTCTCCAGACTCGCCGGCGTCAACGCCGGGCTGGCGCGCATCAAGGCGCGCCCGGCGGCCAAGAAGCTGTTCATGTAGCTCGGCGGCCGTTGGCGCGGGCGTCGCCGCCGAGTCGCCACGAGCGCGGCCGAAGCCCAGGCGATGACCAGCACGGTGGGGGTGGTGGTCCTGCTGCGCCCGGGCACCGCGCAGCCGCAGCCGGAGTCGGTATCGTCGACCTGCACCGGACCTGCGCCGCTCCCGCCCGCGCCGTTCGCGCCGCTGCCGTTGGCGGCCCCGCCCGTTGCGCCGCCGCCCCCGACGCCCGGACCCGGTGAACCGCCGACGCCGGCGCCGCCGCTGCCGGAGCCGCCACCGCCACCGCCGCCGCCCGCGCCGCCGGTTCCGGGGTCCGTGCACTCGCCGCTGCCGCTCACCGTGTAGGCCTGCGCGACGCCGCAGGTCTCGTTGCCCTCGCGATCCACGGCGCACGGCGTGACGGTGATGCTGCCGGCGCTGGCCAGGCAGGGCAGGGCCACACGGTAGAGGTCGCCGCCCATGAACGCTGCGTCGACCTCGGCGGCGGGGCCACCGGTGACCTTGGCGTAAGCGCGGCCGAGGCGCGGGCCGAACTGGTCGTTGAGCACGGCGTCGCCGACCGCGTAGCGCAAACCGATGGAGGAGCCGGCGGGCACGTCGGCGGGCAGGGACTCCACCTGGATCAGCTCGGGCGCGCGGGTGTCGGCGACCGCGGCGGCAGTGCCGAGGTAGAGGAAGTCCTCGGTGCTGCCCTCGCCCTGGGCGGTGACGGCGTCGAGCTTCCCGTCGCCGTTCAGGTCGGCGATGTCGATCCACAGGGTCGAGTCGCTGCTGGAGCCGAAGGTCCCGGCGGCGTAGTCGAAGTTCCCCGTCCCGTCGTTGGTGAGGCCGCGCTCCTCGTCGCCGCCGAGCGCGGCCACCACGGCATCCATGTCGCCATCGTGATCGTAGTCGACGCAGAAGACGCCGTTGTCGTCGAAGCCCTGGTTGCCGGTGACGCGCGCCGCGGTCTGATCGACGAACGTCCCCATCCCCCCGTTGATCTGGAGCTGCTCGGTGTACCCGGGGCCGACGTTGTCGGTCCAGATATCGAGGTAGCCGTCGCCGTCGACGTCGCAGGCCGTCGGCCCGTAGTGCAGGCCCCCGGAGGTGTCATCGAGGTCGCTGGTGGCGTCGGTGAACTTGCCGGTCCCGTCGTTCTTCCAGAGGTTGGACTGCCCGCTGTGGGAGTTGATGAGCACGTCCAGGTCGAGGTCGCGGTCGATGTCCAGCAGGTCGATGTCGTCGGGGTCGCTGCCCTGATAGCCCACGGGCACGTTGGCCGTGGCGTCGCTGTACTTGCCGGTGCCGTCGTTGAGGTAAAGGTGCGCGGCCACGGCGGCGTCGGTGCCATAGCCGTCGGCGATGAGCAGATCCAGGTCGCCGTCGTTGTCGACGTCGCCGAAGCGTACCGCGCCGGCGTGCGAGCCGAGACCGGCGGGCATGCGGGCGGCGGCCTCATCGGTGAACTTGCCCGTGCCGTCGTTGATCCAGAAATGATCGGGCGCGCCGAACGCCTCTGGCCCGTAGATATCGAGGTCACCGTCCCGGTCCACGTCGCCGACGGCCACCTGCCGCAGCTGGCCCTCGTACCCGGCCACCGCCGCCTGCGAGACGTCGGTCATGTGGGCCGCGCCGTCGTTGGCGTAGACGGCGAACGCCTGCTGGCCTCCGTTGCCGAAGAAGCCTGGCGCGTTGGGCATGAGCACGTCCAGGTCGCCGTCGCCGTCGATGTCCGCGAGGACGGCGTAGTTCGTCCAGCCGCCGTCCGCCCGTGGCGACTCCGGGAAGCCAATCGCCTGCTTGGCGAACAGCTCCTGGGCCGCGGCCGGGGCGCTGGCTGCGGTCGCCAGCGCCAGCACCCACCCGCTCGCGAACCTTGCCCTTCGCTTCATGCGGAAGCGATGGCCTGGCCGCCGGGGGTGGATCGCCAAAACGGCGCGCCCGTCCGCTCCGCCTGCAGTTGCGGGCGGAGGCCGGGTGGAGGGAAGGCCGCCGCCGGACGGATGCCGGGGCATCAGCGGCGCGAGCGCCGTCGCCGCGCTGCCAGCAAGACTGCGGCAGCCGCCGCCACCAGCGCGGCCGGGTCGAGCCGCTGCGCCCGGGGACCGCGCAGCCGCAATCGTCGGTGTCGTCGACGTCCACGTTGCCGGCGCCACTGCCGCCGCTGCCGTTGGCGCCGCTGCCGTTGCCACCGACGCCGGCGCCGCCGACGCCAGGACCCGAGGGCCCCGCGCCGCCGCCGCCGCCCGTGCCCGGGTCGCTGCACGCGCCGGTGCCGCTCACGTTGTAGGTCTGCGTGTCGCCGCAGGTCTCGTTGCCGGCGCGGTCGACGGCGCAGACGGTGACCGAGACGCTGCCGGCGGCGGTGAGGCAGGGGAGGGTCACGCGGTAGAGGTCACCGCCCATGAAGACCGCCTCGACCTCGGCGGCGGGCCCGCCGGTGATCTTCGCGTAGGCGCGCTGGAGGCGGGCACCGAACTGATCGCTGACCACGGCGTCGCTGACCGCGAAGCGCAGGGCGGCGTAGGTACCGGCGGGGACGTCGGCGGGAGGGGCCTCGACCTTGATCAGCCTGGGCGCGACGGTGTCGGCCTTGGCGGCGGCGGTGCCGAGATAGAGGAAGTCTTTCGAGCTGCCCTCGCCCTGCCCGGTGACGGCATCGAGCTTGTTGTCGCCGTTCAGGTCGGCGACATCCATCCAGAGCGTGCTGTCGTCGCTGATGTCGAACAGGCCCTCCGTGTAGACGAAGTGGCCAGTTCCATCGTTGATCAGGACGCGCTCCTCGAGCCTGGGCACATTGTCGTAGTTGAGCGACGCGACGATGGCATCGAAGTCGCCGTCGTGGTCGACGTCAGCACAGACGACGCCGTTGTCGTCCGATTTGGGGTTGCCCGAGACGCGAGCCACGGTCTCGTCGTCGAACGTTCCGGCGCCGTCGTTGATCTGGAGCTGCTCCGTGTAGTTTGGCCCCATGTTGTCGCTCCAGATGTCGAGATCGCCATCTCCGTCGACGTCGCATGCGCTCGGTCCGTAGTGGTATCCGCCCGGCATCGAGTCGAGCTGTTCGGTCTTGTTGGTGAACGTGCCCGTGCCGTCATTGATCCACAGGTTCGACTTGCCGCTGTGCATGTTGATGAGCACATCGAGGTCGAAGTCCCGGTCGACATCCACCAGGTCGACGTCGTCCGGATCGCTGCCGGTGTAACCGGCTGGCGCGCTCGCGGCGGCCTCGGTGAACTTGCCCGTCCCGTCGTTGAGGTAGATGTGCGCGGCGACGTCGGCGTTCACGGCGTAGCCGTCCGCGACCACGAGGTCGAGATCGCCGTCGTTGTCGAGGTCCCCCACGCGGACGCCGCCCGCATGCGATCCGAGGCCGGACGGCAGTCGCGTGGCGGCCTCGTCCGTGAACACCCCGGCACCATCGTTCATCCACAGGTGGTCGGGAGCCCCGAACGCTTCCGGCGCGTAGATGTCCAGGTCCCCGTCGCGATCGAAGTCGCCGACGCCGACCTGACGGACTTGACCGCTGTAGTCCCCGACGGCCGCCTGCGAGACGTTGGTCATGTTCGCCTGCCCGTCGTTCGCGTAGATGGCGAAGGGCTGGTTGCCTCCGTTGGAGATGAGCCCGGGTGCGTTGGGCATGAGCACGTCGAGGTCGTTGTCGCCGTCGAGGTCGGCAAGGACGAGATAGTTCGTCCAGCACCCGCTGTTGTTGCAGGGCGCGTTGGGGAAGGGGTCGGCCTTGAGCGCGAACAGCTCCTGCGCGGATGCGCCCGCGGTCACCGTGGTCAGAGCCACCAGCAAAAACCCACTCGCGAACCTCGCTCTGCGCATGATCTACCTCTGCGGATGGGTTGGGGCGGCCGGGCGCCCGTAACGAAGGCGCGCAGCTTAGCAAGCGCGGCGGGTGGCGCGAACCCCACACGGCCGCGCAAGCAGCTGCCCCGCCAACCCAGCCGTTTTGCGCCATCTGCTGCCGTCGGCCGCCTGCCGAGCGCCCGCCATCAGGCACCGGCGGCGATGCGCTCCGCGATCCACGCCGCCTCCGAGCGCGTGTTGCTCACGCCGGCCACCTCGCCGCCGCGCAGGAACACCTCGCAGGGCAACGCGCGCCCGTTGTACTCGCTGGCCATGACGTAGCCGTAGGCGCCCGCGTCCCGCACCACCACGCGCTCCGGCGGCGCCTCGCCGAGCGCGTGCTCGCCGAAGTCGTCGGAGCTCTCGCACACGGGCCCCGCCACGCGCCAGCCGACCGCCGCGCCCCCGGCCGGTGGTGCCGCGTCCATCGGCTCGATGCGGTGTCGAGCCCCGTAGAGCGCCGGTCGCAGCAGGTCGTTCATGCCGGCGTCGATGACCAGCCAGCTCCGGCCGTGCGTGCGCTTGGCGGCGATGACCGTGGCGCACAGCACCCCGAACGGCGCCACCAGCGATCGCCCGGGCTCCACCACCGCGAGCCGCTCGGACAGCCCGCGCGTCGACAGACGCGCCGCGATGGCCGCGGCGAAGTCCGCTGGCGTCGCGCGCGCCGCCGGAGCGCCGCCGCCCTCGGACGTTCCGCGGCCGCCGCTGGCGCGCTCCGCCCCCTCGCCGCGCGCGTCGCCATAGTCGACGCCGAAGCCACCACCCGGGTCGACGAACTCCAGCGGCCCCGTCAGCGCCTCGCGCGCTTGCGCCACGTCCAGGATCACGTCGCCAGCGCGCAGGTACTCGTCCGTGCGCGTCAGCTGCGAGCCGACGTGACACGACAGCCCCACCAGCCGCACCTCGGGCGCCGCCCCGAGCGCCTCCCAGGCCCGCCCCAGGTCACCGACGCCGATGCCGAACTTGGCCTCGTCGTGGCCGGTGGCGATGTGCGCGTGCGTGTCCGCGGTCACCCCGGGGTTGATGCGTATCGACACGCGCGCCACGCGGCCGAGCGCGCGCGCCCGCGCCGCCACGCGCCCGATCTCCTCGATGCTCTCCATCTGCACCGCGCGGATCCCGCGCTCGCCCACGCCGATGGCGCGATCCAGCTCGGCCGCCCTCTTGCCTACACCGCTGTAGAGCACGTCATCGGGTGCGAACCCGCAGCGCAGCACCAGGTCGAGCTCGCTCCCGGAGACGACCTCCGCGCCGCACCCGGCCTCGCGCAGCGTGCGCAGCACCGCGCCGGCCGAGTTCGCCTTGACCGCGTAGGCGACCAGATGCCGCTGCGCCCCGAAGCCCGCCCGCAGGGCGCGCGCGGCCGCGGCCATGCCGTCGAGGTCGTAGACATACGCCGGCGTCCGGATGGCTCCCGTGTCCGTGGCCGTGGCCGTGTCCGTGTCCGTGTGGGTGCCCGTGAACAGGTCCCCGAGCCGCAAGCCTCCCAGTCGGGCCTCCCCATCGCCTCCGCGCGTGAGCATCGCCGCCGCTCTACTCGCACTCCCGACGGGCAGCCATGGGCGACCTGCGGCTCCCCGTCTCGAGCCGGCGGGCACCCGAGCTGCGCCAGCCGCTCCGTCCGGCCCTCGAAACGCCGCCCCGCGAAGCTGCACGACCGCGGCCAGCTGTGTCATGCTGGCGGTCGTGCTCATTCGCCGGGCGAAAATCGTCTGCACCATCGGTCCCGCCTCCGACGACCAGGCCACCCTGGAGCAGCTCATCACGGCGGGCATGGACGTCGCCCGGCAGAACTTCTCGCACGGGACGCACGAGGAGCACGCCAGGCGCCTGACCACCATCCGCGCCGCCGCTGACGTCTGCGGGCGCCCGGTGGCCATCCTCCAGGACCTGTGCGGCCCGAAGATCCGCTGCGGCAAGTTCCCGGGCGGCACCGCGGTGGCCACCACCGGCGAGACGGTGTGGCTGGTCGAGGCCAAGGCCGGCGAGCTCTCCGGCCCCGGCGAGATCCCCGTCGGCTACGAGGGCCTGGCGCAGGACCTCCAGCTCGGCGACGTGGTGCTCATCGACGATGGCCGCGTGGTGATCACCGTCACCCGCGTCGAGTCCCAGCGCGTGCAGGCCGTGGTCACCAACGGCGGCGGGCTGCGCGACCGCGCCGGCGTGCACCTGCCCTCGCGGCGGGTGCGCCTGTCCAGCCTCACCGAGAAGGACAAGGCCGACCTGTCCTTCGGGCTCTCGCTCGGCGTGGACTACGTGGCGCTGTCCTTCGTGCGCCACGCCGACGACATCCGCCTGGTTCGCGACATCTGCGAGGCCTGGGGGCGCCCCACGCCCATCGTCGCCAAGATCGAGACCCCGGCGGCCATCGAGCACCTGGAGTCGATCATCATCGCCTCCGACGCGGTGATGGTCGCGCGCGGCGACCTCGGGGTCGAGCTCAGCCCGGAGCGTGTCCCCATCGTGCAGCGCGAGATCCTGGGTGTGGCCCGCGTCCACCAGCGCCCGGTCATCGTCGCCACCGAGATGCTGCAGTCGATGGTCACCGAGACGCGCCCCACCCGCGCCGAGGCCAGCGACGTGGCCACCGCCGTCTTCGATGGCAGCGACGCGGTGATGCTCTCCCAGGAGACCGCCACCGGCGCGCACCCGCCGCTGGTGGCCCGGATGATGGCGCGCATCATCACCGAGGCCGAGACCAGCTCCTTCTATCGCCCGCTCTCCAGCGAGCAGCCCGGGGAGCGCGCCAACGTGGCCGAGAGCGTGGCCCGCAACGCCTGCGACATCGCCAAGGACATCGCCGCGCGGGTCATCGTGGCCTTCACCGAGAGCGGGCTCACCGCGCGCTACGCCTCCAAGGCGCGGCCGGTGGTGCCGATCATCGCCTTCTCCCCGAACGCCTCCACCCGCCGGCGCCTGGCGCTGCTCTGGGGGGTGGTACCCTGCAGCATCGACATGCTGCGCGACCCGGACGAGATGGTCGACCGTGCCAGCATGTTCCTGCTGGCCAACGGGTACGTCTCCCCCGGCGACCGCTTCGTCACCATCTTCGGCGCGCCGGTCGGCGTCGCCGGCACCACGAATTCCATCCGCGTCCGGGTCGTCGAGTGAGCTCGAAGGCCCGCGTCGACGAGGGCGCGGGCGAGGCGCGCGGGCCGGACGCCATCGCGCCGGGGGACGCGGTGGCCCCGTCCAGTGGCGGCGCGGGCAGGGGACCGACGAGCCGCGCCGAGGGTCCGGTCCCCTCCAGCGGCGGGATGCCGCGCATCCCCACCTACGAGCTGCTCGAGGAGATCGGCCACGGCGGCATGGCCACCGTCTACCGCGCCCTCGACCCGCGCCTCGGGCGCGAGGTGGCGGTCAAGGTCATCCACAAGCACCTGCGCGAGAACACCGAGGTGGCCACGCGTTTCGTGGCCGAGGCGCGCGCCGCCGCCAAGCTGCGCCACCCGAACATCGTCGAGGTCTTCGACGTCTCCAACGAGGAGGACAGCGAGCGCTACCTGGTGGTCGAGCTCCTGCGCGGGACCACCCTGCGCAAGCTGCTCATCGCCCACCGCGACATGCCCGCCGAGGTGGGGGCGGCCATCAGCCTGGAGATCTGCGACGCCCTCGAGCACGCCCACGAAGCCACATCATCCACCGCGACATCAAGCCGGAGAACGTGCTCGTCGAGCTGCCCGGCGACCGCCTGCTCGCCGGGCGCGGCGCCGCCGCGCGCCTGCCGCGCCGCCGCCGGCGACGAAGAGGCTGGCGTGGCCCTCGCCGACTTCGACGAGGACCACGCGTCGGGCCCGCGCCGCACGCCGAGCCGGCCAGCGACGCCACCTCCACCGCCGCCGGCTCCGGCAAGCGCCATGACCCCGGGGTGGTCGTGAGATCACCGACTTCGGCATCGCCAAGGCCGCCTCCAGCGCGAGCATCACCCAGGCCGGTCAGATCAAGGGCAAGCTGGGCTACATGGCCCCGGAGCAGATCGAGGGCGGCGAGGTCGACGCGCGCACCGACGTCTTCGCGCTCGGCGTCCTCATGTACGAGGCGCTCGTCGGCCACCTCCCGTTCGAGGGCAAGAACCCGGCGCAGGTGCTGCGCAAGGTGCTGGAAGGCATCTTCCCCGCCGCCGATCGCGAGCGGGCCAGCGTGGGCGGTCGCTGGAGCCGCATCCTGGCCGCAGCGCTGGCGCGCGACGCCGCGCAGCGCACCGCCTCGCCGGGAGCGCTGGCGGTGCAGATCCGCGCCGAGCTAGAGGCGCTGGGCATCAGCGACCCGCGCGCCGAGGTGAACGCCTACTTCGCCGACCCGCCCGGGTACCTGGAGGCGCACCACGCGCGCCTGGTGCCGCGGCTGGTCACCCGCGGCGAGGCCGCTCGCAGAGCGCGACGTCAGCGGCGCCGCGGCGGACTTCAACCGCGCCGCGGCGCTGGCGCCGGGCGACATGGCCATCCTCAAGCGCATCCGGCATCTCAACGGTGCCGCGCAGCGCCGCGTCATCCTGCAGCGCGCCGGGGCGGTGGTGGTGGCCACCGCAGCGGTGGCGCTGGTCACCGCGGGCGTGACGCGCTGGCTGCGCGCCCCGGCGCCGACGCCGACGCCGGCACGCCCACGGCGCTCGAGCCAGGGCCCGAGCCGCCGGTGCTCCCGGTGCTCAACGTGCCCCGCCGAAGTTGGACCCTCCGTGCCCGTGCCGAGCGCGAGGCCCCGCACCGCGCCGCCGGGCCCGAGCACCGGCCCCGGCCCGAGCGCCGTCGCATCCGGCGCCCCCGGCGTGGGCCCGGCGAAGGGCCCCCGGCCGGGGCGCGTCGCCATCAAGCAGGCCGGCGCGCGCCTGGAGGTCGACGGCCGCGAGCAACGCGGCTGGTTCGGCAAGTCCATCCCGCTCGACGTCGGTCCCCACACGGCGACGGCGAGCATCGACAATCCTTGTTGCGAGCCCACGCGCAGCGTGACCTTCACGGTGGCACCGCCCGCCCCCGACGAGCCGTCCGAGAAGCCTCAGGTCGTGCAGGTGTCCCTGGCGTTCAAGAAGTCGACCGTCAGCCTGCAGGCCCGGGACTCGACCCACCAGATGACCTGCAATGACGGGCCCACCGTGTTCGGCGGCGGCTCCCAGATCGTCACGCTCAACGACGTCAGCCAGACGTTCCGCTGCACCTTTCGCAGCCCCGATGGCACCACGAAGCCCGGCACGGTCACCGTCCACGCGGGCAAGGACCAGGTGGTCCGCTGGCCCGAGTGAGCGCGGTGGGCGCGGCGCCGAACGTGCGCCCGGGCACAAAAATGCCCCGCCGCGACTGAATTTACGCTACACGGTTCGCTCCGGTCCGAACGCATGGGGGAACGGCCTCGAGGTGCGGATCCAGTGACCCGACGGCACAACCGGTGGCTCACCCGGCGTGTCTGCGCCGCCGCCGTGCTCGCCGCCGCCCTCGCTGCGCCGTCCGCGGCCCGCGCGGACGACGCCACGGAGTTCGAGGTCGCCAAGAATCTCTACGATCGCGCCGACTTCGAGGCGGCGACGCGGCGCTTCGCCGCCATGCTCGACGCCGGCGCGCCGCCCTGCGCCACCGTCTCCAACGGCGCTTGCCGCCTGACCGATCCCGACTTCATCGAGCGCTCGCGCGCCCTCATCGCCGCCTCGTACATCGGGCTCGGGCGCCGGGGCGAAGCCGAGCCGTACATCCTCGCCATCTACCTGGACAACCCCGGCTACGCGCCGAGCACCGCGGTCTTCTCCCCCGAGGTCATCGATCGCTTCACCGAGGTCGAGCTGCGCAACAAGGACAAGATCCGCGCTGCTCAGCAGCAGCGCGACGAGGCCGCGCGCCTGAAGCGCATCCAGGAGAAGGAGGAGCGCGACTACGAGACGTCGCGCGTGGCCCAGCTCGAGATCATGGCCGGCAACGAGACCCTCACCGGGAAGAGCTCGCGCCTGGTGGCCACCGTGCCCTTCGGCGTCGGACAGTTCCAGAACGGCGACACCACGTTCGCGCTGACCTTCGCCATCAGCCAGGGGCTCGCCGGCGGCCTGGCGGTGCTGAGCTCCGCGATCGTCTCCGATCTGAGCGCCACCGATGCCAGCACCCGCCTCCCCAAGCTCGCCGGCATCGAGGGCACCGACACGGCCGTCGACAAGCCGGGCCTGGAGTCGCGTCGCAACAGCTGGGTGGACGTCAACCGCATCGCCTTCGGCGTGTGGGCGTTCTCCACCGTGTTCGGCGTGGTGCACGCACACCTGACCTTCGTGCCGGAGCGCACCAGCACCCGGCCGCGGCCCATCCCCAGGCGCATCAAGCCCGAGGTGAAGCCCACGCTCGGCATCCTGCCCGGCGGTGGCGCGATCGGCCTCGAGGGCCGCGTCTAGAGCGCGGCCCTCGCCGACGCCGACGCCGACGCCCCCGCGAGCCGGCGCGGCCTACGGTCGCCGCTTTCGGCCCTCAGACGCGCTTCTGGATGATGGCCACCCAGAAGCCGCCGAAGTTGCGGAGCGGCGAGTCGCTGAGCGCGTGCTCGGCGCGCGCCAGCAGCTTGCCGAGCACCGGCACCCGCAGCGCGCTCGCGCTCGGGGTGAGGATGCGCACGCCACGCGAGCCGACCAGCCGCGCGTTGGGCGGGAGCATGCGCACCACCTCGGCCGGTGAGTCGAAGCGCGTGTAGACCGCATCTTCCTTGCGCGTGTCGCTGACCCGGCCCGCGGGCCCGTAGCGCTTGAGCAGGGCGCGCATACTGAAGCGGTTGGAGAACTCTGCCAGCACGTACCCGCCCGGCCGGACCACGCGCACCATCTCTGCCAGGGCGCGGTCGATGTCCGGCACGTGCGCCAGCACCTTGAACGAGCAGGTCACGTCGAAGGTGGCATCGGCGAACGGCAGCTCGGTGGCGCTGGCCTCGAGCACGTCCAGGCCGCGCGCGCGGGCGTGGGCCAGCATGCCCGGCGAGGTCGACGCCTCGCGCGCTGCGCGCCAGCTCCGCGAAGCGCTCCAGGAGCAGCCCGGTGCCGCAGCCGACCTCGAGCAGGTCCTTGCCCGCGGCGTAGCGCCGCACGATCGCCACCTCGCGGTCGTCGATGAGATCGTGGTAGCCGCCCGGGCGGCGTCCACCCCGCTCGTCCTCGTAGCGCGTCGCGAAATCGTCGTAGTAGTCGCGGTTCGCATCATCGCTGCCCCTGTCGGACAGGTGAATCCGGTGTGCGCCTGCGGGGTCGGGGCTCGAGGGGGCCATGGGGCCCGGCAGTGTACCGAAAGACGCCACGGCGAGCGCCGCGATGCAGCCCGGCGCAGGGCGCATCGCGCGCACACTGCGCGGTGCAGGAGCGGCGCGCGAACTTGCCCTGGCGGCACGCCCCCTGCTAACCCGGACGCGAGCCCGCGAGCCTCTCTCGCCGCGGTCCCGAGGAGGGTGTCATGACGGCCGAGCCATCGGTCCGCGGCGCGTGCCTGCGCCCTGGACCCGACATGTGCGAGTTCCGGAGCGCGTCCTTCGGCGGGCGCGCCCCGACCGCCTGGAAGCGCGCCGTGGTCGCCGTGTCCCTGGCCGCCGCCGTCCTCTTCGCCGCGCCCGCCCGGTCCGCGGAGCCCTGCCCGGTGACCCTGGGCGGAGTGGCCTCGAACATCAGGAGCGCTCGCGCGGGCAACGTGGTCGAGGCCATGCGCAAGGACGCGCAGAGCGAGCTCGACGCCATCGACTGGAAGAAGTGCGGCGTGTCGCGAAAGGTCGAGGTCCAGGCCTCGCTGGTGAAGCTCGATTCCCGTCAGGAGCGCGGCAAGCTGCGCGTCGAGGCCACGGTCTCCGCCACCTTGCACGACAAGAAGTCCGGCGCCATGCTGGCCGTGCTCCAGGGCCGCGCCGAGACCGAGGACCAGCCCACCGCCGCGGCCGACGCCGAGCGCGGCGCGGTCTCCGGCGCAGTGCGGGGTGCGATCACGGCCATCCCCGAGGCCATGCGCCGCATGAAGTAGAGTGGCGGGCATGAAGCCTGGAGACCACCCCGACTTCTACCGCGTGGCGCCGCCGCCCGGCACCTCGCGCGAGAGCACCATCGTCCTCGATCGAGAGGGCCGCTTCTGGCACGACGGCGGGCTGGTCGAGCACGCCGCTCTGGACAAGGCCATGCGCAGCTGGATCACGCGTCACCCCGACGATGGGCGGTGGATCCTCAGCAACGGGTACGACTGGACTTACTTCCGCCTCGAGGGCTCCCCGCACCACGTGACGGCGCTGCGAATCGGCGACGCCTCGCCCGCAACGCACGCCGAGGGCGACCCGGCCGGCGCGGTGACCCTGGTCCTGGCGGGGGGCGACGAGGAGCGGCTCGACCCCGCCACTCTCTCGCTCGACGACGAGGGCGTGGTGCACGCGCGGGTGAAGGGCGATCGCGACGCCCGCTTCTCGCGCCACGCGCAGACCGAGCTGGCGCCGTTGCTCGAGGGCGACCCGCCCGCCCTGCGCCTCGGCGGCAGGAGCTGGCCCATCGCGCCGGCGCCCGCGGCTCGGTAGCAGCACTGCCATGAGCAGGTCGACGCCGCGGGTCGGGCGGGTCAGCGACCCGGGTCCTGGAGCACCGAACGGTCAGTAGCGGTACTGCCAGAGCAGGTCGACGCCGCTGGAGGGCTGACCGGCCTCGTAGCCGAAGTTGCCACGCACCACCAGTTGCGCTGGAAGCGCCAATCGATGCTCACCTGATAGCGGCCGGAGCGCTGCCCGCTGGCGCCGCCCCCCGGCCCGCCCTGGGCGCCGGTGGCCCCGCCGGTGTTCTCGTAGGAGTAGGTCGAGGTCACCGACTCGCTGACCGCGAACACCAGGCTGGTCTTGACGTTGCCCTCCTCGTTGGTGCCGATGCGCGTGCTGAAGTTGTGCAGCGCGGTGCCGGCGAGCATCTCGTTCAGCTGCTCGGCGGCGACGCCGCCGCCCACGCCGGCGGCCAGGTTGCCGGTGGCGCGCGTGGCGTCGGCGCCGCGGCTGCGCCCGCCCGGGTCCTGCTCGAAGTCCGCGCCGAAGAGGAGCGTGGCCAGGATGTCCTGCTCGCTGCGCGGCGGGTTGCTGCGGAAGCGCAGCTTGTCGTCGGTGACCGGCTTGAGGATACCCACGTAGTCCACGTAGATGCGTGCCCCGTCGGGCGAGTCCCAGTAGGCGGTGACGTTGAGGTAAGGGTTGGAGGTGTCCTCGGCGCGCATGCGCACCAGACCGCGCTCGATGCGGAACTCCTTGCCGTAGGCGGCCACGATGCCCTCGACGATCTCGATGTCGCCGGTGACGCGGGCCTTGTCGGTGAGCTCCACGCGCGGCGGCTGGGTGGCGACCCCGCGCAGCCGCACCCCGATGCCGGTGCCCTGGACCACGATGCGCCCGAGGTCGAAGGTAATCTGCCAGCGCAGGGCGTCGGCGGCGCGCAGCTCCTTCTCGGGGCCGAGCGGGTGGGACACGGAGATGTCCGGATTCTCGTCGAGCGTCTGCACGTTCTTGCTCGGTGCGGAGGGGAGGGTGATGTGGAGCTGCGGCACGCCGATGGCCACGGCGATGGTGTTGTCCGTCTTCTCGGCCTTGAGGGTGACGTTGCCCCAGGCGGTGCCCAGCGGGACGCCCTCGAGGGTGATGGGCAGCTCGTTGCCGGCGCCCTCGGCCACCGTCAGCGCCCCGCCGGCGTCGAGGAAGCGCAGGCCGTCGACGCGGGCGATGGCCCAGCCGCGCACGTGCCCGCTGATCCCCTCGGCCTGGATGTCGTCGAACCGGATCAGCCCGTCCTTGGCCTGCGCGGCCTGGTCGGCGGTGCGGATCTTGACCGTGGTGTTGCGGAACTCCTGCCCGATCTGGGGCACGTGGAAGACGCCGTTCCTGACGTCCATGCGGGCCACGATGCTGCCCTGCTCCTCGTCGCCGATGCGCTTCCAGCCGATGCGGATGTCGCCGTCGACCTGGCCGTCGAGCTTGCTGAGCACGTCGGAGACCAGCGGGTGCAGCGCCGCCAGACGGAAGCTGGCCGTGCGTGCGTGCAGGTCGGCGGGCGCGGCGTCATCGATGGCCGGCAGCAGGCCATCCTTCCAGACGATGCCGGCGTAGCCGGTGGCGTCGAGGCGCCCGCCGTCGTGGCCGATGAAGCGCGCGGTGGCGATGCCGCGCTCCTTGCCGTCCTGGCCACGGGAGATGTCGAGGGTGACCGCGCCCTCCTCGAAGTAGAGATCGTCGCCGATCTTCAGGTCCGGCAAGGTCAGGGCGACCTTGAGCGCCGGGGCCTGGTTCATGCCCGTCATGGAGATGGTGCCGGCCACGTGTCCGGCGATGCCGTTGTCGGCCAGGCGTGGCAGCTCGCCGAGCGGGACCTCGTCGAGCTTGGCGTAGAAGCCACCGGTCCAGGGCGCCTTCTGCCCGGCCTTGGTCTCCATCAGCGCCGCCAGGTCGGCGTCGATCTGCGCGTTGGCCGAGACGATCTCGCGGCCGCCCTTGGTGACGTGCGCGTCGAGCGTCCCCTGGTGGGTGTCGTAGGTGGCCAGCAGATCGACGTCGACCGGCAGCGACCAGGCGCTGGCCGCGACGGCCCGCGCGCCGCGCTCCGTGTAGGCCAGGTTCCAGCCGATGGCGCGCACCGTGAGGAAGGGCTCGGCGATGGTGCCGTCGACGTAGCCGTCGAGGCGCACGTCGCCGGCGAGCGGCGGCAGGTAGGGGTGCACCGGCGTGGGCAAGGTGCGCAGCTCCTCGATGGCGCGGCGAGGCATGGTCAGCCGCGCGGTGAGGGGAGATGCCAGGAGCGAGGCGCGTCGCTTGGCGGGCTGGTCGACGAGCGTCGGCAGATCGAGGGTCACCGTGGCCGCGACCTCGGGCGGTAGGTAGCCGTCGTAGAGGCTGAGCTTGGCGGTCGTCTCGCCGCTCTTGCCGTCCAGGGAGCCCTCGAGCTTGAGGTCCATGCTCGTCGACGCCCACTCCGGTTCGGTGTCGTGGAGCCCCTGTGGGCCGAGCACCGCCAGCTGATGGGTGCGGAACGTGAACGACGGGACGGACGGGAAGCGGTCCGCCTCGCCGCGCTCGACCACGAAGCGCGTGGTGGCGGTGCCGCGCACCTCGCTCACCGGCAGCCCCACCGGGAAGAGGCGCGCCAGGCATCCCAGGTTCCAGTCCTCGGCCGCCACCTCGACCCGTCCCCGCGTGGAGAGCCAGGTCCTGGCGGCCAGCAGCGGGCCGGAGAGCGTGCCCTCGCCCTTGGTGATGCGCACCTGGGCGATGGTCCCCACGCAGCGCGGCAGGTCGTTGGGCAGCTGGGGCGCAGCCGGCGCCTCGCCCGGCGGCGCCTCGGCGACCAGGCGCGCCAGCGCGTCGAGGGTCACCTTGTCGTCATCGAGCGTCGCCGTCAGCTGCGCCGAGATGCCGGAGACGAGCGGCGTCTCGCCATCGACCAGCTCCAGCTTCACGTGCCCCTTCCGCCCGCTGCGCGTGCGGGTGACATCGATGTCCACGTTGGCCAGGCCCTGGACCTTGTAAGGAATGCCCATCAGGCGTGCCACGCGGGCCACGTCGACGCCCTGGCCCTTGAGCTTGCCGCTGATGTCGTCGCCGCGAACCAGCAGCCCGCCCTGCAGGGAGCCCATGCCCTCGCCACTCAGGGAGACGCCCTCCACCACCACGCCGCCCTGCGCGGCGCCGATCCGGGCGATCCTGCCGGAGACCTTGTTGCCGTCGCGCTCCACCTCGACGGTCACGTCGCGCACCGCCGCGGCGCTCGGGTCGAGCACGCCCTCGGCGGAGACGAAACCGGTCTGCCCGTCGGTCAGCGTGGCCGAGAGGCGCGGGGCGCGCGCCGGCCCGCGCGCCGTGGCCGTGACCTCCGCGAACTCGTAGCCGCCGGTGCGCGCTCGCGTGCCCTTCAGCGTGGCGGCGACCTCCAGCGCGCCGGGCTCGTCCAGCCGGCCGCGCACCGTGCCGCGCACCGTGCCGTGCTCCAGCGAGACGTCGCCGCCGGTCTTGACGTTGGAGACCGAGCCGTCGACCGACGCCTCCAGACGCCCGTCGACGAGGGTCCCGGAGACGCGCACGTCGGCGCTGCCGTCGAGGGCGCCGGCGAGCCGCGGCGCCGCGGCCATGCTCGGGATCCGGGAGCGCGGCTTGAAGCGCAGGCCGCCGTCGTCCCCGAGGACGGTGGCATCGATGGGCAGGCCCGGCTCGTAGAGGTGGGTGTTGCCGCTGAGCACGCCGCGGTCGAGCACCGCGTGGACGTCGGCGGCGGGCACCTTCACGCTATCGAGCTCGGCAGCGCTGGTGCGGGCGTCGACGATGACCCGCGGCGTCCCCTCGGCCAGGAGCACCTCGACGGTGCCGGCGGCGTCGACGCGCACGTCTGGGTAGCTCTCGTCGAGCACACGCGGGTCGAAGGCCTCCGCGGTGACGGCCAGGCGCATGGACAGCGGCCCGGTGGCGTCGAAGCCGCCCGTGGCCGAGGCCGACGCCTGGTGCGTGGCGCGGGGATGGGTGCGCACCTGGGCGGTGACGTCGAAGGTCGGGATCTCGCCCTCGAGCACGATGCTGGCGGTGATCGGCTCGCGCAGCGGCAGCCCGGGGATGACCGCGATGATCTGCTCTCGGGTGGCGTCCGGGATGTCGGCCTGCGCGGAGAGGAACCCTTCCTCGATGGTGCCGCGCGCGGTCACCGCCACCTCGTCGATCTGGCCGGTGAAGCTCATCCACATGCGGATGCTGTCCTCGCCGCCCGGGCGGAAGCCGACGCGCAGGTGGTACTCGCCGGTGCCCTGCGTCCTGGAGGGCAGCAGGGCGCGGTCGACGATGCTCACTGGCTCGGTGTCCACCAGCACGCCGTCCGGCTCCACCCGCACCTGCCCCACCAGCTTGGTGACCTCGGCGTCGAGCGAGCGCGGGTCGGCGATCATCCCGTGCGCCCAGGCGTGGCCGATCTCGATGTGGGTCATGTGCACGCGCACGTCGCGCGAGGGCGTCGAGGGGGCCGATGGCTCCTTGGGCGGCGTCTCACGCAGGGCGAAGGCGTCGGCGATGGTCGGCACGCCCTCGTCGCCCATCTCCATCGACACGTCGGCGTTCTCGATGCGGATCCAGGGCAGCTCGACGAGCAGCGGGCCGGTGCCGAACAGCGCGTCGTAGGCGAGCTTCGGCACGTCGGCGCGGGCGCGGATGGAGGTGGCCCGGACCACGGTGTGCCCGTGGGGGTCGAGCACGGTCGCGCCCTGGATGCGCACGCCGGAGAGGCTGATGCGCTCGATCTCGTCGGCCAGGATGCGCCCGTGGAAGACGGTGGCCAGCTGGGTATTGACCACCTCGCGCGCGATGCGTCGCGTCGGCCCGGCGTCGAGGTGCAGCAGCAGGCCGCCGGCCAGCGCGCCCACGAAGACCACGCCCAGCCCGCCGGTCGCCGCGGCCATGGCCAGCGCGCGCCGGAACCTCCCCGGGATGCGCGGGGCGGCGGCGAGCGCCTCCGGAGGCCGGCCCGGTCGAGTCACCGGGGTAGCTTAGTACGTCCCGCCCGCGGTGCCCCGAAGGCTGCCGGATCGGCAGGATCCCGGCAGGGTAGGGCAGACGGACGCAGCGGGAAGACCGGCCCGCGTCAGCGATGACGCGGCGACTCGGTGCTGACGTCGGGTGGCGCCCTTCGATAGCATCGAAGCATGCGCTTGCTGGTGGTGTGTGCCTCCGTCGCTTCGTGCATCTCGCTCGCTGTCGCGTGCGGATCTTCCTCGGACGATGGCGCGGGTGGCGCCGGCCCGGCGGCGAGCGGCGTGGGTGGTGCGGGGGCGAGCGGAGGTGGCGGTTCGCTCGGCGTCGGTGCGGGCGCCGCCGCCTGCGACCCGCCGTGCGCCGACGGCGAGGTCTGCAGCGTGGCCGGCAGCTGCATCCTCGAGGGCACCTGCCTCGAGGACGGCGACTGCAGCGACGGCACCGTCTGCGACACCGACGCGAACACCTGCGTGCCGGGCGGCGAGTGCGGCAGCCAGGAGGCGACGGTCGAGGCGGTGCCGCCGAACCTGCTGGTGGTGCTGGATCGCTCGTGCTCGATGACCGAGGCGGTTGCCAACCAGACGAAATGGGACATCGCCGTCGCCGCGCTGACCACCATGACCACCACCTTCGCCGGCGACATCCGCTTCGGCCTGAACCTCTTCCCCGACAAGACACCGGACTCGTGTGCGCAGACCGAGGTCCCGGTGCCCATCGGTCCGGGCACGGAGCAGGCCATCCAGGACCTCCTCGCCGCGGCGCTGGTCAACGGTGACCTCTACTTCCCCAACGGGCCGTGCGTGACGAACATCGACACCGCCATGGAGCAGGCGGCCGCGGATCTGGCGCTCCAGGACCCGAACCGGCAGAGCTACGTGCTGCTGCTCACCGACGGCAAGCAGGCCGGCTGCGACGCCGCCGGCGGCGACCCGGGCACCACCCAGATCATCACCGACCTGTGGGCGAACCAGGTCGGCACCTTCGTGCTCGGGTTCGGCAACGGCATCGACGCCGACCAGATGAACGCCTTCGCCGACGCCGGCGGCGTGCCCAACGCCGACCCGCAGCAGCGCTACTACCAGGCCGAGGACCAGGCCAGCCTGGACGCGGTGCTGACCACCATCGCCACCGCGACGCTGGGCTGCACCTTCTCGCTCGACGAGACGCCGCCCGACGCGAGCAAGATCTTCGTCTTCTTCGACAACACCGAGAGCATCGCGCGCGACGCCACCCACATGCAGGGGTGGGACTACGACCCGGCCACCAACCAGGTCACCTTCTACGGCGACGATTGCCAGCAGCTCAAGGACGGCACGGTCACCGACGTCGACGTGGTCTTCGGCTGCAACGAGCCGACCCCGGACTGAGTCAAGCCTGCGCGCTGGCGGCGGCGCCGTCGCGCTCCAGCTCCAGGAAGAGCTGGCCGAGCTCGGGCTTGGCCCGGAGCGGAGCGCAGAAGCGCGTCGCCAGGTGGAGCAGCTCGGCCTCCAGCTCGTCGGCGCGGCGCCCGAGCTCGACGATGGCCCGGTGACAGATCTGGCGCTTGTCCTCCATGGTGCGGTCGAAGGTGGCCAGGCTGGTGCGCAGCTCGCGGATCTGGAAGTCGACGTCGGCCACGGCGCGCTCCGTCTCCTGGGCCACCTCGTCGGCGGCCAGCTCGTCGCGGCGCGTCTCGTACCAGTGGTCGATGGTGTCGGCCAGGCGCCGGTAGCACTGCGCCAGCTCGCGGTGCGGCTCCATGAACCCGCTGCGCCCCTCCCAGATGACCAGCTCGCGGTGCAGGGCGCGCACCTCGGGGACCTGGCTCTTCACCAGCTGCCCCTTGGTCGCCGCGCGGGCGCGCTGGGCGCGCGCCTCCTCGCGGGTCCGGGAGATGTCGACGGAGAGCGCGTTCATGGCCACCCCGCGCGAAAGCCGGCCCGCGCGCGTCTCCTGCTCGATGATCTCGAGGCGGTTCTGTTCGTCCAGCGCCCGCGCGCGCAACTCGCCGATCTCGCGCACGTGCGATTTGACCCGGTCCAGCATGCGGGCCAGGTCCGAGGGCGGCATGGCGCCGAAGCCGCGGCTGAGCATGTGCTCGAAGAGCTCGGTGCGCCGCGGCCAGCGATCGATCTTCACCGGCCGCAGCGGCGGCAGGTCGGCCATGGCGTCCGGCTCCGGCGGCAGGGCCACCCCGGTGGCCGCGGCGATCTCGGTCAGGTCGCGCAGCACGCGGTGGGCATCGATGGGGCGATCGGCTGGGTCCTTGGCGAGGAGCGCGGCCACCAGCGCGTCCAGCGCCGGCGGCGCTCCCGGCGCCACCGACAGCAGGCGCGGCGGCTCCTCCTTCATGTGCCGCACCAGGATGCCCGCCGGGTCGGGCGCGTCGAAGGGGACGGCCTGGGTGACCATCTCGAAGAAGATGATCCCCAGCGAGTAGAGGTCGGCGGCCGGTCCGGCGTCGATGGAGCTGCCGCGCTCCGGGGCCATGTAGTGCGGCGTGCCGAAGACCTCGCCCATGCCGGTGAGTCGGGCGTCCTGCGTGCAGCGGGCGATGCCGAAGTCGAGCAGCTTGACGCGATCGCCCGGGAGCAGGAACACGTTCTCGGGCTTGAGATCGCGGTGGATGACGTCGAAGTCGTGCGCGCGCGCCAGCGCCCGCGTCATCTGCGCGGCCACCGAGAGCACGCGGGCGATGGGCATGCGCCCGGCGGCGATGACGTCCGCCAGGCTCTTGCCCTCGAGCAGCTCCATGACGATGTAGGCGCCGCCGTCCTCCGTCTCGCCGTGGTCGAAGATCTCCACGATGTTCGGGTGGGCAACGCGCTGGGCATGCCGGGCTTCGCGCCGGAAGCGCTCGCGCACCGTCTCGTCGCGGGCGAAGTCGGCGGAGAGGATCTTGATGGCGCAGGGCCGATCGACGAGGCGGTGGCGTGCCCGGTAGACGGTGGCCATGCCGCCCACGCCGAGCACCTCCTCGATGACGTATCGCCCGGCGATCGTCGATCCGAGGCGAGCGTCCGTGGAGACGGTGAGGCTCGAGCCGTCGGCGAAGCAGAAGGCGCTCTCGGTGGGGTACCGGAGCCCGCATTGCGCGCAGACTTTCACCGACGACCAATGTACGAGCGCGCTGCGAGCAGGGTCAACGCCGCCGCCA
This sequence comes from Polyangiaceae bacterium, assembly GCA_037720395.1. GTDB lineage: Bacteria > Myxococcota_A > Polyangia > Polyangiales > Polyangiaceae > JBBJMR01. Next base: position 24,275 of record JBBJMR010000058.1, read on the forward strand.
GAGCCCTACATGTAGTCTGCTGGTCCGGTTGGAGGCTCTTTGCTCCTGGCGGTGGAGCGCGCGCTATCCTCGGCATCTCGAAGGCATCGGAGGCTCACCATGGCAAAGAAGGCGCGCGGACCGGGTGTGGAGAAGGACACTGCCTCGATCTCGTGGCGGCACGTGCTCTTCGGTGGCGGCACCTTCGACGTCAGCAGCCCCCGGGTGAACAAGAAGGGCTGGGAGATCTTCGAGCTCGGGCAGCGCTCCTTCTGGGCCGTGCCCACGGCCGTCGCCTGGGACGAGCCGGTGCGCGAGGACCCGGAGCACGCCGAGCACATCGCCGCCATGCTCACCTTCCTCTGTCCCGGCGAGAAGGCGGCGGTCACCGGGGCCTCGCTCATCTCCACCCTGGTCCCCAGCGAGGAGGCGAAGTTCTACTTCGCCGAGCAGGCGCTGGAGGAGGCCAAGCACTACGACGCCCTGCGCCGGCTCATCCCCAAGATCACCGGCCGCCCCATGGACGCGCCGAGCATCTGGGTGCGCCTGCTCTACTCGTTCGGCGTGGTCAATCGCGACGACGTGGCCTTCATGATGGGCAACATCAACATCATCGGCGAGCACCTGGCGAACCAGATCTTCCACCGCGTCAACCACGTCGCCAAGGACCCGATGGTGCGCCAGATCCTGGCGCTCATCGGGCGCGACGAGTCGCGTCACATCGCCGCCGGGCAGCGCTTCTTCTGCGAGGTGTTCGACGACTTCGCCAGGAACCGCCACCGCATCATGGCCAAGAACCTGGCCACCTGCATGGTGCTGGGCATCGCCGCGCACGATCTGGTGGGGCCGATGCGGGCCATGAAGATCGACCTGGAGTCGATCATGGAGGCCATGTACCGCCACTACCACGAGGTGACCAGCGGGCTGCCGGCCTTCCCGGAGCAGGCGGTGATCGAGACGATGCTCGGCCACCTCCGCCGCAACACCCCGCGGGCCATCCGCACCATCGGAGCCATGACCACCGACAACGGCGAGGTCGACGTGCGTCGCCTGGTGGCCGCCTGCGAGCGGGCGCTCGTCTCGCCGCGCGCGCTGCGCGACCTCTTCGCAGCCTAGCCGTGCACGTCGTCAACACCGACGCCGCGCCGCACGCGGTGGTCATCGGCTCCGGCATCGGCGGCGCCACCACTGCGCTCTTGCTGGCGCACGCCGGCATCCGCACCACGCTCCTCGAGAAGAACCGCCGCATCGGCGGCTCCTGCTCGGGGTACGACAAGCGCGGCTTCCACATCGACATCGGGACCCATATGTTCTGCCGCGGCGCGGTGGGGCCGCTCGGCGACGTCCTGCGCCGCGTCGGGCAGGAGGGCGCCATCCGCTTCAAGCGCACCCGCGACATCGCCGAGGTGCGCTTCCCGCGCCGCGGCGCGCCGGTGCGCGACGCGGCGTCGTCGCTGGACGAGGTGACGCGCATCGCCGTGCCCGCCGACGTCGAGCGGCTGCCGCGCTTCGCCTGGGAGCTGTGCCGCGCGCTGGAGCTCTCCCCGCGCGAGGCCCTGCGCGCCGCCCGCTTCTTCACCCACGTGATGGCCATGAGCGACGTCGAGGTCGCCGAGTGGGACGATCGCACCGTCGAGGACCTGATCCGCCCCTTCACCGATCACCCGGGCACCATCGGCGTCTTCGGCTTCCTGCTCGGCCTCTACTTCATCCTGCCGTACTGGGAGGTCTCCGCCGGCGAGGCGCTGTGGTCGTTCCGGCGCATGGTGCGCGACAACTCGCTCAGCTACCCGGAGGGCGGCTCGATCAGCGTGCCCGGCACCTACTGTCGGCTGGCCGAGGCGGCTGGCGCCGAGGTGCGCACCGGCGCCGGCGTGCGCCGCATCCTGATGCAGGGCGGGCGCGTCAGCGGGGTCGAGCTCGAGGACGGCACGCGCATCGACGCGCGCATCGTGGTCTCGACCTCCAGCATGCGCACCACCGTCAAGCGACTGGTCGGCGTCGAGCACTTCCCCGCGGAGTACGTGCGCCGCGCCGAGGGCATCCGCGGCTCGTACATCGCCGTGCAGGCCAAGATCGCGCTCTCGCGCAAGCTGGTGGAAGCCGGGGCCATCGTCGGGGGCGTCGGCGACGGCGTGGACCTGCTCGGCGTGGGCACCGAGGACCTGAAGGCCATGTTCGAATCCATGGCCAGCGGGCGCGTGCCGTCGGTGGTGCCCTTCTACTGTCCGGTGCCCACCAACTTCGATGCCTCGCTGGCGCCGCCGGGCTGTCAGCTGCTCACCGCCTGCGCGGTGGCGCCGACCAGCGACGTCGCCCTGAAGGACCCGGCGCCTCTCTGGGAGGAGGCGATGATGCGCGCGCTGCGTCGGGTGGTCCCGGGCTCGACGAGCACACCCTCTTCGTCGACCGCTTCTCGGTCTCCTTCATCGAGGACTGGATCGGCAAGGAGTTCGGGCCCGCCGTCTCCACCGGGCAGATCCCCGGTCAGGTCGGGCCAGCCGGCCGCCGGTCTACACGCCGATCCGCGGGCTGTACCTGGCCGGATGCGCGCGGGCGCCCGCGGGTGGGCACCGAGCTGGCCGCGGCCAGCGGCATGGAGTGCGCGACCGCATCCTCGCCGACTGCGGCCGCGCTCTGCTGGCGCCGCCTCCGCCTCCGCCGGTCGTGGTCGGCAGGCGCCTGCTGGAGCGCGCGGCGATGATCCCGCTCGCCTGGGCCACGCGCCCGCGGCGGGCATCCATTCCTCTTTGACCGAGCGGAGGATGCGGTAAGAAGGGCGTCTTGCCTGGGCCAGTCGAGCCGGGCGCCGCCGAGCCTGGCTCGGCCACGACGAGCTCGACAGGCATCCCTTGGTCTCCCCCCGAATCCTGCGCGCGGTGCGCATCGTCGCCGTGCTCGTCGCGGTCTGCGGCGCCGGCTGGCAGATCGGGCTGCTGCTGAACCTCTGGCGCGGGCGCTTCGACTATCCGCTCGACCTCGAGTGGCTCGAGGGCGCCGCGCTCTATCAGGGCTTCCGGGTCAAGCTCGGGTTGGCCACCTACGGTCCGCCTCAGAACGGCTACCTGCCGCTGTTCCATCCGCCGCTGTTTCCCACGACGCTCGGGCTCCTCGGGCACGTGCTGCCGCTCGGGTACGCGATGGCGCGGACCTTCTCGCTGCTCTGCATCCTCGGCAGCTGCGCGCTGGTGGCGCGCGGCCTGCGCCGCCAGGAGCCGGAGCGAGTCGACGCCTGGACGCTGGGCCTCGTCGCCGCCGGGATCGCGGCCGCGGGCGTTCCGCTCGTCGAAGGGTTCTACGACATGGTCCGCGAGGACAGCATGGCCCTGTTCCTGTGCGTGCTCGCTGCCGCGCTGGCCGACGTGCCTGCACGCGGGCGCATGGACAGCGCGCGCCGGCGGATGAGCGTGCGCCGCGTGGTAGCCATCGCCATGGTGCTCACCGCCGTGCTCTACACACGGCTGCCGTACGTCTTCATGATGACGTGGGTGGTGGTCTTCGTGTTCGCGCGCAACCGTCCCATGGGCGTGCTGCTGGCCACGGTGACCATTGCCCTCTGCGGCCTGGTCCTGGTTGCCGTGCAGTACGGCACGCGCGGTTGGTACTGGATGTACACGGTGTCGCTCTTGCAGGACCACGTCATCGACGCGAAGCGCCTTGCGCTGGCGGCGCACCTGGTGCTCGGACACGTTCCCTACCTCGTGGCGCTACCGGTGGTGGCATTGCTGCTGGCCGTGTTCCACAAGCTGACGGCGCGCACCGTGCTGTGGTTCGGCATGCTCATGGCCGCGCTGCCCGCGTCTCTCTTGCCGTTCATCAAGGTCGGCGGCTTCGTCAACGACCTCATCCCCATCGCCTTCCTCCTCGGGCCGGCGACCGCCTTCCTGCTCTCCGACGTGGCCCGCGCGCTCGGCCGGCGCCCGCGGCTCTCCTTCGGCGTCCGCCACGGCGCGTATGTGGCGGTGGGCGTGTTCCTCGTGCTCCGGACCTACAGCCAGGCACGGCTGCTGCCGACCGCCGGGCACTGGGCCAAGGCCAGGGTGCTGACCGCCAGGGTCGCCGAGCTGGAGGGCGGGGCGATCTGCTCGCGCCACCCATTCCTGCCCATCAGCGCCGGCCACACGAATGGACAGTACAGCGACATGCCGTACCTCGACGCGGTGTGGTCGAACTTCACCAGCCTCGACCTCGGCCGGTACATCGACCGCTCCGCGGCGCGCTACGCGCTCGTCAGTGGCACCGAGGTCGTGCTCTCCGCGCAGGAGCTGGCATCGCGCTACCAGCTCGACGGGACGCTGGAAGCGCCGGACATGATCATCGGCGAGCGCTCGCGCCTCCGCTACCTGCTGCGTCGCCAGGACGAGGAGAAGGACCCGCGGGTGGTCTTCGACTTCGAGGGCGAGATCGAGGGCTGGAAGGCCACCGGCGACGCCTTCACCGCCTCGCCGACCACCGCCAGGCCGGGGTGGCAGCGAGGCATCGGCGGCGTCGTCGGTCAGCGGCTGATGAACTCCTACCACCCGGCGAAGAAGGACGCGGCCACCGGCGAGATGGCCTCGCCGGCGTTCACCATCGACCGCTCCAAGCTCAGCCTGCGCCTCGGCGGCGGCGGCGATCGCAACCGCGTCGAGCTCCGCGTCGGCGGCCGCCCGGTGCGCAAGGCCAGCAGCGTCTTTCGAACCCAGGAGGTGTTGATCAAGGTGGTGTGGGACGTCAGCGATCTGCGGGGGCAGCAAGCGCAGCTCGTGCTCGTCGACGGCGACGCCGGCTCCTGGGGCCACCTGCTGTGCGACCAGGTGGTCCTCAGCGAATGAAGCCGGTCGCCGGGAGCTTCTTCTTCGTCTTGCCGAAGATGGCCCGTAGCGCCGGGTAGTGCTTGCTCGACTTGCGCAGGGCGACGCCGAACTCGCGGGCCTCCAGGGTCTTCTTGTCGATCTCTTCGTAGTCCTTGAACGCCGCGCTCTTCTGCAGAGCCTCGATCATCTCCTCGTAGTGGGGGTGCGGCATGTAGATCAGGTCCGGCTGGTAGGCCTGGAAGAAGCGCTCCGCGGAGAAGCGCTGGTGGGCGAAGCGCCGCTCGTTCAGGCCGGCCAGGTCGACCACCACCTTCCTGGGGTTCACCGCGGCGAGCATCCCGACCTCGGTGCTGGCGATGACCAGGTCGTCGGGCAGGCCGGGGAGCTTGTCCAGCCGCGCCCAGTACGACAGCGGGCCAGGCTCCTTTGCGTGCTGCTGCACGTCGAACCATCCGATGCGCTTCCACTCCATGGCCGTGATGGCGTCGCGGGCGGCGGTGAGGGCTGCGGGCACCAGCGCTGTCCCGACGGCGACCAGCGCGACACATGCCGCCAGCGGGGCCATCGCGGCGTCGCGCAGCGCCGGCAGACGCTCGACGAGGCGCGGCAGCGAGCGCCAGGAGAGCAGCAGCAGCGCGGGCAACACCGGATGGAAGAAGCGGCTGGAGAAGAACATGACCGGCAGCGGCACCAGCCAGTAGTAGAGGATGCAGACCACCGTCCCCACCACCAGGGCGAGGTCGACCGGCGAGGTGCGCCACCAGCGCCGCGCATTGGCGATGACGTCCAGCCCGACCACCGCCAACAGCGGCCAGTACCAGGTCAGGAAGGCGAAGAGCTCGATGGTCGCGATGCCGCGGTACGACCTGCGGATGGCCGTGCCATAGACGCCGGTGGACTTGGCGTAGAACGGCAGCGGCAGCGCCGAGGCGAAGTACAGCTTGTTGACCAGCAGGACCGCGCCGAGGGTGACCGCGGTGGCACCCAGGGCGATGGCGCCTGCCGCGCGGCGCTCGCGCTGGCGCGGCACCACCGCCAGCGCTGCCGGGACCGCCAGCGTGTAGACGCACAGGTCCGGCCGGGCCCAGAACGCCAGGCCGCCGACGACGCCGATCAGCGCCGCCAGGCGCGGCGTCGGCCGCTGCTCGAGCCGGGTGACCAGCAGCAGCCACCCCGCGCCGTAGGCGAGCACGAACGTCGTATCCATGCCGCTGACGAAGTGCTCGGGCGTCGCCGACAGCGCCACGCACACCGACGACAGCGCAAGCCCGGTCAGGCGCACAGCGCGGCTCCCGGGCGCGCCGCGCCAGAGCCGGATGGCGAAGAATACGAAGAGCACGCCGCCGGTGATGCTGGTGAGCATGGCGGTGAGCGCCGCGTTGTGGCCGGTGATCAGCGCCAGCGGCACGGTGACGAGCAGGACCAGCGGCGTGGTCAGCCCGTAGGTCGCCTCACCGCCCGGGTTCCAGGCGAGGCGGCCCTCGCGCAGCAGGTTCTCGCCGTAGCGGACGAACATGTACGCGTCGTCCCAGAGCGTGGAGATGTCGAAGTGCGTCACCACCTTGGCCAGCGCCAGGGTGGCGGAGACGACGAGGGTGGTCACGAACATGACCTGCGCCAGCCAGGCCACCGGCAGCGTGGCAGGGTCACCGGCCGCGGGCACCGTCCCGGTGGGCGGCGCGGCGGCTTCCGCCGGCGCAGCGCCTTCGATCGGCGCCGCGGCGTCTATCGGGGCAGCGCTTCCTGCCGGCGCAGTGGCCTCTGGCGCCGCAGCGGCGTCTGCCGGCGCCTCGTCGCCTTCGGGTAGGGCGGCCTGCACCATCGCCGCTCGTCTACCGCGTCGCGCCTGGAGACGCGAGCCGACTCGCCGCGATCCGGTGGATCGCGCGCATCAGTAGAGCACCCCGTGATCGACGAGCAGGTGCCCCCACGGCGCCTCGCTCTCGTCCACCAGCCAGAGCGTGGCGTGGCGACCCTGCTGCGAGGAGACGTCCCAGACCACGGTGGTCAGCGTCTCCACCTGGTCGAAGATCGCCGACTGACGGCGCAGGGCGCGCCCGTCCACCCGCAGCTCGACGCGTGTGCGGGCATCGATGCTCCCGCCCACGCGCACCGCCAGCTTCGGGCGGTCGATGAGGAACTCCGGCGAGCGCAGCGTGCCCGTGGCGGCGTCACCCTTGTCCGGGTGGTAGGAGCAGGCCAGCTTCCGGCCGGCGTGCCCCTGGATGGGCATCATCCGCGGCACGGCGGCGGTGACCGGGGTGCGGACGAAGGCGTCGCCCTCCATCGTCCAGCCCTCGAGCGGGCTCTCGAAATCGAAGAGCACGTGCCCTTGCGAGTCGTCGTCGCGGGCGGTCATCAGCCACCGCAGCGGCGTCTGATCGCCGAGCACCGCGCCCAGCGCCTCGCGGAGCGGCTCGGAGACCTGGAACCGCGCCGAGAGCGCGCCGGCGGTGTGGTCGCTCTCGTTGCCGCCCACGAGAACGTTGCGCGCCCGGGTGCGGTCGATGTACCGGCCGACGTCGAGCAGCTCGAAGCGTGCCCAGCGCAGGTCCATGTAGGGCATCTCCGAGAACTGCCGCGTCGCTGGATCGTGTCGGATCGGCAGGAAGGGGTGGCGCGGTACCAGCACGCCGGCCGTTGCCAGGTCGCGCACCCGCTCGTTGAGCAGGCGCGCGCGGCGCCACTGGTCGTTGCTGGGGAGGAAGGCGCTCGGGTCCCAGGTGCGAGCCACCAGGAACCCGGCGAGGAGCAGCTGATAGCCGGCGCCCACGCGAGCACGGAAGGCAGCGCCGACGGGCAAGGCGCGCACCGCGTCGGCGAGGACGAACAGCGTCACCGGCGCATAGAACACGCAGAACGGCATGACGTCGTTGATGAAGCCGCCGTACTTCGCGTAGGGGAGCAGGCCCGCCGGCATGGAGGCCAGCAGCAGCCCGAACCAGAGCGCGCTGCGCGCCGAGAGCCGGCGCGTCACCGCCAGCGCCACGGTGAGCACGGAGATGATCACCAGGAACGGGGCGAAGCGGAGCAGGAGCTCCAGCGCCTCCAGCGCCCGGGCACCGGAGACCGCGTGCTTGGCGAGCACGCTGATGGTCAAGAACCAGTACCAGCCCTTGCTCTCGAAGAGCATGGCCACCAGCCCGAGACCGCAGGCGGCCACCGAGGCCACCGCCAGCCGCACGCCCGCGCGGCGATCGCGGACGAAGACGAAGATCACCACCCACATGGGCATGAACACCGCCGGCAAGCGGGTGAAGACGATGGCCATCACCAGCGAGGCGAAGACGGTGATGCGCCACGGCGTCCAGCGCGGCGGCATGGCTCGCGACGCCAGCAGGACGCACAGCAACATGGACAGCGTGTCCTCGCGCACCAGGTCGAAGTAGCTCCCGCACAGCGGCACCGCCGCCGCCAGGCAGCCGAAGATCAGGGCGCCATCGACCCAGCCGCCGAGACGGTCGTCGCTGCGGTGCCGGCACGCCTCGCGCACCAGCAAGGCGCCCATGCCCAGGAAGAAGAGCAGCGAGAGCCCGCGCGCCATCGGGTAGTCGAGGCCGACCACGCGGCCCAGCATCCCCAGCAGCATCGGGTACCCGGGCGGATGGAAGAGCGCCATGTACCCGGTGTCGGGCGAGCGGTACGTGTACTGGAAGTGCCCGTGGCGGTACGCCTGGTAGAGCGCGCTGCTCTCCAGCCAGTCGATGTCGAAGGGATAGAAGCAGCGGCCGGCGAAGAGGCGCAGCTCGAGGGAGAGCTGCCAGAGCGCCGCGCCGATGGCCAGCACGGCCACCGCCAGGCGCAGGGCGGCCGCGCGTCGCGGTCGACCGAAAGCAAGCACGGCGGCACGTTACTCGATCTCGCCGATCGAGCCAGCCGCCTCGTGCGGGCCGGGCCTAGAAGAGGCCGCCGATGCGCTTCAGGATGCTGCCGCCGCCGAAGAGGGCGCGCAGGCCCTTCTTGTACCAGCCGTAGCTCTCCTCGGTGTACGGGAACCACAGCGGGTCCTTGGCGACGTGCATGCGGTCGACGCTGATGTGGCGCGGGTCGCACATCTCGCGCAGCGACTCGTCGCCCATGGCGCGGCCGAAGCCGCTCTGCTTGATGCCCCCGAAGGGCGCCTCGGTGGTGCCGCCGTTGGAGAGGACGTCGTTGACCAGCACGCTGCCGGCTTGCACGCGCTCGGCCACGCGGCGGCCGTGCTCGCGGTCGCCGGTGAAGACGTAGGCGTTGAGGCCGAGGTGCGACTCGTTGGCCAGGCGGACCGCTTCTTCCTCGGTGGCCACCTTCATGAAGGGCACGATGGGCCCGAAGATCTCGTCCTTCATGACGGTCATGTCGTGGGTGCACTTGGCGAGCACGGTGGGCTCGAAGAACTGCCCCGGCCCGGGGCCGCGCTTGCCGCCGATCATCAGCTCGGCGCCCTTGCTGGTGGCGTCGGCGATGTGCGCCTCGGCGATGTCCATCTGCTTGGGGAAGATGATGGCCCCGACGTCGACCGTGCCGGTCGAGGGATCGCCCTGGCGCAGCTCGCGCGTCAGCTGGACCACCCGGTCGAGGAGCTGATCGTGCACGTCGCGGTGCGCGTAGACGCGCTCCACCGAGATGCACACCTGGCCGAGGTTGCTGAAGCCGCCGTAGACGATGCCGCGCGCGGTGCGCTCGATGTCGGCGTCGGCGCAGGCGATGACCGGCGCCTTGCCGCC
>JBBJMR010000059.1:0-33697 GCA_037720395.1 Polyangiaceae bacterium
GCACCTCGAAGCTGGTGCGCGTGTCGAGGTTGCCGGTGGGCTCGTCGGCCAGGAGCAGCGGCGGGTCGGTGACCAGCGCGCGGGCGATGGCCACCCGCTGCTGCTGGCCGCCGGAGAGCTGGTTCGGGGTGTGGTGCAGGCGGTCGGCGAGGTTCACCGCCGTCAGCGCCTCCACCGCGCGCTTGCGGCGGTCGCCGGGCCCTTTGCCGCGGTAGACCAGCGGCAGCTCCACGTTCTCCAGCGCGGTGGTGCGCGGCAGCAGGTTGAAGCCCTGGAAGACGAAGCCGATGAGGCGGTTGCGCACGATGGCCCGCGCGTCGTTGCGGTGCTTGGTCACGTCCAGCCCATCGAGCCGGTAGCTCCCCCGCGTCGGCCGGTCCAGGCAACCGATGATGTTCATCATCGTGCTCTTGCCCGAACCGCTCTGCCCGACGATGGCCACGAACTCGCCGTGGGCGATCTCCAGGTCGACGTGCCGCAGGGCGCGCACGGTGACCGCCTCGGTCACGTAGTCCTTCCCGATGCCCGCCAGGGAGATGAGCGGTCGTTCGGCTACTGCATCCATGACGAGCGCTTTCGTCGTAGTCCGATGCCGATGCCCGCCAGGGAGATGAGCGTCTCGCTTGCCACCGGGTTTCGCTCAGAAGAGGCGCGGCCCCTTGCCCTTCTTGGCGTTCGGGTCGTCGGTCTCGTCGGTGACGATCTTCGCGGCGCCGAGATCGGTGTGCACCTCGGTGACCACGCCGTCGCTGACCCCGATGTCCACCTCGCGCAGCTCGGCCTTCTCCGCGCCCGGCGTCTCGTCGGTGACCACCCAGACGCGCCCCCTCTTCGGCGGCAGCGCCGGCAGCTTCTGCTCCGGCAGCGGCTTGCCCTCCTTGTCCAGCGGCGGCGATGGCTTGAAGCGCAGCGCCGCATTGGGCACGCGCTGGATGTTCTTCGACTCCGCGGTGGTCACCGTCACCGTGGCCGTCATCCCCGGGCGCAGCTTGAGGTCCTTGTTGTCCACCTCGACCACCGCCGCGTAGGTCACCACGCCGGAGGTGCTCACCGGGCTGAAGCGCACCTGGCTCACCGTGCCCGCGAACGTCTCCCCCGGGAAGGCGTCGACGGTGATCTTCGCGGTCATCCCGTCCTTGAGCCGCCCCACGTCGGCCTCGTCCACGTCGGCCAGGACGCGCATCTTGGACAGGTCCTGGGCGATGACGAAGAGCACCGGCGCCTGGAAGCTGGCCGCCACCGTCTGCCCGGGGTCGATGGCGCGGTTGATGACGATGCCGTCGATGGGCGAGAAGATGCGGGTGTACTCGAGGTTGGTGTTCGAGCTCCGGAGCTGCGCCGCGATCTGCGACACCTGCGCCTTGGCCGCGGCCAGGTCGGCGAGCGCCACGTCGTAGGCGCCCTGCGCGGTGTCCATGTCCGCCTGCGAGCCGATCCCCTCGGTCACCAGGCGCCTGGCCCGGTCCACGCGCTGCTTGCTGGTGAGCAGGTTCGACTCGGCGCGCTTGACGCTCGCCGCCGAGGCCGCCAGCTGCGCCCGGCTCTGATCGATCTGCGCGCCGAACAGGGTCGGATCGATCTCCGCCAGCACGTCGCCGGCCTTCACCTTGCTGTTGAAGTCGACGTACACCTTGGTGATCCGCCCCGAGACCTGGGCGCCCACCTGCACCTCGGTGACCGGCTTGATCTGCCCGGTGGACTGCACCGTCTCGGTGACGTCGCCGCGGCTGGTCGTCGCCGTCACGTAGCGCGGCGGCGGCGGCGGCCGCGTGCGCGCGCGCCACACCCGCCCGGCCACGACCAGGGCCACGATCACCCCGACGATGACCAGCCGCCGCGTCCAGGTGCGGCGACCGACCGAGGCCAGCTCCCGCTCCAGATCGACGCGTTCGCCGCGCCCCGCCCCGTTCCCCGCAGCCCGGGCGGCCGCCGGCGCAGGGGTGCGCGGTGCGGCCGGGGCCTCTTCGCGGGCGCTGGAGCCTCCGACCTGGGACGGCACATCCATCGGCGCCCATGTGTAGCACCGGCACCGTCGCCACGCATGGGTGGCACGCGGCTTGAATCAGCGCGCCCCCCATGGCAAATCGCCGGAGACATGACGACTCCCGCCGTGGGCCCGGACACCGTGGTCACGCTCTCGTACACGCTGTTCGACGAGCAGGGCGAGGCCGTCGACGGAGTGCCCGCCACCGACCCGCTGGTCTACGTCCACGGCTACGCGCAGATCCTGCCCGGCCTGGAGAACGCGCTCACCGGCATGCACGCCGGCGACAAGAAGGAGATCACCGTCGAGCCCGCCGAGGCCTTCGGCGAGCACGACGAGGAGGGGATCTTCGAGGTCGACAAGGAAGACTTCCCCGACGCCGGCGAGGTCACCGTCGGCGACGAGTTCGTGGCCCAGGGCCCGGACGGCGAGCCGCTGGCCATGCGCGTGGTCGAGATCCGCGCCGAGGGCTTCCTGGTCGACACCAACCACCCCCTGGCCGGCAAGCGCGTGCGCTTCGCCGTCGAGGTGGCCGACGTGCGCGCCGCCGAGGAGGCGGAGATCGCCGAGGCGCAGGCCGACCTCGAGGAGCACGTGCACGGCGAGGGGTGTGGCCACGACCATGGCGACGGCCACCATCACCACGACCACGACCCTGCTGGCGCAGAGCCGCATGGCCACGATCACGACCACGGCCCAGAGGGCCTGGTGCAGCTGAAGCAGAAGAAGGGATAGAGATGAGCAAGGTAGGCGAGAAGGCGAAGAACACCCCCCAGGACCTCGACCTCCGGGTGCGCGAGCGCAACCTCGCGGCCGGGGTGCTCGACCAGAAGGTGGTCGACAAGCACCTCGGCGACCTCCCGGATCTCTCCGATCAAGCGGAGACCGTGGAGCTCGAGCAGCCGGCGCTCGGCAACGACGAGGACTGAGCGGTGGCCGGCAAGGACGCATCGGGTGACCAGGGCGCCAAGGGCGCCAAGGGCGCCTGGGGCTCGGATCTGCCCAGCATCGATTTCAGCACCTTCATCCTGTCGCTCATCGGCTCGGCGCACGTCCACCTCGGCGACGCGCCGGGCCCGGACGGCGCCGCCGAACCGGATCTGGAGCTGGCGCGTCAAACCATCGACGTGCTCGGCATCCTCCAGGACAAGACGAAGGGCAACCTGAGCGGCGAGGAGGAGCGCCTGCTCCACCAGGCGCTCTACGATCTGCGCATGCGCTTCGTCGAGGTCAGCAAGTGAGGCTGTGGCCGCTCGTCGTTGCCTGCTGCCTGGCAGTGCTCTCACTGCCAGCCTGCCGGCGCGATCCGGGCGGCTCCGGCCCCGCGGGCACCGGCGCCCCGCTTCCGCCGGGCGCTCTGCCGATCGGCGCCAGCGCCAGTCCGGCCAGCCCGCCGCCGGTGGTCGACAAACCGACCCTGCCGCCGGCTCCCGTCGGTGAGCAGGCGGTCCCCATGTCGTTCGCGGCGCTGGCCAAGCGCAGCGATCCGGCGGTGGCCACGGTCAAGGCGCAGCAGACGCGGGAGACGGCCTCGGGCCGCCAGCGCGTCATCGCCGAGGGGCTGGGCACGGCCTTCGTCTACGACCCCGACGGCTTTCTGCTCACCAACAACCACGTCATCGAGGACGCCACCAACATCAAGGTGGCCTTCGTCGACGGACGCGAGCTCAAGGCCACCGTCGTCGGCCGCGACAAGCACACCGACGTCGCCGTGGTGAAGGTCGACGAGAAGGGCCTGGTCGCCCTGCCCCTCGGGGACTCCGACGCCACCGAGGTCGGCGACTGGGTGGTGGCCATCGGCAACCCCTTCGGCCTGTCGCACACCGTCTCCGCCGGCATCCTCTCGGCCAAGGGCCGCACCCGCGACGACGTGCGCGGCCTCGACCCCAGCGGGTACTTCAACTTCCTGCAGACCGACGCCAGCATCAACCCCGGCAACTCCGGCGGCCCGCTGCTCAACGTCAAGGGCGAGGTGGTGGGCATCAACGCCGCCGTGCGCGCCAACGCCAACAACATCGGCTTCGCCATCCCCATCAACATGGTCAAGCAGCTGCTGCCCATGCTCCTGCGGGACGGCAAGGTGCAGCGCAGCGCCATCGGCGTGGTGGTCGACAACCTCAGCGAAGTCGAGGCCCAGCGCCTCAAGCGCCCGGACAAGAAGGGCGCCTGGGTCAAGGCGGTCGTCCCCGGCGGCCCGGCCGAGCGCGCCGGACTGGCCCCCGACGACGTGATCCTGGCCTTCGACGGCAAGACCATCAACGATCCCAACGAGCTGCGCTGGCTGGCCAGCATCGCCGGAGTCAACAAGCCCGTCCCCCTGCGCGTGGCCCGCGCCGACCGGGTCTTCGACCTCCGGGTCACCCTCGGCGAGCTCCCGGTCGCCCCCGAGGAACCGAACGAGAGGTGAGGCTCGACAGGTGCGAGCCCGCGCCTACGGCCGGCCGAGGCCCTGGATCCCCCAAAGTTCGCTAAGCTCCCCCCGTGCCGCCTACGTCTTCCCACCCCGATGAGGCCGAGCGCGAGCCGGCTGGCGGCGAGGGCGACCCGCGGCCCCTGGGGAGAGACCCGGATCCGCTCTCCCGGTCCGGCGCCCGCGCGGCGAAACCACCGCAAGTCGAGCGCTTGCGCGTGAATAGCCCCCCCGATGCGGCGTCCAATCGTGAGGCTCGGCGTCGGGAAGCGGAGGAGGATCGTGAGCTCATCACCCTGGCGCAGCAAGGCGACAAGGCCGCTTTCCGGCGGCTCGTCGAGCGGCACCAGCGCCGGGCCTTCGCCATCGCCCTCGGCCTCGTCCGCGACGAGAACGACGCCCGGGAGCTGGTCCAGGACGCCTTTCTCCGCGTCTACAAGGGCCTGGCCTCCTTCCAGGGCGGCTCGTCCTTCTTCACCTGGCTCTACCGGATCGTGCACAACCTGGCCATCGACCTCATGCGCAAGCCGGGCCGGCGCGACGCCGAGCTCGCCGAGCGCACGGTCATCGACGAGGACACCGACTTCCCCCTGGTGGCCCGCATCGACGGGGCCGACCCGCTCGACGTCGTTCGCCGCCGGGAGATCGCCGGCCGCATCCAGATCGCCCTCGACGCCCTGCCTCCCTACCACCGCGGCGTCATCCTGATGAGAGAGGTCGAGGGCATGTCGTACGAGGAGATGGCGCAGGCCATGGGGGTGTCGAAGGGCACCATCATGAGCCGTCTCTTCCACGCGCGGCAGAAGCTGCAGCGCGCCCTCGCCGACTGCTACGCGGAAGAAGGCCCCCTCGGGCGACGTTCCCAGGCTGCCGACAAGCCCGCCGCCGAGGCCAGCGAAGCCGAGACCGAGACCGAGACCGAGACCGAGACCCCCGAGGAAGCGTCGTGAAGACCCGCAAGAGCACAACCGATCGCGACGAGAAGCAGAGCGTCCGGCCGCGCGACCTGATGCTCTTCCTCGACGGCGAGCTCGACGAAGCGCAGCACCTCGAGGTCGAGCGCCAGCTCGAGTCCGACGCCGACGCGCGCTGCCACGTGACCGCCCTGCGCTTCACCGGCTCGCTGCTGCGCGAGCGCGCCGAGGACAGCACCGCCGCCGACTCCATCGCCGACCTGGTGATGGCCCGCATCGAAAAGCGCGATCTCCCCGCCGGCGACATCGACATCGACATCGACATCGCCGCCGCTCCGCCGCCGGTCGCCGAGCTCCGCAACGGCGCTGGCCGCCGCGCGCTCTCTTCGGACCCCTCCGAGGCGGCCCGCCCCGCCGTCGCCGCGCGCGAGGGCGCGCCGCGCAGCCTCCCGCACATCGGCATCCCGCCCAGCCGGCGCACCGCCAACGACAACGCGCGCACCATCTGGGCGCTCACCGCGGTGGCCGTGGCCGCCGCCGCCGCCTTCATGATCTGGGGCAAGGCCGGCGACGGCCCGGTGGCCGACCCCACGCGCCCCAGCACCAGCCAGCTGCCGGTCGACCCCACCGTCGAGCTGGTGGGCAACCCGCCGCCCGACCTGCCGACCACGCCGGACACCGACGTGGTGGGCGGCGTCGAGGTGGCGACCATCGACTTCGGCTCCACCCACGGCTCCGTCTTCTACGTCCCCGGCTCGGGCGGCGAGACGACGACGGTGGTCTGGCTCGCCGATGACGAGCCTGGAGGACAGCAATGACGCGCACGCAGCTCAGCAACGGCTCCTTCGTCGCCGCCATCGGCCTCTCCCTCTGCGTCCTGGCGCCCGGCGCCGCGCTCGCCGATCAGGTCTCCCCCTTTCCCGGCGACGCCGACGCCCTCCAGTCCCCCGCCGAGGACACGATCAACGTCGAGCTCCTCGTCCTGCACGCCACCAACGACGGCAAGGGCATCGACAAGGGCCTGGAGGACATGCCGGAGCTCAAGCGCCCGCCGTTCTCCTCGTACAACAGCTACAAGGTCCTCAAGCGCGAGAAGGTCGCCCTCAAGATGGGCTCCAGCGACAAGCGCAAGCTCCCCAACGATCGCCAGCTGCTCATGAGCTACAAGGCGAAGAAGGAGCAGAAGCACACCATCAGCGTCGCCATCCAGAAGCCGAACGGCGGCGAGGACTACCTGCCGGTGCTCGAGGTCAACGGCCGCAAGGGCGAGCGCTTCTTCGTCGCCGGCCAGGCCTTCCAGGGCGGCATCCTGGTCATCGGCCTCAAGATCCTCCCGTGAAGGTGGAGCAAGCGCTCCTCGACTTCATGGAGGGGCGCCGCGGCCTCCCCGACGAGGCGCTCATCCCCGCGCGCCTTCTCCTGGAAGAGAAGGCCTTCGACCAGGTCGCCAACCTCCTCGAACACCCGCCGGCTCCCAGCGAAGCCTTGCGGGAGCTGATGGCTGCGGAGGGCCGCTGAAATCCGCCCGCTCCTGCGGGGACGGCGGTCGGAGCGTCGTGCGCTTGCAGCGACTCGCCACGTTGGGTGTCGACGCGCGGGTGTAGGGCATCGGGTCGGCAAGGCGCTCCTGGCCGTACACGAACTCTGATAAGGACCAGCCACCATGCGCCTCGTCCCCATCGCGCTGGCGCTGGCCCTCGGCGGGCTGGGCTGCAGCGGCCGCGACGACCCGCCGCCGTACAGCCCCGCCTACTACGTCGGCCAGTACGGCCCGCGCGCCATCGCCTACCGCCTGCCGGTCAAGGGCCAGTGGGTCGTCATCCGCACCCACTACGACAACCGGCGCGACCAGGCCTGGGCCATCGACCTCGGCATCCTGGCCGACGAACGCTCGCGCGCCACGGGCGGCGGCAAGCAGAACACCGACTTCGCGGCCTACAACCAGCCGGTGGTCGCCGACGGGGCGGGCGTCATCGCCATCGTCGTCGACGGCATCCCGGAGAACCAGCGCGGCCAGTCGAACAGCTACGACGCCCACGGCAACTACGTCGTCATCGACCACCAGAACGGCGAGTACTCGCTGATGGCCCACTTCATCCCGGGCAGCATCCGCGTGCGCGTCGGCCAGACGGTCAACGCCGGCGACGAGCTGGGCCGCTGCGGCAACTCCGGCCAGTCCAGCGAGCCGCACGTCCACTGGCAGGTCATGAACCACCCCCAGGCCCACCTCGCCCAGGCGGTGCGGCCGCGTTTCTCCCCGTACGCGCGCAACGGCCAGCCCTCCACCGAGCCCCCGCAGAAGGGCGACAAGGTCGCCTCGGACTGACGCGCCGGCCGCCCTGGCCGTGCTCGGCTCACCGCTCGAGGCTGCGAGCGCCGTACACCGCCTCGAGCGAGATGCTGCCTTCGAGCGCGGGAACGGCCACCGCGCCGGAGCCCTCGGCGGCGACGCGCGACCAGCTTCCATCCGGCCCGCGGTGCAGGACCTCGATGCGCCGGCTGTCGTGGGCGACGAGGATCACCGCCTGGATCGACGGAACTTGCTGGTAGTGCCAGAGCTTCTCGCCGCGATCGTAGGATTCGGTGCTCGGTGAGAGCACCTCCACCACCACCCTCGGGTTGGTGACGGCGTTCGCGTCCTCCGCGTCCAGCACCGGCGCGCCACAGACGACGGTGCAGTCCGGGTAGGTGGCAAGCCCGGTCTCCAGGACGCGGACCTTGAGGTCCGAGCTGAAGACCTCGCAACCCTTCGCCTGGGCGAGCGGCAGCAAGGCGGCGGCCATGCGTGCGGCGAGCCGGGCGTGCTCCGGCGTGCCTCCCGCCATCGCGAAGAGCTGACCCGCGCACCACTCGTGCTTGGCGCCCGTCTCCTGCTCGCGCCGCACGTACTCTGCGTACGTGAACAGGTGGTGCGGCGCGCGCTGAGCCATACGACGCGTAACGGTAGCACGCGGTCCGGGTGACGCCGGTCGGGTGGTAACGAGCTCCGTCTACGCCCCGCCCGTGCCGCCGGCCGCGCCCGCCGCGCCCGTGGCACCGGCGCCGGTCACGTTGCCCGTGCCTCCGAGCCCACCCGCATCCCCGGTGGCGCCCGCACCCCGCTGCCGCCCGAACCGACCGTGATCCGCCGGCAGGTCGCCAGCGCCGACACCTCGTCGTCGCAGCGCGAGGTGTCCAGCACCCCGGCGCGACACTCCGGCTCGGTGGCCAGGCAGGTCAGGTAGTCATCCGCCTGCTCCTTGCAACCATCGCTGGCGGCGTCGCTGTAGTCCGCGTTCAGGTCCTCGACGCAGGCGTCGAGCTGCGCATCGGCGCAACCGCCCTGGCAATCGCAGAGCTGCTCGCAGTACTCCTTCGAGGTCGAGCAGGCCGGCGCAGCGAGCAGCCCCAGGGCGGCGAGGCACAGCGAGGCCCGGTATCGCGCGCGAGCCAGACGTCGCCGATCACCAGCGTGGGACATCTCTCTTCCTTTTCTCCGGGCGCGGTATCCGTCCATCCGCGCTCAATCGTCCTCGGGCAGCGCCACCACCGGCAGCTCGACCATGAAGCACGTCCCCTTCGGGTCGATGTGCTCGGCGCGGATGCGCCCTCGGTGCCGCACCACGATGTTGCGCACGATGGACAGCCCGAGCCCCGTCCCGCTCCCGTCCGTCTTGGTGGTGAAGAACGGCTCGAAGATCCGCTCCTGGTGCTCGGTCGGGATCCCCTGCCCGTCGTCGCACACCGTGACCACTACCCAGTCGCCCTTCATCGCCGTGTGGATGACCATCGCGCCGCCGTCGCCCTCTCGCATGGCGTGGCAGGCGTTGGTGAACAGATTGACGAAGACCTGCGTCAGCTGCCCCGCCACACCCTGCACCGGGCGCACCTCCTCGAAGGACCGCTCCACGCTGACCCCCGTCTCGCCGAGGACGTGCTCACAGAAGACCAGCGCCCGGTCGATGATCTCGTGGATGTGCACCGCGGCCGGGATCTCCGAGGTGGGCCGCGAGTAGGCGATGAGGTCGCGCGAGAAGCGCAGGATGCGCTCCGCCGCCTCGTTGATGCGGAAGAGCCGCTCCACGTCGGCGGGGTCGGAGTGGTTGCGCTCCGCCTTCTTCCGCAGGTAATCGGAGTAGGCGACGATGGACGTCAGCGGGTTGTTGAGCTCGTGCACGATGCCGGCGGCGATCTGCCCGAGCGAGGCCAGCTTCTCGCTCTGGATGACCTGGTTCTCCAGGCCGCGCACCTCGGCCTCGTCCGCGCGCCGCCGCGCGTGGCTGCGCGCCTGGCGGATGGCCGAGCCGAGCACCATCGCCAGCCGATCGAGGACGGTGGTCGTCCCGGTGCCGGCAGAGAAGAGCGTCTCGTCGTCGCTGGCCACGTGCAGGGTCGACCCCTCGTCGTAGGGGATGGCCATCACCGTCTCGTGCAGGAACTCCGGGAAGAGCCGGGTGGGATCGGGATCGCCGACCTGGCCGAGGCGCGAGGAGTGCCGCACCACCAGCTGCGCCCCGGTCTCGTCGGGGATGCACACCCCCACCGCGCTGCCCTCGAACATGTCGGCGGCCAGCGGCACCAGGCGGCTGGCCACCTCGTGCAGCGTCGCCATCGGGGACAGCTCGCAGCTGGCCACCAGCAGCGTGTCCAGCGCGCCGGCCAGCGGGTCCTGGCTCACCGTCTGGCGGCGGGTCACCGGCACAGTGGAGTGCCGGGCGGTGTCCAGCGCCGTGTCCACCGTCTCCAGCTCCTCTTCCTCGGGGCGGCTGCTCACCGGTGCGCTCCTCCCGGCGGCGGCTGGGTGGACAGGGGATCGCGCGTGACGCGCTCTTCGGTCTCGCCGCTGGCGCGGTCGAGATCCACGATCTTGGCAGCACCGACGTAGCTCTTCGTCTCGTAGCGCGTGATCTTGCCGATCTTGCGCACGATCTCCGCCATCCGCTCGGCCTCGGTGACGATGACCTGCGAGGCGTTGACCAGGGCCGGCTCGACCGGCGTCTCCGAGCGCGCCAGGCGGCGCTGCATGAGGTCGGCGTAGCCGAGCACGCTGGTCAGCGGCTGGTTCAGCTCGTGCGCGGCCGCGCCGGCCAGCTCGGCGATGAGCGCCTGCTTCTCACGCGAGCGCAGCTCCTCCTGGGCCTCGGAGAGGCGCGCCTCCATGCGCAGGCGCTCGCGCAGGTCGGTGAAGATCCCGACCGAGCCCACCGGCACCCCATTCTCGAGGATGAGCGAGGCCGAGAGCGACACCGGCACCCGCGCCCCGCCGCGCGCCAGCACCTCGGTGCGGTAGCCCTCCAGGCGCCCCGGCCCACCGAACTCCTTGCCGTGGATGAGGCGCATGATCTGCCGCGCGGAGCCGGTGGGGTAGAGCTCGCGCACGTTCATGCGCGCCACCACCTCGCGCGCCTCGTAGCCGTAGCAGCGCTCGGCGGCGCGGTTGAAGAGCAGCACCAGCCCGCTCATGTCGGCGGAGATGATGCCGTCCACCGAGCTCTCGATGACCCGCTCCAGGAACTCCTTGGTCTTGGTGAGCTCGGCGGCGGTGGCCCGGTCGGCGGTGACGTCACGGAAGCTGACCAGGATGGCCCCCACCCCGTCCTCCTTGAGCACCGAGCCGAAGCTCACGCTCAGGGTCCGCTTCTCGCCGCTGGTCTGCCCAGGGAGCGCCCCGTTGGTCCGGATCGTCAGGTCGACCATGTTCGGATACACGCCGCGCCCGAAGCCGGAGCGGATCTCGTCGAGGAGCGCGAAGTCCTTGGCGTCGATGAGGTCCCAGAGCTTGTGCTGGGCCAGGTCCTCCTCGCTGCGCCCGGTGATGTCGTGGGCGCGCGGGTTGGAGAAGAGCACCTGGCCGTCGGCGTCGATGACGATGATCCCGTCTGCGGTGGAGTGGAAGAAGTCGGCGTAGCGCTGCAGCGACTTGAGGCGGCGCTCGGCCTCGAAGCGAGCGAAGGTGATCTGTTGCGTCTGGTCACGCAGCGACTGGAGGATGCGCGCGTTGCGCAGGGCGATGCCGGTGGCGTTGGCCACCGTGCGCGCCAGCGACAGCTCGTGCTCGTGCAGCACCACCGGCTGCCGCCCGCGCAGGAAGAGGACGCCCATCGGCTTGTCCTCGAAGACGATGGGCAGGATGGCCAGCGACCGGAAGGCGTTCTGCGGCAGCCCGGCGCGCACCATCTCGAAGAGCGGGTGGGTGGCGGCGTCGTGGATGACCAGCGGCTCGCCGGTGCGCATGACCTGGCGGATCTCGGGGTACTTGTCGAGCTCGATGGGCAGATCGCGCAGCTCGCGATCGTCGCTGGCGGCCACCACGTAGCCCACGTCGCCCTTGTCGCGCACCAGCACGATGCTGCAGCGATCGACGCGCGCCACGTCGGCGATGCGCCGCACCACGGTGTAGAGGATGTTGCGGAAGTCGAGCGTCGAGCTGAGCGCCTGGGTCAGCTCCAGCACCACCTTGGCGTCGCGCTCCTTGCGCCCCAGCGCCTCCAGGTACTCGCGGATGCGCAGCTGGCTGCGGATGCGGGCCACCAGCTCGCTGGGCCGGAACGGCTTGCGCACGAAGTCGTCGGCGCCGAGCTCGAAGGCCCGGGCCACGTCCTCGTCGGAGTCGAGCGCCGTCAGCACCACCACCGGCACATCGGCGGTGCGCTCGTCTTGCCGCAGGCTGCGCAGCACCGTGTAGCCGTCGGGTGGCGGCATCACCAGGTCGAGCAGGACCAGGGACGGAGTGTTCACCGCCAGCCAGGCCAGGGCCTCGGTGCCGGAGTTGACCAGCGCCGAAATCAGGCCGGCGCCGAGCAGCGCCTGGCCGAGCACGTGCCGGCTGACGGCATCGTCGTCCACGACCAGGATGGCGTCGCGGGTGGCCACGCTGGGTAGAATATCTGCCTATGGGCCCGAGCAGGTGGGGAACCGACCGCCCTGGCACATGTCTCCTCCGCAACGGATCGAGAGGAGGCGCAGATGCGCGGCTGGCTGGCAGGTATCGGGGCGCTCGTCCTCGCTGGGTTCTGGGGCGGTGAGGCGTCGGCGCAGCCGCGCCCACCGGGCGGCGCACAACCGGCGCGCCCGCAGGCCGGCGCGCTGCCACTGCGCAGCATTCGCCTCTACGAGGTGGGCGTCGGCTACTTCGAGCGCACCGGTCGCCTCGGCGCCGGCCAGGCGCTGCCGGTCCCGCCGTCGCACCTCGATGACGCGCTGAAATCGCTGGTGGTCCTCTCCAAGGACGGCCGCGCCCAGGTCTCGGCGATCGAGTTCGCGAGCAGCGTCAGCCCGGAGATGGGCCGCGCCCTGGCCGGCTTGCCGGAGAGCGGTTCCATCACCCACCACGCGCTGCTGCGCGGCCTGGAGGGCGCCGGGGTCGAGGTGCGCACGGCGAAGGAGACGGTGCGCGGACGCCTGGTCGACGTGCTCGAGCCCGCGGAGAGCGAGGTCACGGAGTGCGCCTCCCTGCCGCCCGCCGCGCCGGCCACGCCGGCCGAGGCCACCGCCCGGCCGTGCGTGCTCGAGAAGCGCGCCGCCCTCCTGCTCCTCACCGATCGCGGCGAGGTGCGCCGCCTGCCCACCAGCGAGGTCATCGGGGTGCGGCCCACCGATCCGGCCCGCGCCGCGCGCATCGGCGCCGGCCTCGACGCCGTGAGCCAGAGCGCGCAGGCGCAGAAGCGACTGGAGCTGCTCGGCTCGGCCGGCGCCGAGGTGACCCTGGGGTACGTCGCCGAGGCGCCGGTGTGGCGACCCACCTACCGGATGATCCTCGACGGCGCATCCGACCGCGCCGTCCTGCAGGGCTGGGCGCTGATCCACAACGACACCGACGACGCCTGGCGCGGCGTCCGGATCGAGCTGGTCAACGGCAAGCCGGACTCGTTCCTCTTCCCGCTCGCCGCGCCGCGCTACGCCCATCGCCAGCTGGTCACGCCCGACGAGCCGCTGTCCACCGTTCCCCAGCTCCTCGGCAAGACGGTCGACGGCTGGTCGGACAGCATCGGGGAGGTGTACGGGGCCGGCGGCCTCGGCCTCTCCGGCGTCGGCGAGGGCGGCGGCGGTCGCGGTGAGGGCATCGGGCTGGGCACCGTCGGGACGGTGGGCGGGGTGGGTGCCGCCAGCGAGGCCCCGAGCAGCCTCCTGTCCATCGGCAACCTGGCCACCACCGCAGCGGCGTCGAGCGTCGAGGCCGGCGCGCTCTTTCGCTACAGCTTGCCAGCGGGGCTCGACCTGCGCGCGCACGGCTCGGCGCTGGTGCCCTTCCTTCAAGCGCCGGTCTCGGCGCGCAAGATCGCCTGGTTCGCCAGGCCGGGCAGCGAAGCGCGCAGCGCGGCGCGCATCGCCAACGACACGCAGCAGACCCTGCCGGCGGGCACGGTGGCGCTCTTCGCCGACGGCGGCTTCGCCGGCGAGGCCAAGCTGGGCCGGATGAAGCCCAAGGAGGCGGTGCTCCTCGGCTTCGGCGCCGATCTGGACGTCACCCTCGAGGAGCTGGCGGTCACCCGGCGCGACGAGCCCCGCCGCCTGGCCTTCACCGGCGGCGCGTTGACCGAGCACTTCGTGCGCCATCACCAGATCGACTACGCGCTCGAGAACCGCAGCAGCAGCGCGCGCACGGTGATGCTCGACCTGCCCTACGTGCACAACGCCAAGGTCGAGGGCGCCGACGAGCTCGACCTCGACGCCGGGCGCCTGGCCGTCTTCCAGGTCGGCCCGCGCGCCAACACGCCGCGCCGCCTGCGGGTCACCGAGGGCCTGCAGCGCGGCCGGCGCACCGCGCCCGACGACTGGCGCGCGCTGCGCGAGCTGTCGGAGGCGCCCACCCTGGACAGCGCGCAACGACCGCTGCTGCGCGCCGTGGCCGACGCGCTCATGGAAGCGGAGACCCGCCGCGGCCTGATCCCGAAGCGGCGCGCCGACCTGGCGCAGGTGCTCGCCGACCTCGGCCGCCTGCGCACCAACCTGGCCGCCCTGCGCGGCACCGACGAGGGCGAGGCGATGGCGGCGCGCATCCTCCATGGCGAGGACCGCGTCCGCGCGCTGCGCCTGCGCATCGAGGAGCTGGGCGTCGAGGAGCGCACCTGGCTGGAGCGTGCCGGGGCCGGTCTGGCGCGCCTCGGCGGCGGATAGCTCAGAACAGCGACCCCTGCGGCGCGGCATCGGGCGCGCTGCCCGCGGCACGCTTGCCGAGGTGCTCGAACGCCTTGCGCGTCGCCACCCGCCCGCGCGGCGTCCTGCCCAGGAACCCCTGCTGCAACAGGTACGGCTCGTAGACGTCCTCGAGCGTGTCGCGCGGCTCGCTCAGCGCCGCGGCCAGCGTCTCGATGCCCACCGGCCCCCCGTCGTAGGTGTCGATGATCACCGAGAGCAGCCGCCGATCCATCTCGTCCAGCCCGGCGGCGTCCACCTCCAGCGCCGCCGCCGTCAGGCGCGCCACCTCGGCGGTGATGCTGCCCGTCCCGCGCACCTCGGCAAAGTCGCGCACCCGGCGCAGCATGCGGTTGGCGACACGCGGCGTGCCGCGAGAGCGCACCGCCACCTCGTG
Source organism: Polyangiaceae bacterium (assembly GCA_037720395.1). Lineage (GTDB taxonomy): Bacteria > Myxococcota_A > Polyangia > Polyangiales > Polyangiaceae > JBBJMR01. The sequence continues at coordinate 14,820 of JBBJMR010000059.1, forward strand.
CGCCCCCTCGGCGTCGATGGGCACGCGCAGCAGCCGGGCGCTCCTGTGCACGATGCGCTCCAGGTCCTCGACCGGATAGAAGTCGAGGCGCATCACGTACCCGAAGCGCGACAAGAGCGGCGAGGTCAAGAGCCCGGTGCGCGTCGTCGCCCCCACCAGGGTGAAGGGCTTGAGCGCCAGCTGGATGGTGGTCGCGTACGGCCCGTCCCCGGTCATGATGTCGATCTGGAAGGACTCGATGGCCGGGTAGAGGCTCTCCTCCACCACCGGCGAGAGGCGATGGATCTCGTCGATGAAGAGCACGTCGTGCGGCTCCAGCTTGGTGAGCAGCCCGGCCAGCGCCCCCTTGTGCTCGATGGCCGGCCCGCTGGTGGAGTGCAGGGTGACGCCCATCTCCTTGGCCAGGATGTACGCCAGCGTGGTCTTGCCCAGACCGGGCGGCCCGCAGAACAGAATGTGGTCGAGCGGCTCGCGCCGCCGCCGCGCCGCCTCCACGAAGACCTCGAGGTTCTGCTTGTGCTTCGTCTGCCCGATGTACTCCTCCAGCGAGCCAGGCCGGAAGAGGCGGTCGAAGCGATCGTCGTCGCCGGTCTCAGCCGGGGAGGTCACGCGCTCGGACATGGGCGGCACTATGCCATGGCGCCGATGCGGGCGGGCGCGGTCTCGCGCCTCACCCTCGACCGGCTCGACGCCGGCCGGGCGATGGCGCGAGCTCCTGGCGCTGATCGCGCAGGAAGGGTCGGTCTATCTGCTCGGCGTACGCCTCGATCTCGCGTCCGGCCACGCCCGCCTCGGCGAAATGCTCCTTCCACCGCGCCACCACCCGGGCGACGGCGCGGACCTCCCTGGTCGCGGCGTCCTTCCGCAGGGAAAACGCGGAGCACATCGACATCGCGTTCTCCAGGGTGGAGTCGGCCGCCTGATCTCCGACCCGCATCTGCTGGTATCCGATCGCCTGCCCGGACGGGAGCACGTCGAACGCCGGGGAGAGCTCGTACTCCTGCGTATCGGTCATCATGAGGACGTGGTTCTTCTCGTGGTCGTCGGTGTTGTCGATGAGGATGTTGAAGACCATGCGGCGGAAGAGCTCACGCATCTGCGCGATATTCCGGTCGCCACCGGCGACACCGCGGCGCCGCAGGAGCTGCGCCAGCTCCGGGTACCCGGGCTGCTCGCCTGCCGCCTTCAGCGCGACGTTCGCGGAGAGCGCGTGGATCCGACGCCCCCCGCTGCGGTCGAACCGCTCGATGGCGACCGCGTGGCCCGTGCTCAGCGGGATGGCCCGCGTGGCAGCCACCTCGATGCCTGCCTTGCGCGCCAGCGTCATCGAGGCGTGCTCGACGAGGGGTACATCCGTCGGGTCGCCGGCGTCGAACTTCGCGACCCACGAGTGGCCGTCGATCTCGATCAGCGCCTTCGGCCTGGCACCGCCCATGGTGGCCCCGGGCGCGAGGAGGCGCCTCTGGTGCTCGGGAATGGGCTCGCTGGCCAGGACCTTGCGGACCAGCTCGTGCAGCGTCTCCGCGTCTGCCAGCGCCGGCAGCGCGCTCCCAGCGCACGGCGCATACGTCGCCCTGGACGTGGACACGCCCAGCGCGCCGAACCGCTGGTCACCTGCGAAGAACAGGTACTCGAGCACGGATAGCCGCGGCGGCTTCTCCACGAAGCGGATGATCCGCTCCCCCCATCGATCGGGGCGTGCGTCGTCGACCGCACCGGCAGCCGTGTCCTTCTCCCTCGGCAGGTGCTCTTCCCGCGACAGAGGCAGGTCCTCGCTGAGCGCAAAGCCCCGCTCCAGCCATGCGTCGTCGTAGCGAAGCGACACGCCGCGCACCGCCCGGGCCAGGTTCAGCTCGCCGATGAGGACCGGGTCCTCCGGATCGGTGAGGAGCCACAGGAAAAGCCGATCGACGGGCTGGTAGGTTCCCCGCCCTCGGCTACCCATCTGGCTTCACCCGCCCGCGCCCGAGCCGTGCCTCCGCGGACGCTCTGGATCGCACCGCGCGCCGCTGCAAGGCCCCGCGCACATCGAGCTCGAGCGCGCCCCGGTCGGCGCTCGGAGCGGCGAGCTCGGACAGCGCCTCGACCCGACCGACCACCCACAGGGCGGTGGCGTAGATGCCGACCGCGACGCGCGGATCGCCCTTCTCCATGCGGATCAGCGTGGGGATCGAGACGCCCAGCCGCTTCGCCCACAGGCGTTGTGGCTCCCGGCGCCGCACGCGAGCGATGGTCAGATCGTCGCCGAGCCGCACCAGCGCAGCCGACGCCGCCGGCGGCATGGAGGACAGGGCCGCCGAGGGCTTGGGCACACATATACATTATCAAATCCTGGCGTACGATCAACTATATGTTACCTCTACCCTGGAACGCGTCGCCTGCGGCCGGCCCCGACCTCACCCCGGGTGCTGGTAGCCGATCATCGGCACGCTCGGCAGCTGCCTTCGCCGCGGATCGGGCCCGCTCACCACCAGCGGCAACCAGACGTGCACCACCGGCACCCCGTCCGGCGCCCCGTCGACCTCCAGCGTCCCGCCGTGCAGCTCGATCACGCTGCGCGCCAGGCTCAGCCCCAGCGTCAGCCCGCGCCCGCGCGACGTCGCGTGCCGCGCGAACAGCTCGGTGAGCTCCGCCGGCGGCACCTCGCGCCCGGCGTACTCCACGTCGAAGCGGATCTGATCGATGGGGTGGTCGGTCAGGACCACCCCGCTCTCCGCCGTGCCGGCCTGCAGGTGAGCGCGCACCCGCACCGGCCGCCCACCGGCTTCGCTCGGCGCGGTGCGCAGCGCGTGGGCGATGATCACCCCGAAGGCACGGGTCACGTAACCCGGGTCGACCGGCGCCAGCGGGAGCCCGCGGGCCACCTCGACCACCACCTCGGTGGGCGCGTCGGTGGCCAGCTCCTGCGCCTTGCGCACCGACTCGGTGACCAGCTCCTCGACCTCGCTGGCGCGGTGGAAGAGCGACAGCTGCCCAGCCTCCACCCGCGCCGCATCGAGGATGGTCTCGATGATCGCCAGCAGCTCGCGTCCACGGTTGACGATGAGCTGCAAGCTCTCGCGCTGCGCGTCGGAGAGGTCCTCGCGCCCGACCAGCTCGGCGAAGCCCAGCACGGCGTTGAGGGGGCTCTTCAGGTCGTGGCTGACGCTGGCGAAGAGCAGCCCGCGCATGCGCCGCGCGTTCTCGCGCGCGTCCAGGGCGCGCTCCTGCGCGGCGGCGAAGATGCGGAAGCGCTCGGCGAGCACCTCGATGGCCCGCCCCATCCGCGAGACCAGCTCGAAGCGCGCCAGGTTGGCGATCTCCGGCACCCCGCGCATCACGTTCTCGGTGCCCAGCAGCGCACCGCGCGGGTGGCCATCACCAGGTCGTCGCCCAGCGCCCGCCCGAAGAGCGTGCCCAGCGCCGCCGCCAGGCCCACCGCCACCAGCGCGACCAGCGCGCCCAGCGTGGTCAGGTCGCGATCGAGGTTGGCCGAGAAGCGCACCTCGGCCATCCCGTCCTCGACCGGCACCGCCACCGAGATCTGCCCGTCGGCCTCGCGCGTCGCGGTCTCCCCGGACGGCTTCTGGGTGGCGTCGATGCGCGCCAGGAAGCCGAGCTCGGCGGCGGCGGCGATGGCGTCGGCTCGCCCCGCCTGCCCGAGCCCGAAGCTGCCGGGGTCGAGCGAGGTGCGCGCCAGCGCCAGCGCCGTCTCCTTGCGACTCTCCTCCAGGAAGGCGCGAAGGTGGGCGTGGGCCACCAGCACGCCGCCGCCGCCGACCAGGGTGATGGGCAGGGCCACGGCGATGACCATGCGCGTCACGATGCGCCGCCGCGGCGCCGGGTCGAGCTCGTCGGCCTCCAGCAGCTGGGTGAGCGGCTCGAGCGGCGCCGTCTCGATGACCCGCAGCGTGCTCTCCCGCAGCAGCACGTAGAGCGGCACCGAGCTGGCGGCGAGGATGGTCAGCGCCAGCACGAAGAGGCTCACCGCCCGCCCCTCGTCCAGCTTCTCCGGGCGCAGCGCTGGCACCAGCACCGAGGCCGCCAGGAAGGCGTTGATCAGGAAGTAGCGATAGCTCAGGGCGCGCGGCGCGCCGGCCAGGCTCTCCAGCTCGCGCGCATCGACGGCCCGCGACCCCACCGCCAGCGCGCGCAGCACGAAGCGGTGGCGGCGCAGGCGCACGATGCCGGCCAGCGCCGTGCACACCGCGGCGATGACCCCCACCCGCGCCCCGGCCTCGAGCACCCCGATGCCCGTCTCCCACTCCATGATCAGCAGCTGCGGCGCCAGGCCGGCCATGCCGGCGAAGGCCACCGCGCCGACGGCGACCTGCTTGCCGATCATGCGCTGCACGAAGTTGTCGGCCGGCGCGCTCACTGCGGCCCCCTGCGCCGCCAGCCGACGCCGAACGTCGTCGACGGCGGCACCGGGGCCGACTGCGGGCCCGAGGAGATGGGCGGCATCGGCGGCGGCGGCGCGCTGGGCGGCTTGCGCGGCGGCGGCGTGGTCGAAGGCTTGCGCGGCGGTGGCGTGCTCGAAGGCTTGCGCGGCGGTGGCGGTGGCGTCGCCGGTGGCCGTTGCGGCGTCGGCACTGGCGCCGGCACCGTGATGCGGATCGACGGCTCGCTGGGACGCATCCCGAACGGCTCGCTGAGGCGGATGGACGGCTCGCTGCCGCGCATCGGGTCGTAGCCGCCGGAGATACCGGCCGGGTCGCCGGGATGCTCCTTGCTCATGTCGTAGAGCGGCAGCTTCACCACGAACGTCGAGCCCTGCCCGAGGGCGCTCTCGAGCTCGATGCCCCCGCCGTGCGCCATCACCAGCCGCCGGGCGATGGCCAGGCCCAGGCCGGTGCCGGCGCGCCGCGAGCGCACGTCGCCGGACTGCTGGTACTCCTCGAAGATGGCGCGCTGGTCTTCCCGGGCGATGCCGGTGCCGGTGTCGCGCACCGCCACCAGCGCGAAGCCGTCGTGCGTGCCGACGTGCACGTTGACCCAGCCCTGCCGCGTGAACTTCACCGCGTTGGAGACGAGGTTGGTGAGCACCTGGCGGAAGCGGCGCCGGTCGGCGTAGGCCAGCACCCCGTGGTTGCCGGTGACGGACAGGGCCACCGGCTTGCCGCGCGCCGAGGGCGCCGCCTCGCGCACCACCTGCTCCGCCGCCGCGCGCACGTCGAGCGCGCGCCGCGACAGCACCAGGCTGCCGGTCTCCATGGCCGAGAGGTCGAGGATGTCGTCGATGAGCGCGCGCAGGTGCTCACCGCTGGTGCGGATCACTCCCAGCGACTCGCGCCCCTCGGCGTTGAGCGGTCCGTCGACCTCGCTCTCCAGCACGTGCGCGAAGCCGAGGATGGCGTTGAGCGGAGTGCGCAGCTCGTGGGAGAGACCGGCCAGGAAGGCGGAGCGCTCGGTGTCGATGGCCGAGGCCTGCAACAGATCGGCGCGGTACGTCTTCTCGGCGGCGGCGAAGCGAGCCACCAGCTGGTTGAAGGCCGCGGTCAGCGCGCCCACCTGGTCCAGCGAGCGGATGGGGATCGGCTCACCGGCCGGGTCGGCGTCGGCGCGCGCCATGCGCTTGATGCGGTGGCGCACGTAGTCGACGTCATCGCGCGCCGCGCGGGTGAAGGCCAGCGCCACCGTCACCGCGACGCCGAGCAGCAGCGCCGTCAGCGTGGCCACCGCCTTGACGATGGCCATCGATCCCGGCGGCGGGCTGGGCGCCGAGGTGAAGGCGATGATCGACAGGTGCTCGAGCGGCGGCGCCAGTGGCCGCGCCACGTAGCTCACCCGCCCGAGCTTGGTGTAGGTGGTGCCGCGCCCGGCCACCAGCAGCGCCGTCACGTCCTCGGCGCTCGGCGCACCGAAGCTCTCGTTGATCAGCACCCGCCCGTCCTGCCCCACCAGCAGGACCTCGCTGCCCGATCGGCGGGCCGCGCGCCCGAGCAGCTCGGAGCGGTCCTCGAGCGCGGTGGAGCGGATGCGCGCCGCCAGCGCCACCGCCGTCACCTCGGCGCGCAGCAACGACGCGCCGTCGCTGATGCGCGCCAGCGGGGTGATGCCGAGCACGGCGATGGCCACCGCGGTGGCGATCCCCACCGCCAGCACCAGCGCCGGCGCGGTGGGCACCAGCGGCAGCCCACGCCACTTGCGCGGCAGCGCGAAGGACGGCGAGCTGTCGGCCACCGGGCGGGGCATCGGGCTGGCAGCGTACCGCGGACGACTGCCAGGCTGCGTGCTAGGCTCGCGGCACGTTGTGCGAGCGGAGGCTCGATGCTCGGTGACGGAGCGCTAGGCTTCAGGGAGTTCGTGATGCGAGAGCCACTGCCACTGGCTACCGTGCACGACGCCGTGCTCGACTTCCTGCGCGGACGCACGGACGCTCTCCTGTTCGGCGCCCAGGCGGTCAACGCATACGTCGCCGAGCCTCGGATGACGCAGGACATCGACCTCATGTCGACGCGCGCTGCCGAGCTGGCGGAGGAGATCCGTGCTCATGTGGGCGAGCGCTTCTCCATCGCCACCCGCGTCCGCGTCATTCGCGGCGGCATGGGCTTCAGGGTGTATCAACTGCAGGAGCCGAGGAACCGCCATCTGGTGGACGTCCGGGCCGTCCGCGAGCTCCCGGCGAGTCGCGCAGTCGACGGCGTCCTCGTTCTCGGCCCGCCGGAGCTGATCGCGGCCAAGGTCGTCAGCATGGTGGCGAGGGACAAGTCCCCCAAGGGCGCCACCGACCTTGCCGACCTTCGCCGACTGCTCCTCGCATTTCCGGGGCTCAAGGTGGAGGGCGAGGAAGTCGACGCTTCACTGACTGCCTCCCAGGCATCGCCTGCGGCGTTCACCGCCTGGCGTCAGCTGGTGGCGGAGGACATCCAGCCCGAGGACGACGACGACGTCTGAGCCGCGCGCCGCATGCTTGCGTCGGCCTCGATGATCGGGCGCGCGGATGCGGCTCAGGAGCTCACCGTCGATGCCTGGGCGGCGCTCGGCGAGGACGACGCGGGCGAGCTCGTCGTCGGACGGCGGCCTCAGCGCGACGCAGCACCCACCAGCCGATCGAGCAGCTGGATGGGCAGGTTGCCTCCCTTGGCGGCGGAGGCCGCGCGCACCGAGGCGCCGACGCGCTTCATCCAGGCCATCTCCTCGGCGTCCAGCGGCCCGCGATCCAGCGCGGCCATGGCCTCGTCGAGCTGCGCCCCGTCCGCCGGCGCGCACAGGCTCATGTCCACCGTCGGGTGGCTCAGCGAGAAGCGGTAGCAGTCCGAGGCGCGCGGCGTCTTGTCCCCGGGCGGCGTCAGCGCCGGATCGAGCAGCGCGCCCCAGCGCGTGGCCGTGTAGGCCACCACCCCCGGTCGCCGCGCCGCCTCCATGCCCTCGATCTTCGGGAACACCTCGCGCTCGGCGCCCGGGTGGGCGGCGTTGTAGCGGACCATGATGGCGCCGTACTCCGGATCGTCGACGTACTTCGCGAAGGTGCCCCGATCGTGGCAGGAGATCATCACGTGCTTCGCCTTGCCCGCGTCGCGCAGCTTCAAGGCCGCGTCGACGATGCGCCGCGGCGGCGGCTGGTTCCACCACCCGAGCAAGAGCACATCGGCGTGGTCCACCCCGAGCTGCCGCAGCCCGCGCTCGAACCCCAGCCCCATCAGGCAAGCCGCGCGCGTGTACGACTGCACCACGACCACCAGGTCCTCGCGCCGCTTGCGGGTCGCCGCCCGCACCCCCTCGGCGAAACCCGCCCGCCGCAGCGAGCCGTAATAGAGGTAGTTGATGCCCCGCTCCACCGCGCGCTCGATGTCCGCGCCCCCCACTCCGGCGCTGGAGCCGATGCCCAGCCGGCTGACGGAGAGGCCGGTGCGGCCGAGCGTGGTCCTGTCCCAGAGCGAGCTCATATGTGCCGCCGATAGTCACACGCCATGCCACCCGCAGTCCCGCCGCCGATCGTCCACCTCACGCCCGCGTGGCAACGCAGCGTTACCCGGATGGCAACGTCTCGTTACAGGTCTGCGGCGAGCTTCGGCCGTCGCGCTTGGAGTCAGCGCGGCAACAGCTTGGGTGCTTCGGCCTCGAAGAAGCGCTGGATCTCGCTCCAGCTCTCCATTGTCATCCCAGCGGGGAACGCAGGATCCTTCTCCGCATCGGCGAAATAGGTCAGCGCACGCGCCACGTGGTAGAGGTCCGACTCGTTGACGCCGAATCTTTGCAGGTAAGCTTCTCCCGCAACGCCCAGGGTCAGGCCCGTGCCGAGGAGAACGCGGAGGTCCCAGAAGTCGCGACGAATCCCGCGCCGGGCGACAGCCGCCATCTTCATCACCGCGAGATCGAGCAGCCCGGCCACCGGAAAGCCTGACGGCCCCGCTGTGGGATGCTCGAGCGGCGCATAGGGATAGCGCACGAGATCGACCGGCTCGCCCAGCAGAAGCACCTTCAGCGCCGCGTCCGTTTCGGCGATCACCGACACCCCTTCGGGAAGCACCGCCAGGCTTCGACGAATCACGTCGAAGTCGACGTCCGCGGTGGCACTGAAGAGGTCCAGGTCGAGCGAGCGGCGGTGGCGAAGATGAAACGCGATCGCTGTGCCGCCCGCGAGGTAGAAGCCTGCCAGCGGCGCGAGCGTCTTCAGTCGATCCAGGGCGCGGAGTTGCTTTGCCGCCACGCCGGTGGGCTTGCCCATGACTCTTCCTTCGCATCGAGGACGACGCGCCAGAACTGCGTCGTCCGGCGGCTGACGTCCGGGTGACCGACTTCACGGAAGAACCGGTGGATGCGCCCGATGCCGTAGGCTCCGAGGAGCCAGCGGACCTCGGCCATGCGGCCGTGCTCGAGGACGCGCGCGAGCACGGTGTCCGCGTGACGCTCGCTGTCGAGCTGCTCCGCGTCGAGGTCCCAGAACAACCAGTGCAGCTCGTCCGGAAGGCGCACGACGCTGCGAGTCTACCACGGCCGGCAGGGCGAGCCTGCGAGGGGGGTTACTTAGCCAGCGCCGCGGCATGATGCCGCAGGTGATCCCCCACGAACGTGGAGATGAAGAAGTAGCTGTGGTCGTACCCCTCGTGCGTCCGCACGCGCGCCTTCTGCCCCGCCGCCTGGCACGCCTCGGCGAACGCCTCGGTGTAGAGCTGCTCGACCAGGAACTTGTCGGCCAGCCCCTGATCGACGAGCAGCGTCCCCGGATGCCCGTGATCGGCCACCAGCACCGACGCGTCATACGCGCGCCACGTCGCCTCGTCCGGCCCCAGGTAGTTGCCGAACGCCTTCTTGCCCCAAGGGCAGCGCATCGGCGCAGCCACCGGCGCCAGCGCCGACACCGAGCGGTACTTCTCCGGCGCGCGCAGCCCCATCACCAGCGCCCCGTGCCCGCCCATCGAGTGCCCGAAGATCCCGACGCGCCCCGCGTCCACCGGGAAGCCGGCGCGCACCAGATCGAACAGCTCCTCGGTGACGTAGCTGTACATCCGGTAGTGCTCGTCCCAGGGCGCCTGCGTTGCGTCGACGTAGAACCCCGCGCCGAGCCCGAAGTCCCAGCTATCGCTCTCGCCGGCCACGTTCGCCCCGCGCGGGCTGGTGTCCGGCGCCACCAGCACCAGCCCCAGCTCCGCCGCCAGCCCGAGCGCGCCGGCCTTGGTGACGAGCGTCTCCTGGCTGCAGGTCAGCCCCGCCAGGTAGTAGACGACGGGGCAAGGCCCGGCCGCGACCTGCGGCGGCTGGAAGACGGCGAAGCGCATCGGCGTCTTCGTCTCCCGCGACTCGTGCTCGTAGTACCCGAGCGTCCCGCCGAACGCGGCGTGCTCGGCGTGCGTCTTGTAGGCGGCCATGGCGCGAGAGCCTAGCGCAGCGCCGAGCCAAGCGGCGGGCCCCCGCGGCGACACAAAAGACGACGGCCGCGAGGCGCGGGTTGCGCCGTCGCGGCCATCACGACCACGCGTGCCCCGGTCGGGCACGCTGGCCGGCCCGCTTCAGGGCGTCACGGTGATGTCGAGCTGGTACGCCATCTGGTCGAAGAACGCGTACGACGGCGAGCCCTGCACGCGGACGTAGTACGTGCCGGCCGCGAGCGCGGTGGCGCTTGCCGCCGAGCAGTACCCGTCGCCACCGTCCTCGTCGGTGTCGAGCACGGTGGTGCCGTCGGCCGCGTAGATGGTGATGAACGTGTCGGCCGACTGCGACGTGCACAGGTTGGGCGCGGTGACGGTGTCGACCGTCTCGGCGTCGAGGATCGACGCCGGCCCGGGCACCGTGACCGCATACCAGTCGGATTCAGCCGGGGTGATGATGCCGGTGTTCGTGGCTGCGGCCGGGTTGGCAGAGGCGGGGCCGTTGTTCGGCTCGACCTCGGTCGACGTGAAGGCGATGAAGTTGCTGGTCAGCGTGTAGGGCCCGATGTCGCCGGCCGTGCTGCCGTCGACGTAGACCCACACGCTCTGCCCGGGCAGGAGGGTCGCATACAGCTGGTCGGGGCTGACGCTGAGGTTGTTGCAGCTGATCCGCGCCAGGGCGTCATCGCAGTCCGTGCGCACGTACAGACCCTGACCGGTGTCGCCGGTCAGGCCGAGGTCGAGCAGGCCGGCGCCGGGCGCCGTGTAGCTGTAGACGGCATCGTTCACGCCGCTGCCGAAGCCGCAGAACGAGCCGGCGATGTCGCTGCTGAAGTTGCTGCCCGACGCCGTGGTGTCGCCGGTCTGCGTGGCCGCCAGCGCCGGCGCCGCAGTGCAGGCGGCGGTGACCGGTGCGCAAGAGGCATCGCTCAGGCACCCCGGGTCCTCGCAGTCCTCGAGGCCGTTTGCGTTGTCGTCGAGGCCGTCGTTGCAGACCGTCTCTGCGGGGTTGATGGAGAGCGTGAACGTTCCGACCGCCGCGGCGTTGTAACCGTCGACGATGATGTAGAGCGGCTGGCCGGCGCTGACCCCGAAGATGAGCACCTCGTTGCCGCTCACCACGTCGTCGCAGTCGATGGCCGTGGCCACGGCGCCGCAGGCAGTGCGGGCCTCGAGCACGCCGTCGAAGGCCGGATCGAGAACCACCAGCGCCGTCCCGGAGACGGTCGGCGTGTACTGGTAAACGATCTCCCCGGGTTCCCCCGCCGAGTCCGCAGCTTTCCTCGATCACGCCGGTCAGCCCGGTCGTATCGCCATTCACCACGTCGCCGCTGTTGATCGGGTAAGGCGCCGCGCAGGTGCCATCGGCCACCGCGTTGCCGCCCTGGCCGCCGTCACCGCCCGCGCCACCGACGGCCGCGCCACCAGCGCCACCGACGGCCGTACCGCCGTCGCCACCCGCGCCGCGGACCAGCGAACCGCCCTCGCCGCCCAGGCCGCCCGCGCCGCCGACCTGCGTGCCGCCTTCACCACCGAAGCCACCGCCGCCCTGCGCGCCGACGCCGCTGGAGCTCGACGCGCTCGAGCTGGAAGCAGACGAGGACGACGACGACGTGGCCGAGGAAGAAGAGGAGCCCGATGCCCCCACGCCACCGGAACCGCCGCGCCCATCGTCATCATCGTCGTCCGAACAACCGGACACGCCCATGACACCGACCAGCGCGACCATCACACCCAAGCTCAACTTCATCGACATTGGAAGGACCTCCGAAAGCAGTCTTCGCCGGGCGCGCCGGCAGCAACATCCGAGCCAGCGTCGTTCATGCGCGCTGGCAGCGGGATTCCACGTGCGACCCTCGAGTCATCCGGGACTCGACGCCACGACGTGGTCGCGGCTGATCCACCAGATCCAGCCTCCGGGGTCAATGCCCCGTGCCACCAATCTGGGTTCAGGAAACGCCTCGCCCATCGATGGATCCGCCACCGCATGGTTCGCAAACGATCCGGCTGCGGCGCCGCATCGTGCGTCGCTCGGCCGCCGGCCGCAGAGCGGTCTACGGCGCGTCCGTGGACAGCAGGGCGAACGTCGCGTGGTCCAGCCAGCGCCCGTCGCACCACTCGGCCTGCCGCGCGATCCCCTCGAAGCGGAAGCCGAGCTTGGCGATGACGCCCAGCGACGGGTGGTTGTCGGTCGCCGCCGCCACCCGCAGGCGGTGCACGCCCATCTGCTTGAACGCGAACTCCATGCAGGCGCTGGCCGCCTCGTGCATGTATCCGTGGCCCGTCGACTCGCGGCGCAGCCAGTAGCCGAGCTCGCAGGCGCGATGCAGGTGCACGCACGCCTCCAGCCCGACGATGCCCACCAGCGTGCGCGTCTGCCGCTCGCGGATGGTGAAGCGCACCGCGCGCCCCTGGTCCCAGTCGTTGGCGCACGCCTCGGCGAAGCGCGCGCTCGCCCCGGGGTCGGTGTGGAACTGCACCCACGGCAGCCAGCGCTGCAGGAAGGCGCGCGAGCCGTTGACCGCGTACCAGAGGTCGTTGCCATCGGCCACGTCCACCGGCGCCAGGTAGAGCCGCTCGGTCTCCAGCGGCCGCGCGCGCAGGTCAGCTCGCTGCGGGATCACTTGCACTGCACGCGGGCGGCGTAGGGCTCCAGGTGCCCGGCCTCGAAGTCCAGCCAGGCCACGTACCACTCGCCGGGCTTGGCGCCCGCGGCGATGGAGGGCATCGGCTGGTCGCCACTGATGCGCGCCACCTTGCTCGGCGGGCCCACCGCGTCGCGACCGACCGACGCGGTCATCACGTGGCCGCGCTCGTACCAGGCCAGCTGTGCCTCGCCGCTCGCGCCGATGCCCACCACCGGATCGGCGCCGGCCTTGCTGAGCGGCTTGCGCCACAGCGGCGCCGCCTTCTGCGGCTCGATGAAGGCGGCCTGCGCCCGGCCTCCCTCGCCGTGCCAGGCCAGGAAGCAGCCCGGGGTGCCGCAGGCCAGCGAGGGCGCGTCGGCCTTGTCCTTCTCGACGTTGACCAGCACCGTCTCGCCCAGCATGCGATCGGTGCGCGGCGCCGGCGGCTTGGTCACCGCCGGCACGCCCTTGCCCACGTCACCGAGCGGCACCTTCATCAGGTGGATGAGGCGCTGCGGGTCCTTCTCGTAGCGGAAGGCGATCATCAACGAGTCGCTCTGCACCGCGGCCCAGGGCAGGCGCGCGCGCACCTTGCTGGCCCCGAGCGGCGCAGCCAGGTCGCTGATGCGCACCGCGTCGCCCTGCAGCTCCAGCTTGGCGGTGAGGCGGCGCAGCCAGAGGTCCTCGCTGTCGCCCTCCTCTTGAGTCCACACCACCACGTACGAGCCGTCCGGCATGCGCGTCAGCGAAGGCCAGAAGTTGCCGGGCTTCGGGGGGGTCACCGGTACGCTCGGCCCACCGATGCGGCCGTCGGGCTCCAGCCAGCGCACGTGCACGCCGGCCTCGGGTCCCTTGGTGTCCCAGTAGGTGATGATCACCTTGTCGCCCGCCGAGGTCAGCTCCGGGCGGCCGATGAGCGCGCCCTCGGGGGTGACGTCGTACGGCTCGCTGGTTCCGCGCATCGCCTCGTCGAAGGCCACCGCCCAGGCGTGCTCGTTGCCCTCGTGCCCATCGGTCCAGGTCATCACCGCGCCGCGCGGGCCGAGGGCGATGGCGGGCCGGCCGCTGCCGACCTGCCGCACGTTGGGCGCCAGATCGTACGTGCGCGGCCGCCCCAGACCGGTGAGGCGGCAGGGCTGCTTGGTGCCCGACGCGGCCACGGCCACGTTGACGTGATCGAGCATGGTGCGCGGCACGCCGTGCCCGCCCCTGTCGAACGCCTCGCGCAGCGTCTTCTGCGCACCCTTCAGGTCATCGGCGGCGATCTGCGCCTGCGCGTCGGCGACCAGCGGGCGCCAGGGCAGGCTGGTGCCGGGCGAGACCGGCGTCGTCGGCGAGCGCCCGGCGTCGACGCCGCTGGAGGCCAGGGGCGTGCCGGCGTCCACGCGGGCGCTGTTCGAGGGCCGCGGCGTGGTCGGCGGCTGGATGAGCTGCCGGTACCCCGCGTCCGCCGCGCCGACGAGCAACAGCAGCACGCCGAAGACCACGATACCGCGGCTCGAGCGACCGGTGGCGCGCGCATCGAACGTGTCGTTCGGCTTGGTGGTCGGTTCGCTCGATCGCGGCGGAGGCGCCGTGAACCCGGTGCGCGACGAGCGCATGATCACCGGATCGGCCGCGCCCATCGCAGGGCCCGTGGCCGCCGGCCCCGGCCTCGGCGGCGGCTCGCTGAAGGTCACGTCGACCCCGGGCCCGGCCGGCTCGGCGCCGTGCCCGTTCGGGCCGGGGCGCTGCGGCGGCTGGGTCACCGCGTCCGGCGAATAACGGCGCGCCGGGGCGACGGCCGGCGCCGCCAGCCCGGCGGCGGGGCCCGGGGACGCGGCCGCGGCCGCGGCGGCCTCCTCGATCTGCAGCGCGGACAGGTCGTGGATGGCGGAGAAGCTCGGCGGCCCCTGCTCGAAGGCCGCGGCCAGCTCCTCGGCGAACTCCTTGGCCGTCTGGAAGCGCTTGTCGATGTTGCGGTCCAGCGCCTTGTCGAACCACTCGGTGAAGGCGATGGGCACGTCGGGCCGGATCTTGGCGGGACGCGGCAGCGGCGCGTTGGCGATCTGGGCGAAGGTCATGGCCACGCCCTGCTCGGTGGCCCACACCGTCTTGCCGGTCAGGCACTCGTAGGTGATGCAGCCCAGGGCCCACAGGTCGGCCCGGTGATCGACGGCGCCCTGCCCGCGCACCTGCTCCGGGCTCATGTAGGCCGGGGTCCCGAACACCGCGCCCTCGCGCGTCAGCCGCGCCTGCTTCTCCCCGCCCGACCCGTCCATGGGCAGGTAGAACTTCGCCAGCCCGAAATCGAGGATCTTGGCGAGCAGCGTCGACGACTCCTCGTCCTTGGTGAGGAAGATGTTCTCGGGCTTCAGATCGCGGTGCACGATCGAGGCGGCGTGCGCCTTGGTCAGACCGCGGCAGGTCTGGCTGATGATGGAGAGCGTCGACTCGGCGTCCATGTGGCGGACCTTGGTCATCCGCTCGTAGAGGGACTCGCCCTCCAGCAGCTCCAGCACCAGGAACGGCCGCCCGTCCTCCAGGCGCCCGGAGTCGTAGACATCGCAGATGTAGGGGCTGCGGATGGCCGCCGCGGCCCGCGCTTCCCGCAGGAAACGCTCGACCACGACGGCGGAGGCAGTCAGCTCCTGCGCGAGGACCTTGATGGCCACGCGCTTGCCGATGTCGATGTTCTCCGCCTCGTAGACGGCCGCCATGCCCCCGCGACCAATCTCGCGGGTTATCCGGTACTTGCCCGAGAGGACGAATCCGACCGGAATCTTCGCTTTGTTGGGCAGAGCCATCCCGAAGGGCCGACGTGGTCGCTACCCGGAAGTTCGCAGGGCCGCGGGAAGCGAGCCTATTCGACCACGGCCCCGCCAGCAATTGTCGCGGTGATCTGTCCTCGAGGAGGTCCAGCCGACGTCGCGTCTCGAAAGCACGGCGCTTTCTGCCACGACTTCGATATCCTGTCGCCCCTCGGTGCTGACTCCCGGAGACCTGATCCAGTCCCGTTACCGCCTCGTGCAGGCCCTCGGCAGCGGCGCCAGCGGCGCGGTCTGGCAGGCCAAGAACGAGCTCATCGACCGCGACGTGGCCCTCAAGGTCATGCACCCGGACGTGGCCCAGGACATGGTCTCGCTGCAGCGCTTCTTCAACGAAGCCAAGGCGAGCGGGCGCGTCCGCAGCCCGAGCATCGTGGAGATCCTGGACCTCGGCCAGGCCGAGGACGGCTCGCCGTTCCTGGTCTTCGAGCTCCTCCAGGGAGAGGGCCTCGACGCCTGGCTCCGGCGCGACGGCCTCATCGAGCCCGAGGTGCTCGTGGAGATGCTCGTCGGGGTGGCCAAGGCCCTCGACCTCGCGCACTCCCAGGGCATCGTCCACCGCGATCTGAAGCCGGCGAACATCTACGTCCACGAGTCGGGCACCGGCGAGCGCGTCGCCAAGATCCTCGACTTCGGCATCAGCAAGGTCATCGACACCGCGCACAACTTCACCCTGACGCGGGTGGGAACGGTCATCGGGTCGCCGGCCTACATGAGCCCCGAGCAGGCCTCGGGCAGCGAGGATCTCGACGGACGCGCCGACGTCTGGTCGCTGGGCGTGGTCATGTACGAGGCGCTCTCCGGCAGCCTTCCGCACCAGGCGCCCAACTACAACGCGCTCATGGTCCGCATCCTGACCCAGGACTGCGACCCGCTGATGACGCGCAAGACGGACATCCCGGCCAACGTCTGCGCCATCGTCGATGGCTGCCTCAAGCGCGAGCGCGACGCGCGCACCGCCTCGGCGGGTCTGGTGGCGCAGCAGCTGGAGGCGGCGCTGCGCGAGATGAAGGCCGTCCGCTACCGCCAGGCCGGCCGCCGCGCCTCCGATCGCGCTCAGGGCTTCCGCCGCCGCGCCGGCGACCTGGCCCCGCCCGAGGCCAACGTCCTGCCGGTGCCCGCGCAGGAGGGCAAGCCGCAGGCGGCGCGCGCCGTCTTGGTGGCCGCAGGCATCGGCCTGGCAGTCGGCGTGCTCGCCATCCTGTTGCTGCTCGCCATCCGCTGAGCGGCTGTCCCAATCGAGCTCTTGTCTTCCCCCGCCTTGAAAGGCGGGGCACGACGAGTTGGAGCGGTACCGAGTCCTTCGATCACCAGAAGCCCGCCCTGGCGGGCGGGCTTGACGTTGCGTGGGGCTCCCAGGCTTCAGACTCCGGTCGGGCTGCGCGCGCTGCGCGGTGACGTGAGCAGCCAGGGCCTCCAGATCGCGTGGCGAGACTCGGCACTCGGCAGCGCGCGTCCTCTGCGGCGCCCAGTCCCAGCCGCCGCGCATCGCCTCGAGCCCGCCCGTCAGGGCGGGCTTCGAGTGATCGAGAGACTCCAGAGCGGTCCAACCAGCCGTGCCCCGCCTTTCAAGGCGGGGGAATTGGATGGTACCTACCCTTCTCGGACACCTTTCGAGCCCGCCGCAGTGTATACGCGCGCCGTGGCAACCGGAGACATCGTGGGCGGCGAGCCCGGCGCGCTCGCCCGTGACCTGCGCACCTGGCCGAACCTGGTCTCGCTCTCGCGCATCGTCTTCATCTGGCTGACCATCGCCCTCTGGCACCACGGCTACCGCAAGCCGGCGGTGGTGCTGGGCTGGGCCGCTGGCCTCAGCGACTACCTCGACGGCTGGCTGGCGCGGCGCCTGAACCAGTCGACGCGCATCGGCGGGCTCCTCGATCAGGCCGCCGACGTGCTCTTCATGATCGGCGCCATCGCCATGTTCGTGTTCGAGGGCACCTGGCCCTTCATCCTCTTGCTGGTGGTCACCTTCCGCGAGGTGATGGTCGTCAACATGCGCGTCAGCGCGGCGGAGATGGGCTTCTCGCTGCCCAGCATCTTCCTCGGCAAGTGGAGCTCGAACTGGATGTTCTGGGCCATGGCGCTGATGTGCGTGACCCGTGCCGGTTTCCTGCCCGCGCCCTACGACCTCTGGATCTACTGGGTGGCCTACGTGGGCATGTACGTGGGCGTGGCATCCAGCCTGGTCACCGCCGCCATCTACGCCCGCCAGTTCAACCGTGGCTATCGCTCCATCCGCCCCGCCGCCTCCGCGCCGGCGCCGGCCCCCGAGCAGCGCCTGCCCTCTGCGTCCTGATCGACGCGCCAGCAGCGCCGCCAGGCCGCGGGCACCTCAGCCAGCCCGCGCGCGCCGCACCCGCCGGGCCACCGCCGCCACCAGCGCCGACACCTGCGCGATGACGATGCCCGGCAGGAACCACGCCAGCACGCCGAACACGCTGAGCACGAAGAAGAACAGCGTGGCGAAGTCCTTCTTCACCACGTTGCGGAAGAACACCAGCAGCCGCCCCGACAGCCCGCGCGGCGGCTCCTTGTCGAAGCCCCAGTCGATGGCATACAGGTCGCCCGACCCCAGCCCGATCAGCTCCTGATAGTGAATGGCGCTGGTGATGACGTGCAGCAGCGACGACGCCAGCCCGCACCCCATCAGCACCTCGCCGAACGGCAGCGAGCGCGCCCCGATCCCCAGGCCCGCGTAGAAGAGGACGTTCGACGCATCGTCGCTCAGGGTGTCCAGCCACTGCCCGAGCTTCGAGTGCTGGAAGCGCACCCGCGCCAGCTCTCCATCGACGCCATCGAGGATGCTCGCCCACTGGAACAGGAACGCGCCGACCATCACCGGCAGCCACCCACCCCGCGCCGCGCTCACCGCGCCGGCCACGCTGATGGCGAAGGTGATGCAGCTGATCATGTTCGGCGTCAGCGGCACCCCACCACCCGCTTGGAGATGAAGATCGACACATGCCGGTTGAGGTGCCGAGCGACGATGCCATCCACCGGCTTCCTGCAAGCCTCGAACAGCTGCCGGAACGCCTCCCGCCGCCCCGCCGCGGAATCGACCCGAGCCGCCCACCCGGCCACGTCGATCCGATCCACCGAGCGGCGCGAGACGAAGGCATCCAGCGCCCCCGCGTCCGCGCCCGCGCTCGTCTCCGTGTCCGTGTCCGTGTCCGTGTCCGTGGCCCCCACGGACCGGATCCACCGCGGCGTCACGAGCAGCGGCCCGCAGCGCGCCGCAGCGACCTCCACGCCCACCGCCCCGGCCCCTGCCGGATCCACCTCCGCCGCCACGAGCGCCCGGTACACCGCCGGATCGACGACCACATCGTGTCGCGCCAGCAGAAACGGAGCGCCGATGGCATCGGCCGCACTCACCAGCCCCTCGCCCACGTCGGCGGCCTCGATGACCTTCACCGGCACCCGCACGCGCGCGTCTCCCGCGATGCGGCGACACGTCTCCCCATCGCCGGCCGCGACCACCACGTGCACGGCCGCGATCCCCTCCTTCTGGAGCGTGAGCACCGTGCGCAGCGCGAGCGGCAACCCGGCCAGCTCGTCGAGCGGGCGTGCCCCCTCGGCCGCCAGCGCCACCACCACGCCTTCCACGCCGCCGCCCTAACACAGCCCCCGCCCGCCGTGGACGTCTCCCC
>JBBJMR010000274.1:0-11987 GCA_037720395.1 Polyangiaceae bacterium
GCGCAGGGTCGGCGAAGAGGCGCCCTGCGTGGCGTGCGCCGCCAGGAAGCCGGCTTGCCCGAGGACGCCGGCGCGCCCGCGCTCGGCCATGCCGGAGACCTCGACCACCGCGTCGCCCTCGACGCCGGCCACACCGTAGAAGGCGGCCAGCGGGCCATCGAGGAAGGTGGTGTCGCTGGTGAGCAGCGCGGCGAACGGCTCGCCGCCCTCGAACCACGCCGACGCCGATTGCAGCGACTCGTTCTGCACCGAGCGGAGCAGCTGCGCGTTCCAGGCGGCGTCGATCTTCGGCGACGAGCCGAGGTCCAGGATGTCCAGCCAGTTGGCCACGAAGCGGGCGGCGGCCCCGGAGGCGCGCGGGTCGTCGAGCATGCGCTCCACCTGCTCCAGGCGCTGGCCGTCGCCGGTCAGGGCGCCGTTCTCCGAGGCGTCGAGCAGCGCCTCGTCGGGGACCGAGCTCCAGATCAGGAACGAGAGGCGCCCGGCCAGCTCGTGCGGCAGCAGCAGGGCGTCGGCGCCGCCGGCAGCGGGCTCGCCGAAGGCGGTGAGGTAGAGGAAGTCCGGCGCCAGCAGCATGGCCTGCAGGGTGCGGGCGACGGCCAGGTTGCGGCCCAGCGGCGCGTCGAGCGAGGTCGCCAGATCCAGGTAGCGCTGGACCTCGGCCTCGGTCAGCGCGCGGCGAAAGGCGCGGCGACCGAAGCCCTTCAGGTACTCCGCGAGGCAGGCGTCGCCGGGTCCGGTCGGCTCGCAGCCGAGGCGGGCGCCCAGGTCCTCGGTGGCGCGCACCGCGGCGTCGAAGAAGATGCCCTCCATCTGCTCGAGCTTCTGGCGTGTCACCAGCTGCTCCTTGGGGTCGGTCTCGAAAGGCGCCTTCACGTTGTCCGGCCGCAGGGCCATGGCGGCGTGCGTGTCGTCGCCGAGCAGATCGAAGAGCGCGCGATCGATCTCGAAGGGGGTCAGGCGGCGCAGCGGCAAGCGCGCGTCGGCGGCCTTCTCCGGGTCCTTGCCCGGATCCTGGTGGCCACCGCTCGGGCCGGCGCTTGTTCCGGGCGCATCGCCGCGGTCACCGATGTCGCCGATGCAGCCGGCGAGGACGCCGGCGCACCCCAGGGCCGCGATGAGAGCAGTGCTTCGCACGTGGCTCGCCTCCTCGGGAGCAGCGGGCTCCCGGATCCCGCTTCGCAGGCGACGTGCCAGCGCCGCGGCGCGCGAATCGGCCGCGTTCTCGAGGGTGGCCGGGCGCGCTGCAGGCAGTTGCCAGCAGCGCCGCTGGCGACTGCCAGCAGCGGCGGGCAGAGGCGCGTACAGCCTCGCCGAATCTATCCGTCCTCGCGGCCGGCGATGCCGTGGCGCCGGAGCAGCTCGCGCAGATAGTTGCGGTCCATGCGCGCGGCACGGGCCGCGTGGGTCAGGTTGCCGCCGTGCGCCTCGAGCAGCTCGCGCAGGTAGGCGCTCTCCCAGGCGCGGATGGCTTGCTCCTTGCGCACCCGGAACGGCGCGTCCGACGACCCGGCGCGCACGCTCGGCGTGGCCGCGTCGCCGAGCGCGCCGCCCTCGTCGATCGAGGCGCCCTCGCCGAGCACCACGTCGCGCTCCACGGCGTTGCGAAGCTCGCGCACGTTGCCGGGCCAGCTGCGCGCCCGGTACGACTCGAGCAGCGCCGGGCTGGGCTGGGTGCCGGGCGGGCCGAGCTCGCGGAAGAAGTGCTCGGCGAGCAGGCCGATGTCCTCGACGCGCTCGCGCAGCGGCGGCAGGGCGACGCGCACGATGTTCAGGCGGAAGAAGAGGTCGGCGCGGAAGGTGCCGCGGTTGACCTCGGCGCGCAGCTCGCGGTTGGTGGCGGCGATGACGCGGACGTCGAGCGGCGTGGGCGTGCGCGAGCCGACGCGCTGCACCACGCGGGCCTCGAGCGCGCGCAGCAGCCGGGGCTGCACGGCCAGCGGCAGCTCGCCGACCTCGTCGAGGAACACCGTGCCCCCGGCGGCGGCCTCGAAGGCGCCGGGGCGGGCGGAGTGCGCGCCGGTGAAGGCGCCGCGCTCGTGGCCGAAGAGCTCGCTCTCCACCAGGTTCTGTGGGATGGCGCCGCAGTCGATGACCACGAAGGGCCCGCCGGCGCGCGCGCTCCTGGCGTGGATGGCCTCGGCCAGCGCGCCCTTGCCGGTGCCCGTCTCGCCCTCGACGAGCACCGTCGACTCGCTCTGGGCGATGCGCTCGGCCAGCGCGAAGAGGCGGCGCATGGCCACGCTGCGCCCGAGCACGCGCCCGAAGGCGGCGTCGGCGCTGACCGCCTCGGTGACCTGCTCGTCGAGCAGATCGAAGCGCACCAGCGTGGTGCCCACCGAGAACACCGAGCCCGGCGCGAGGTAGGCCGACTCCACCCGGTGCCCGCCGAGGACGATGCCGTTGGCGCTCCCGAGATCGCGCAGCGCGAAGCCGCGCGGCCCGAACGTCACCCGGCAGTGGTGCCGCGACACGGCCGGGTCGTGGAGCAGCAGATCGTTGCCCTGCGCCGTGCCCACGGTCATCTCCTCCGAGGCGCACACCGCGCCCAGGCCGGTGTCCATGCCCTGCAGGACGACCAGTCGATACCGCCGGAACGAGACCTGACGAGGCACGGAGCGCAGCAGGTGCGTGTCGACGTCCTCGAAGTCGCCGCTGCCCACTCGCCCAGACATCGCGGGCAGTATCGCACGCCGCTGTTCGGCACGGCGCCGCGTGCTAGCGTCGCCATCGATGCGGCGCCCGCAGTGGCTCGGCGCGGTGCGCGCGCTCCTCGTCCTGGCGGGCGCCACCTGCGCGCCGGCAGCGCACGCGGACGATCCGCCTGCGGGTGACACGCAGAAGGCAGCGGCGGCCGACGAGGCCATCGAGCGCTTCGACACCGGTCTGGCGGCGATGCTGGCCAGGGACTTCGCCACCGGCTGCCCGGCGCTCGCCGAGAGCTACCACCTCGATCCGAAGCTCGGCAGCCTGTTCACGCTCGCCGAGTGCCACAAGGACTGGGGCAAGACGGCCAGCGCCGCGGCCCACTACGAGGCCTTCCTGGCGAAGTACCGCGCGCTGGCACCGGCCGATCAGCGCGCCCAGCACGCGCGGGCGCGGGTGGCGCGCCAGGCATTGGCCACCATCGGGCCGCGCATCCCGCGCCTGCGCATCGATCTTGCCGAGGGCTGGCCCGCGGGCACCACGGTGCTCGACGACGGCGCGGCGCTCGGCGCCAGCGATCTGGGCGTGCCCCGGCGCGTCGACCCCGGGCGGCACGTGATCGAGGTGCGCGCACCGGGCGACGAGGGGCCGACGAGCCGCTCCGAACTGGTGGTCGAGCCCGGCAGCCGCGCGGTGATCACCGTGCCCGCGCCGGTGCGCGCGGGTGCGCCGCCGGCGCCGATCTCGGTCCAGCGCGACGCGCCCGCGCCCGTCGATGCGGGGCGCGGTGCGACCCAGCGCTCGGTGGGCATCGGTCTCGGCGGCGTCGGGATCCTCGGGCTCGGCGTGGGCGCAGTGGCCGACGCGCTGGCCCTGAGCGACGCCGGCACCGTCGAAGACGACTGCGGTGACGACCACCTGTGCAACACGCAGGGCGGCAAGGACGCCGCCGATCGCGCGCAGGACAAGGCGCGGATCTCCACCGTCGGGTTCGTCGCTGGCGGGGTGCTGCTGGCCGCGGGGATCACGGTCTGGCTCGCCGCACCGCGCGCGGAGGAGCCGGCGATCGCCGTCGGGGTGCGCGCCGCGCGCGGTGGGGCGATGGCCGCCACGGAGGTGCGCTGGTGAGGCGCGCGCGCTGGCTGGCGCTGCCGCTGCTCGGCGTCGTCGCGCTGGCGGCGTGCGATCGCATCCTCGGCGTCGACGGCGAGTACCAGGTGGCCGCCAGCGCCGGACCCTCGTCCTCGGGCTCCGGCTCCGGCGCGTCCGGCGGTGCGGGCGCGGGCGCGGGCGTCGGCGGCGCGGGCGGGGGCGCCGGTGGGCATCCGCTCTGCACGCCCGACGATCCCGGGCCCTTCGACGATGGCGCGGTGTGCCCGCTGGACATGGTCGACGCCGGCACCTTCTGCATCGACGCCCGCGAGGCGAGCTTCGAGCGTTACCTCGACGTGGTCGATGGCCACGCCCTCGATTGCTTCGAGGACAACGTGCTCGGCAACCCGACCTGCCTCGGCAACGAGCCCTTCAACATCGCCGAGGCCGACTTCCGCGCCGCGCCTGCGCAGCAGCCGGCGCACCCGCTCGACTACTGCGATGCCGAGACCTACTGCCGACTGCGCGGGCGCGAGCTGTGCACGTCGCTGGAGTGGCGCGAGGCGTGCAGCCCCGACGGCGCGCCCTTCCCCTGGCGAGGCGGCGCCGCCGGGCAATGCATCGAGTGGCCGTCGGTCGAGGCCGTCGATCGCACGCCCAACACCTGCCGCCGCCTCGACCCGCTCTCCGAGGTCACCGACATGGTGGGCAACGTCGCCGAGTTCGCCTTTTACTGCCCCGGCGACCAGCCGCCCTGCGGGCCGTGCACCGACACCTCGTCGTGCCTGAGCTACGGCGCGCGGCCCAACGAGCCCAACGGCGGGCCGGACAGCTGCGGCCTCTTGGCGGCCGCGCCGTACCGCACGGGGCTGGGCACCATCGTGGTCGACGCCTCGCTGCGGACCGGCGTGCGCTGCTGCTACCATCCGGCGAGGTGAGCGAGGTCGCAGCAAACGCCGCGCGCTACCGGCTCCGCCAGGCCATCGGGTCCGGCGGCATGGCGCGCGTGCACCTGGCACGCCTCTCCGGGCCGATGGGCTTCGGGCGCACGGTGGCGGTGAAGCGCCTGCACGACCACCTCCTCGAGCACCCGGCGTTCGTGGCCATGTTCGTCGACGAGGCGCGGATGGCCTCGCGCGTGCGCCACCCGAACGTGGTCTCCATCCTCGACGTGGTGGCCGACGGCAAGCAGCTCTTGCTGGTGATGGACTACGTGCACGCCGAGCCGCTCTCGGCGCTGCTCTCTGCGGCGCACAAGCGCGGCGAGCCCACGCCCCTGCCGGTGGCCGTCGCGGTGGTCTCTGGCATGCTCCACGGCCTGCACGCGGCGCACGTGGCGCGCGACGGCAATGGTGACCCGCTGGAGCTGGTGCATCGCGACATCTCCCCGCAGAACGTGCTCGTCGACTCCGACGGGCAGGTGCGCATCTCCGACTTCGGCATCGCCAAGGCGCGCGGGCGCCTTTCGTCGACGCAACCCGGCGAGGTGAAGGGCAAGCTCGGCTACATGGCCCCGGAGCAGATCGAGGGGCTGGCGGTGGACCGACGCATCGACGTCTACGCCGCCGGCGTGGTGCTCTGGGAGACGCTCACCGCGCAGCGCCTGTTTACCGGGGACAGCGAGGGCGAGATCGTGCGCAAGATCATCCTCTCGGTGGTCGAGCCCCCGAGCCGCCACGTGCCCGTGCCACCCGCGGTCGAGGCGGTGGTCATGCGTGCCCTCTCGGCCGATCCGGCGGCGCGCTTCGGCACCGCGCTGGAGATGGCCGAGGCGCTCGAGGCCGCGGCGCGGCTGGCCTCGCAGCGCGAGGTGGCGCGCTGGGTCGAGGGCCTGGTCGGCGAGCGGCTGGCCGCGCGCGCCGCCCTGGTCGCCGCCGCCGAGCGCGACGACGAGGCGAGCCCGTTCGACGAGCCCTCGCCCGCGCGCGCGGTGGTGCAGGAGCTGGATCCCACCACGCGCCTGCGCACCGGCCCGCGGGGCGCGACGTCGCGCGTGGGGTGGGCGGTCGGTGCGGCGGTGCTGCTGCTGGCCGCGGTGGCGCTGGCCTCGACGGCCGGCGGCGAGTCGACGCCGCGCCTGCATGCCGAGACGGGAATGCGCGCGGCGGCGGCGCTGGCGGCAAGCGCCGCCGGCCGTGCGAACGCCGCGGCGGCGGCCGCGCAGGGCGCCAGCGCCACGGCCGCGGCGGGGAGCGCGACCGCTGCGGCCAGCGCTCCGCCGCGCCCCGCGACGAAGTTCGACAAGAAGAAGCTCTACGGCCGCGACTGACCGCGCTCCTCACGCTGGCCGGCTAGGCCGAGCGCGCCGGCGCGACCACACGAAGAACGCGACGCCGGCCACCGCCAGCAACACCGTCCCGGCGCCCTCGACCACGGCCCACACCATGGCGTCGAAGACGAGCTCCTCGCTGCTCTCCACTGACCTGCGCTGGTACTTCAGCGTGTCGCGAGGTGTGCTGCACCGGTGGGTGATGGGCAGCGTAGAAGGCGGTAGCATCCCGGAACCGTGACCCGCCCTCGCGGCACGGTGCGGAGAATGGTCTCATGAGGTCGCCCAGGGTTCTGGTTGTGCACGATGGGGCATGGCGCAGCGCGGCCTTGCTTGCCGCCCTCGCGTGCGGCGCTGCCTGTACCAACGAACCTGTACCTTCACCGGCCTCGGATCCCGGGCTCGATGGCGGCGATGGTCAGGACGCGGGTGCGCCGTGTCCCACGTCGGGCGTCGACAAGGGACCGTGGGTGATGGCCGTCGATGCGAATTCGGCGGTGGTGCGGTGGGAGGGTTGCCGGCAGGACGGCGTGCCCGAGGTGCGCTTGATCGACGATGCCGGCGGAGCGCCGACCGTGTTCACCAGCAAGGCGACGGCCGTCGAGCGCAAGGAGACGTACACCGCGCCCCTTCGGCCCGAGTTGGCGGCGGACCTCGCCGGCACGTATTGGATCTACGAGGCGCGGCTCACCAGCCTCGCCGCCGCGACGTGTTACCGCTACGAGCTCGTCGCTGACCCCGGGCGGCAGGGCAAGGTCTGCACGGCGAGACCGAGCGGCGCGCCATTTCGATTCGTTGCCATTGGCGATACCAATCCCGGCCTCGGCGAAACGTCCGCTCGTCTGGTGGCGCAGCTGCCCCGTGTCGGAGCGGACTTCGTTGTGCACGGTGGCGACATCCAGTATTTCGCCTCGGGCCTCGACACCTGGGCGTCGTGGTTCGACACGATGCAGCCGATGCTCTCGCTGGGGGCGTTCTACCCGGCCATCGGCAACCATGAGAGCGAGGTCCCGGACGAGCGCGAGAAGTACGTGCAGCCCTTCTTCGGAGGCGCCGGTTTCCCGAGCAACTCGACGTACTATTCTTTCGATACCGCCGGCGTCTGGTTCTTCGCCCTCGACTCGGAGGAGCCTCTCGCGCTCGGCTCGGCGCAGTACGTGTGGTTCGCGAAGAGCCTGGCGGCAGCCGCGGCGTCTCCCGGCTATCGGTTCTCGGTGGTGTACTTCCACAAGCCCTGGGTCACTTGCGGCGATACGTCGGAGAATTCGGACGCGCGCGGACAATTTGAGCCGCTCTTCACGAAGCACGGAGTGCTGCTGGTCATTCAGGCGCACATGCACGGATACGAGCGCTTCGAGCTGGGAGCCTTGACGTACGTCACATCGGGAGGCGGGGGTGGGCTGCTCGGCAATGTGGACGAGAATGTCGGGCGGCCCACCTGCGCCATGCGCGCTGCGTCCGGCCCTCACCATCATTTGGTCGTCTTCGACGTCGGCCGCCGCGCGCTCTCGGCGCAGGTGCTCGGAGTGGACAAGCGCCTTCTCGATTCGTTCTCGAAGGCCGTGCCCGGCCCACCGGGAGATGGGCCGTAGGGCCGCGAGGCGGCGCGCGTGGTTGGCTGCCGCCCGGGAGCTCGACATCTGGTGGCATACCGACCACCGATTTCCGCGTCACGGATATCGGCAACCCGATATGGGAGCACGGCCGAATGTCCCCGAGATCCGGACGTTGACAACGAATAACCACTCGGGGACGCATCTGTCCGTGGACGCCGTGTCGTCGGCGAAGGCGTACGTCGAGGTCAGGGACCGCCGTCATCTTCGACTTCCTCACGGCTACTCCCACTCCTCTGCCGACTTGACGCCGTCGACCATCGATCCCGTCCAGAATCGAGACAACTGTCCGTCGCCATCCTGGTCGCCGACCGCGTAGGCAACGAACCAAGGCCGGGTCTGGACGTGGATTGCGGGGAAGCCGGGCGGAGTGGGCGGAGTCTCGCCGGGGCCGCCTGCCACGACGCTGTACACAAAGATGGTTTCGTTCGCGCCAACGTTCAACGAGTTCCAGCACGTGAAGTCCGGGTGCGAAGGCTGCACCCAGTGGTAACGCTTCTGGTCCGGCGCCGCGTGCGGGTAGAAGTCGGTGAGGCCGCTCGAGCAGCTGAGGTAGGCCATGCGCTCGCCTGCGATGTTCGCCTGGCCGGTGCTGATCGCAGTCAGGATGTTGTGAACCTCGGCGCTCCTACGAGTATCCAGACCTGAGGATCTCGATCTTCTCCTCGTAGCGCGCGGCCGTCGGCTCGAACCGCTTCAGGATCTCGAATTGGTTGATCAGGAGTACGCGCTCCACCTTCGACAGGCTCACCTTGGACATCTTTTCCTCCGAGTCGCGGCGCGGGGGCGCCGAGCGACTCACAATCGTCCCTCGGCCGCCGCGCCTGCTGCAAGGCCGCGCGCGGGTACGGCGCTGGCGTAGCTCGATCCCCTACGCCAAGACTGCGCGCCGACTGAGTCGCTCGAGCCCCCGGCCGGGCCGACCCTGCGGCCCGGAGGGGGATGCGCGTCAGTTGCCGGGTGGCCACGTCTTCTTCTTGCCGTGCTGGTCGACGATGAGGTCCTTGGTCCCTGGCGGCAGCACCTGCAGCGTCTTCAGGAACTCGACGATCGCTCCCTGCTCGTAGGCGCCGAGGGCCTGGTAGGCGTCGGTGACACCTTGCGCCTCGCCAGCGTGGGCAAGGATGGCCTCCCGCAAGGTGGTGAACTTGCCGTGATGGAAGTAGGGGGGCTCGTTGGCCGCGCCCCAGAGCTTCTTGGTCAAGAAGCGCCCGGTGCCGGCGAAGAAGGCCGGGCTGCCGCCGGGTGCGTTCATGTCGATCGGATCGCGGTTCGGGTCGTCGGGCCCGGTGGTGATGTCGTGGAGCTTGAGATCGGTGAAGGCCGGCACGTGGACGACGCCGTTCTTCGCCTTGAGCCGCGGCGAGGGCAGCTGATTGCTGGTGAGGTCGACGGCGAAGTCCGGCGCATCACCGGGGCGCAGATTCTTCTCCGGGTTGAAGGGGTTGGGCTCCACGAACACCCAGCCGTCGTCGACGAGCGGCAAGCTCGAGACGTGACAGCTCGCGCACCCGATCTGCTGGAAGCGCTGCTCGCCGACGAGGATGGCGTCCTCGAGCACCGCGTCGTTGGGGATCACGCGCCCGGGCACCGAGAGCGACGCCTGGAACACGGCCGTGGCGGTGACATCGGCGCGGGTGGCCTCGTCGACGAACCCATCGCCGTCCGGATCGGTGCCGGCGCCGAAGCGCTCCGTGGTCTGGATGCCGTGGTGGTGGTTGAAGGCGTTGTTGGTGAACTGGCGAATGGAGATGACGGTCGCCGCCTGGTGGAACGGCGTCACGATCAGGCTGGGCGGGTCGCCGGGACCATCGCTGGCCGTCGACGGTGCCGGCAGCCCCTCCACGGCCGAGGTGTCCCAGCTGCCGTCGGCGCCCCGAGCCAGCTCCCCGAACGAGATGCCCTTGGTGATCAGGTCCGCCGACTGGCCCGGACCGATGGCGTCGCGGATGGCCAGCAGATCGAAGGTCATCTGGCGCGCCAGCATCTCGATGAATCCGGAGCCGTTCATCCCCAGGGTGGCCCGGGAGTTGGTGATGGTCTGCAGCGTCGGGAACTTGCCCTCCTCGTCGAGGGCCCCGCGCGTCGGAATGTCGTCCGAGTGGTCGAAGGTGATGAAGTCGAAGCGCTGCCCGGGGATGAAGGCGTTGGCCGAGAAGTGGCCGCCGCCTCCGACGAAGGGCGTGTTGTGGCAGCTGGCGCAGGAGTTGGAGTCCATCGCCGAGATGCGGTTGAAGTTGTGCGGGAAGAGCAGGGGCCGGCTGGGATCGACCAGCGGATCGCCGGTGCCCTTGGTGAGCGGGCGCCCGCCGCCCTCCTGCGGGGTGAACACGGCCGTGAAGAGCTGCTGGCCGTGCGCCAGCAGCGTCTTCAGTGGCACCTGGAACTCGAGACCATCCTGGAGGTGCACCGGCACCGCCACCTCGCGCCCCACCAGCGCCGGGTCGGTGGCCAGCGGCGCTTCGCCTTGCTCCGTCGACTCCTCGATTGGCGCCTCTTCGCTGCACGAGGCGGCGCCAAGCGCGGCCAGGGCCAGTGACGTCGACGCTAGCCACGCCGCGTGGCGGCTCGAAGTATTCATGATCGACTCTCCTTGTCGGGAGAGAGGCAAGCCGTCTACGTGCGCGTCCCCCCTCCGAGGACACGTCGGTAGATGTCGGCGCGCTCGGCATCCATGGCAATAGTTCGCATGGTCTGTGCGAAGCGATGGGCGGGTCCGTCCGCCGCCGACGAGATCTCAGGCCGCTGCGTCGGTGACGTCGGCGCGCAGATCGGAGATGAGCGTGTCGACAGGGCCCGGCGCGGCTGACAGCGACCGCCGCTTCATCGCGTAGAGCCGCCGGGATGGCACGATCTCGATGGGCAGCCGCCGCAGGCGGGAGGCGCAAGCGAAGGTCGGAACGAGCGTGTCCGGGAAGACCGCCAGCAGCTCGCCGTGCGCGCACGGTTCGATGCCGCCATCCATGAGCGCGCTGTAGAGCCCAACACGCCGGGGCAGGTCTGCTGGCCAGTTGTCCGACGACGGCGAGCCATCGCCAGGCGCCGGAGCGGCGAAGGCGTGGGCGGTGATCATCTCCAGCGTCACCCTCTGCGTGTCGTAGAGGGCGTGACCCACGCCGCAGTAGATGCCGTGGGTGGCGTCACAGAGGACGATCCGTTCCACTCCCTCGTGGGGCAGCGGCTCGTGGACGACCGCCAAGTCCAGCTCGCCGCGCAGCAGGGCGACCACGGCATCGCTCGCGGAGGCGCTGATCAGGCGGGGCACGATGCTCGGGTACTGCGCGCGCAGGCGCCGGAGAGCGGGCAGGAGGACCACGGTGGCCAGCCGGCTGTCGGACGCGAGCCGCACCGTGCCGGTCCACTTCGTTCCACAGACCACCTCCAGGCTCTCGTCGATGAGGCGCATCGCCGAGCGCGTCGACGAGAGCAGCTCGCGCCCCGCGTCGGTCAACTGCAGCGTGCGGCCCACGCGTCGGAAGAGCGCCTCACCGACGTCCGCTTCGAGCAGCCGCACGGTTCGCGAGAGCGCGGAGGGGCTCACGCAGAGCCGTTGTGCTGCGGCGTGTACGTGCTCGGTCTCGGCGACTGCGCGGAACGCCGGAAGCCAGTTCCAGAAGCGCGCCAGCCGCTGCAGCCGATCCATGTGAGCCCTGTGTACCTTGCAGGACCGGGGCCGCCAAGGTGCTGTGTCGTGTCCAGTTGGCGCACGGCCGTTGCCGAAGTGGCACCATCGGGTGCCCTCGCGCGTGCCCTCGGGGAACGTTCACGCCGGCTGGGATGGTGCGGGTTCGCTACCCGTGTTCGACTGGGGCGGGCGGTGGCCCCTTGCACCACCGCCGTGCCGATACGCGGAGGTTCCCATGACAGTCGCCGGTGGAGACCAGCAGCAGGCCATCGCGGCTGGCGAGCTCGGCGGGCAGCTTGCGGCACGGACATCGGGTGCTTCCCGCACGCGGCCGGGTCGCTGGCCGAGCTGGGCGCGATGGTCGACCTCGGGATGAGCGCGGAGCGCGCGCTCTTCGCGGCCACTGGCGCGGCGGCGGAGCTCCTGCGGATGCCGGAGCGCGGTCGCATCGCGGCCGGAGCGATCGCCGACCTGGCGGTGTTCGACCTGCCCGAGGGCGCCGAGCTGGCCGCGGCGTGGAAGCGGCGGCCGGCGCTGGTCATCCAGGCTGGCCGGGTGGTGCGCGGCTAGTCAGGCGCGGCAGCACGCGCGGCGCGACGAGGTCGCGGCCTCGCGGCGTCGCGGCCTCGCGCTGGGGGGTGGAGGCGTGGCCGCGCGGGCGGTCAGCGCAGGCCACGTCGCGCCTGGACGCGCTCGTCGCAGCGCGCGGCGCCGAGTTTGCCGAGCCAGGCATCCCAGGCGG
>JBBJMR010000275.1:0-11980 GCA_037720395.1 Polyangiaceae bacterium
CGGACACGGACACGGGCACGGACACGGACACGGACACGGACACGGGCCGGCAGGCGCTGGCTCGCGCGGCCCCCCGTCTCGGCCTTGCAGCGCAGGGCCGCGCATGCGAATGCGCAGCCGCCATGAAGCGAAGCAAGCCCGTCAAGAAGGTGGTCCTGGCGTACTCGGGTGGCCTCGATACGAGCGTCATCCTGCGCTGGCTCAAGGAGACCTACGGGTGCGAGGTGGTCGCCTGGTGCGCCGACCTCGGCCAGGGCGCGGAGCTCGAGCCCCTGCGCGACAAGGCGCTGAAGAGCGGCGCCATCGACTACGTGGTCGACGACCTGCGCCAGACCTTCGTCGAGGACTTCGTCTTCCCGGCGCTGCGCGCCAACGCGCTCTACGAGGGCGAGTACCTGCTCGGCACCTCGCTGGCGCGCCCGTGCATCATCGAGGCCATGATGCGCACGGTGAAGAAGACCGGCGCCGACGCCATCAGCCAC
Source organism: Polyangiaceae bacterium (assembly GCA_037720395.1). Lineage (GTDB taxonomy): Bacteria > Myxococcota_A > Polyangia > Polyangiales > Polyangiaceae > JBBJMR01. The sequence goes on from JBBJMR010000275.1 coordinate 483, forward strand.
GGCGCCACCGGCAAGGGCAACGACCAGGTGCGCTTCGAGCTCGGTGCCCTGCACTTCGACCCGCGGGTGACGATCATCGCCCCCTGGCGCGAGTGGGACCTGCGCTCGCGCACCGACTGCATCGCCTACGCCCACAAGCACGGTATCCCCATCACCGCCACCGCCGAGAAGCCGTACTCCATGGACGCCAACCTCTTCCACACCTCGTACGAGGGCGGCATCCTCGAGGACCCGTGGAACGAGCCGCCCAGGGACATGTTCCTGCTCACCCGCGACCCCGGCGACGCGCCCGACAAGCCGCGCTACCTGGAGATCGAGTTCGACAAGGGCGTGCCGGTGGCCGTCGACGGCGACAAGCTGGGCCCCGTCGATCTGCTCACCAGGCTCAACGAGGTCGCCGGCGAGCACGGCGTCGGGCGCGTGGATCTCGTCGAGGACCGCTTCGTGGGGATGAAGTCGCGCGGCGTCTACGAGACGCCCGGGGGCACGCTGCTGCACAAGGCGCACCGCGCCGTCGAGTCGCTGACCATGGACCGCGAGGTGATGCGCATCCGCGACGGGCTCGTCCCCGAGTACGCGACGCTGGTCTACCGCGGGTTCTGGTTCTCGCCGGAGCGCGAGATGCTGCAGAAGCTCATCGACGAGACGCAGCAGAGCGTCAGCGGTGTGGCGCGCCTCAAGCTCTACAAGGGCGGGCTGCAGGTCGTCGGGCGCAAGAGCCCGCGCACGCTGTACCGCGAGGACTTCGTGACCTTCGAGAAGGACGAGGTCTACGACCAGGCCGATGCGGCCGGGTTCATCCGGCTGAATGCGCTGCGGTTGCGCATCCGCACCATGCGCGACGGCTGAGGCTGCCGGCTCCGCGCTCCAGCTGTCCAGCGCCTCAATCGTCGGTGGCGTCGGTCGATACCACCGACAGGCTCCTGAACTCACCGCCGTTCTTCCATTCGTCGTAGCTGATCGTTCGCGTGTACTGTGCGCCCCACGGATTGCCGATGGTGAGCGTCCCGCTCTCGACGTCGACGTCGAGGATGTAGAGCATGTGGTTATGGACGCCGGTGATGATGGCGCGCCCGCTGTCGTGCCAGCGACCAAGTGTCTCCAGGGAGGGCAGCACGGGCGAAGACCCCGGCAGCTGGTCAGCGGCCGCGTCGACGATGCTCTCGTGGAACGAGGCGGTGTGCCCGGTCACAGCCTCGAGCAGAGCGCTGCCGCTGTCGCCGTTGATGCGGTGATACCCGCCGTTGTACTCGGCCCAGGCTTTCTCGATGATGAGCGGCCAGGTCTCGCCGTAGGGCGCCTGGGCAGAGAGGAGGTTGCCGCTCTCGTCGACGGGGGCGCGGGCGTCCACCGTGACCTCGTGCGTCGTCCATTCACGGTCCCAGATCATCCCCGGCATCCGCTGCTCGTGGAAGGTGACGGTGTACGTCCCGTCGCCGTTGTCGCGGACGGCATCGCGGATGGTCTCCGGTGAGACCGAGGCGATGGCACCGAGCCCGGCCAGGGTGACACAGGTCCCGATGCCTCCCTGAACGACGTCCGTCGGGGTGATGGCGTCGGTCTCACCCGGGAGCTGTTGGAAAAGCATGGTCTCGCCACCCGGCGGCAATGCCCATTCGGCGCCCGTGGTCGGAAGGTCGCGGCCCTCCACGATTGCCTCAGCCACTCGGGCAGGCTCAACGCCTCCTGGAACAGGTTGCCGCCCACCTGCAGGGGCAACAGGCTCAAGTCCTCGAACGCGTCGAGCGGCCACTCGTACCAGGCGTTGCCGCCGTGCGTAATGTTGTCCCAGGTACGCCAGAAGGCGCCGCCGACGGTGTTGGAGACGAGCGAATCGAGCCCGGTGTCGTCCCACACGAAGTCCGTCGCCGACCCCACCGCGTCGCCGATCTGGCAGAGCGACCAGCCGCTGCAGTCATCCTCGTCCGCGTCCTCGTCCGCGTCCTCCTCCGCGTCCTCCTCCGCCGGTGCCGCGGCCGGCATCGGCGCTGCCTCGGGCCCGACCGCCGGCGCGACCGACAGCGCCCCTCGTCCGAAGCCCACGGCGCCCACGAGCGCGTAGACCTCCGGTTGTCCACCGCCTGCGCAAGCAAGGGTGGCGACGCAAGCTGCCTGGGCGCTGGCCTTGTCGGCGACGCGCGCGCCGAACCATCGGAAGCCGAGCATCGATCCCAGCGCGACGAACCCGACGAGGACGAGGTACTCGACGAGCTGCGCGCCGCGCGTGTCGCCGAGGTGAATCGAGACTCGAGCGCGGGGGCGGAGGATACCTGCGGGGAAGAACATGAATCACCGGGCGGCTGCGGCGGTGGCGGAGACGACACGTCGTCGCCACGGCGCGTCCAGCCATGGGATGGACACCTCGACCCCGCGCTGCGCGCACGAGAGGCGCGCTTTTTCGAGGCGGCGAGGCCCGCGGGATGCCGGGTGGGTCTCTCGAGGAGTTGGCGACCGAGCAGGCTGTGCCGGCGAGCATCGTTCGCGATGACGGGCGCGCGCAAGCGAGGTCGGCGCCCGCCAACGACCGTCCTCGGCTCTCGCTCAACGCGGGACCAGCGTGCCGCTCAGCCGGAAGACGCGCGCCGGTGTGCCCTTGGGCTCGGCGCCGCAGTAGGCGGTGAGGCCGCCGGCGAAGCGCGCGTCCGGCGGGCGCCGGTGCAGCGCCAGGGCGAGCGTCGCCTGACCGCCGGGGCAAGCACTGGCGGGCACGCCGGCGAAGGTGGCCACGTAGAGCTCGCTCTGGGCCTCGGGGAAGCGCTCGCGCCGACCGATGGCCACCAGCGGCTGCGCGGCGTCGAAGAGCCCGTCGGTGGCCACGTCTCTCACCTCGATGCGCACGGCCACCGCGTCGTCGGCCGAGCCATCGAGCGACACGTCGGCGAAGCCGCGCAGCTCGGCGGAGAGCTCGCCTTCCCACGCTGAACCCTCCCCGGCGCCGGCGCGGGGGAGGGGCCCGGCGGCGTCGTCGCAGCTCGCGAGCGCGACCGTCAGCGCTGCCAGCATCGTGGCGCGCAGTGCGCTGCCGCAGACGCTGCGCGTGAGCGAGGCCAGCGCCCTCATCGCCGCACCGTGGGCAGCACGTTGAGCGCGCGCGCCGCGGCGGCCGCCTGCGCCTGATCGCCGAGCACCACCTGGAAGACCCAGGTCGAGTCCTGACCGTAGGGCGCGGTGTCGTCCTGGAAGCGCACGTCGCCGCTGTCCCGGCGCACGGTGGCGGCGATGTGGACGCGCGCCATATCCTTGATCACGAACGCGCCGGGCCCCAGGCCGATCAGGCCGTCGGAGAGCGCGAGCTGGAAATGGTCGAACAGGAAGCCGTCGCGCGCCAGCTGCACCGGCGCCTCCGCCAGCCCGGGCGTGTACACCAGGTCGCCGCCCTCGCCCGCCTGGCCTGGAAAAGTGACGGCGATGGATCGCTCGTCGATGCTCGGCCCGAAGCGCAACATCACGCGGTAGGCGCCGCCGCCGAGGTCCCACCAGCGCTCCTCGACGTCGCGATTGCCGGGCTCGATGCCCAGGGCGAGCTGCGGCTCGACCTCGGGCGGGGCGGCGGGCGAGGGGCCGGCGGGCGTGACGGTGCCAGCTGCGGTGTCGATGCTCAGCGGGGTGCCGTCGGCCGAGAGCACGGCGTGCGCGCGCAAGAGCACCTCGCGCGCGATGCGCAGCACCTCGGAGGCGTGCGCCAGGCCGTACTCGATCTCCCCGCGGAAGGGGTTGATGCCGCTGGCGTCGGTCACCTGGCCGAGCACCAGCAGGCGCCAGGCGCCGTCGAGCTCGCCGCGCGCGTCGAGCCCGGCCGCCGCGGCCGCCGTCTCGGCGGCGACCAGCTCGCGGTGCGCCAGGGCGCCGAGGGAGCGCACGTCGTTGTCGCGCTCGTCGTCCGCCCAGATGCCCGAGCCGCCGAGCCAGCGCGCGATGCCGTCGGTGGTGTCCGGCTGCCAGGTGCCGTCGAGCAGCGGCGGAGCCTGCGGGCGAGCCTCGAGGAGGGGCCGGATGGTCTGCACGTACTCGCCGACGGTGGCGATGCGATAGCCGGCCGCCTCCAGGCCGAGGAGCTCGGCCTCCTTCTCTGCCACGGCGGCCTCGTCCTCGAAGAAGAACTCGGCGATGTAGGGATCGAAGTCGCCGGTGGCCAGCAGCTCGCCGTCGTCCACGAACCAGAAGTCGACCTCGATGGAGTCGCTCGGGCCCTGCCAGCTGGTGCCGCGGCTGAAGAGCAGGTCGATGTTGCCGAAGCGGTAGAGCGGCTCGATCGGGGTCTCGTGGCCGTGCTGGTAGCCGAAGAGGTTCTTGGGAAAGAGCAGCGTCTGGTAGCCGGCCTCCTCCATGGCCGCGGCCATGCCCGGCCCCGCTTGCCCCTCCTGGCAGAAGACCGTCTTGCCCAGGGGGATGCCGTGCTTGGCGAAGGCGGCCGCGGTCAGCGCCTGCGACCGCACCCAGTCCTCGCGCGGGTAGGCGAGGAAGAGCTGGTCGGAGTAGTGGAAGCTGACCACCTCGGCCTGGCCGGCCTCGGCCAGCGCGCGCAGCTTGTCGAGCACGTCGCCGTGGCGCTCGGCCATGACGTCGAGCATGTAGCCCTGCATCTCCAGGTCGATGCCCCAGGTCGGGTGCTTGGCGAAGAGGTCGAGCACCGGCTCGAAGCTCTGACGGATGATGTTGTCCTCGACCTGGGCAGCGGAGAGGTCGAGCTCCGGGTTGGGCGTGATGAAGAAGCCATTCAGGCCGCCAGCCACGTACTGCACGTTGAAGTGCAGCATGGAGAGGGCGAACTTGTGGTCCTCGGCGCGCGCCTTGCCCGCGCCGCTGGCAGCGAGCGCGGCGGCGATGGCGGCGATGGCGGTGGTGAAGCGGCGGCGGCGGTGCTCGGTGCGGGGGCCTACCGAGCGCTCATGCGAACGCATGCCATTCATCCTCGAGCAGGTGCACGGCGGAGGTCAGCTCGCCCTGGAGCTCGCGATCGAGCCACTCGTCGGCGGGGCGGCCGGCAGCGATGCTGCCGTAGCTCGAGCGCGGGATGAGGCCGGCGAGGTGGAGCAGGCGCTTGCCGCTGCGGGTCAGTCGCGCCACCCAGTCCGTCTCCCGGTAGGCGTACTCGGCCTGGTGCAGGAGCGCGTTGCCGGTGCCCTTGAGGCGCTCGCGCACCACCGCCGCCGGTTCGGCGCGCGACTGGATGGCCTGACGCGTGTCGCTGAGGTTGCGAAGCACCATGGCCACCGGCGCCACCGGATGGAACGAGCCGCGCGCCGGCATGAAGGTCAGCGCCCGCAGCGCCAGGAAGTACCAGGCGTGCGGGGTGGGCACGCGGTAGAGGTACTCGGCGCCGCAGGCCTCGGCGGCCTCCATGGCCAGGCGCCAGGCCTGCTCCTCGTCCACGTCGTCGCGCTCGCCGGGCATGCCTTCGATGCGCGGGATGCTGGCGGCGCGCAGCAGCGGATCGCGCCAGCCCATGGCCACCACCGAGGTGGAGCGAGACCACGAGCAGACCACCTGGGCGTCGGCCTCGGCGGTGACCCGCCCCGCCTCGTCGACCCACACGAAGCGGCCGTCGCGCAGGTCGGCGCGGTACTCGTGCTGGGCCACGCCGTGCTCGGTGAGGCGGCGCAGCAGCTCCTCGCCGCGTCGGGTCCAGCGCTGCTCGAGCCCGTCGAGGAGCGGCTCGCGCGGGGTGTCGTTCCAGTCGAGCTGTGTCAGGCGCGCCACCGTCTCCGGCGGCCCCTCGTCGGACTCGACCCGGCGCGCCTGCGAGGTGCTGGCCGCGCCCGCCGCCATGCCGCCGCTGCGCGCCGCCGGCATGGCGGCGTGCAGGTCGCCGTGCCCCTCGACCATGGCGAGCCGCTCCGGGGGACCGGCGCCCTGCGGCAGGGTGTCGTCGGAGGGCGGGATGGGCGGGGTCGACGGCGCGCGCGGCACCGGCGCCGCGGCCGGCGCGCGGCTCGCCGGCCCCGCAGGCTTGGCGGCGGTGCGCGTCGACGAGCGCGTGGCGCTGGCCTTGCGCGCGCGCGCAGGCGAAGCAGGCCGCGCGCGCGGCGCGCTCTTGGTGGCAGTGCCCAGCGTCGCCGAGACGGGGCGCGCGCGCGCAGCTGCCGGCTTCTTCGCCGGTGTCGACTTGGTCGTCGCCTTGCGGGGTGCCCGGCCCTTCGGCATCCGACCTTCTATAGCAGGCAGGCTCGCCTCGAGGTCCATGGGGCAGCGCCGGCGGCGCACGCGGCGCAGCGCGCTACGATGCGCATGTGCGCTACTCGCTGACATCCGCCGGCATCGTGGCGGCGACGATCGCGCTCGCCGTGGCGCTCGGTGGTTGCGCAACGCCAGGCACATCGCGTACGGCACGCGCGGAGACGCCGGCGGGAGCGAGGCAGAGCGACCGCACCGGCAGGCCGATGAGCGTGCTGGAGACGGACTCCGCCGCGCTGCGCCTGATCGGCTGGGGCGCGTTGCCGGCCCGCAGCCCGCTGCTGGTGGGCGCGCTGCCCGAGCCGCTGCGCCGCCTGGGCATCGCCGGGGTGGTGGCGCCGGGGCTGTGCGGCGCCGCAAACGCGCTGGTGCTGGACATGCCGCGAGCACACGTTCGTGCGCTGGATGCCCTGACCGCGGCGGAGCTCCCTCATGGATCCCCGGGCTGAAGCCCGGGGCAGCGCTGTAGAGCTGCTCTGGCATCGTAGCGGCGGCCGCGCTCCTCGTGGCCGTGCTCCGTTGAAAGCCCGGCTTCGCCGGGCTGACGTTTGGGCAGAGCAGCGACGTTTCGGTGAAGCTCGGGCAGAGACAACGCCAGCCCGGCGGAGCCGGGCTTTGCAGGGGGCAGCTCCACGATTCGGGGCCGCGCGACGCTGCCCGGACGCGGGCTACAGCGCTGCCCCGGGCTTCAGCCCGGGGATCCAGTGGTGGCGAGCAGAGGCTTCCCCGTGATCATGCAGAGCTCAGGGCTCACCGCGCGCGAAGGCGGCGATGCGCTGCACCAGCGGCGAGCCCGGCACGGCGAAGAGGTCGTTGTGCCCGCGGTCAGGCTGCTCCTCGAAGCGCCCCGCCGGGAAGAGCCCCGCCAGGCGCCGGCCGTGGGCGACGGGGATGAGCGCGTCGCGCGCGCCGTGCACGACGAGCACCGGCACGGCGATGCGCGGCGCCTTGGCGGCGTTGTCGAAGCGATCGCGCACGTAGAGACGGGCGGGCAGGAAAGGCGCGAAGCGCGAGGCCATGTCGACGATGGAGGTAAAAGGAGAGAGCAGCACCACGCGCGCGCCGTGGCCGCGCGCAGCCATCTCGGTGGCCACGCCGGTGCCCAGCGACTGCCCCTCGAGCACCACCTGGTCGCGAGGCACGCCCAGCTCGCCCTGGAGGTGGGCCAGCGCCACCTCGGCGGCGTCGTAGATGGCGCGCTCGGAGGGCGCGCCCGTCGCCATGCCGTAGCCGGGATACTCGACGGTGAGCACGCCGAGGCCAGCCTGGTGGAAGCGCGACGCCAGCAGCGCACCGTCGGCGAGCTCCTCGCCGTTGCCGTGGAAGTGGACCAGCGTGGGGGCGCCGGCGGGCGCCGGTGCGTACAGCGCCAGCACCTCGCCGCCCGGCGATGGGATGCGCAGCAGACGCGCGGCACCGAAGACCGGCTCCTCGCCGCGGTGCGGCGCCGGGAAGAGCAGCGGGCGCTGGGCGAGGCAGGCCACGCCGGTCAGCGCGGCGTAGGCGGCGGCGAGGGCGGCGATCCAGATCATCGGGCGGCGGCGCTTCGTCAACGGGGTAGCGTGGCACGGCGCGGGGGCGGGCGCCGTGGGAAGGCGTAGGCGAAGAGCGTAGGCGTAGGCGCATCAATCCTGCGGGGCGTCGATCCTCGACCAGGCAGCGGTGGTGCGCGCCACCCGGGCCTTCTCCGCCACCATCACCAGCACCCGGTCGCGCTCCCAGCGCGCGGCGAGCGCCGGGTCACCGCCCGCCCAGAAGGCACCGCTCTCCTCGACCAGCCCGCGCGCGGTGGCCAGCGCCCCGGCGAGGGCGAGGTGCGTACCTGGCGCCGAGGCGTCGGCTGCGGAGAGGGCGCGCACCGCGGAGATCCCAGCGAGCACGCGCTCCTGGAACGGCTGCGGCCAGCCACCGCGACGCGCGGCGGCAGCCAGGTGGCCGAGAAGCGCGGCGTGCACGTGCACGTCCTCGATGGTGCGGAAGGGCTTGAGGTAGCGGGCGTAGCCATCGCCGGGCAGCACCTCCAGCGCCGGCGCTGCGTCGAGGGTGACCTCGGCGTGTCCCATCTCCGGTGTGAAGGGCGTGGGCGGCAAGGGCGACAGCGTGACGCCGGGGCCGCGGGCGGCGACGACGGCCACCCGCAGGCGGTTTCTGCCGTCGGCGCCGGCGCCCTCGCTGGCCACCACCAGCAAGGTGTCGGCGTGCTCGGCGAAGGTCACGAAGCGCTTGTGGCCGGTGACCGTGGCCGCCGGCCCGGCGCCGTCGAGGCGGGTGGCGATGGCGCGCGGGTGCACGCCGCCGGCCTCGGTGGCGCAGAAGGCGACCAGGGCGCCGTCGGGAAGCGAAGGACAGAGCGCGTGCAGGGCGGCCGCATAGCCGGCGGCGAAGGCGTAGGCCAGGCGATCGGCGGCGGCTCCGCCGAGGATGGCGGCGTCGACGGGCGACAGGCCGGCGCGGGCCTGGCGGTGCGCCTCCATCCAGGCGGCCACGCCAGGCGCCGCGTCGAGCGGCGTGGCGAGAAGCTGCGCAACGAGGGCGCCCAGCTCCATCGGTCGAGGCGCGGCTTCGGTCGCAGCGGCGGAGCTCACGATGGCCGACGATGCGGTGGAACGCGGCGGCGGGCAAGCTGCGGTGCGGGCTGGGGAGCCGAGATGGCGCGAGGAGCTGGCTCACTCGTCCAAGCGCCGGTCCTCGCCGACGGTCAGCAGGTCGAGGGCGGTTGCGCGATGGCGCGTACGGGCGCTGCTGGGCATCGAGGAGACAGGATACGCCGCCCAGCGGCACCGACCACTGGACCGTGCCGCGTGGACGACTACCCTTCCTGTTCCCACATGGACACCGCGCTCGCCCTGGCCATCTCGCGCCTGCGGTCCACCTGGGACCGCGAGGTGCGGCCGTCGGCGCGGCGCGCGCTGCTGGCGCTGCTGCTGGCGGCGCTCTTCGGGGGGGCGCACCTGGCGCGCATCGGCAGCCCGGTGGCGCGCCTGGTGGCGGCGCTGGTGCTGGCGCTGGTCGTCCTCGGATGGTCGGTGGCGGCGCTGGTGGGCCGCCGGCGGCGCGAGGACGCGCGGCGGGTCATCGCCCGCACCGTGGGCAAGACGGACCCGGCGCTGTCGGCCGCGACGCTGCGCGCGGTCGGACTGGTCGAGGAGACGGCGAAGAGCGACGCGCACGGGTCGCCGGAGCTGGCCCAGGTGCACCTCGGGCGCCTGCTCGGGCGGGCCTCGACGGCGCGCATCTCCGAGCGCGCGCTTCGCGCGGCGCGGCGCTGGTCGAGCGCCGGTGTGGTCTTCGCCGTGGTCGGCCTGGTGGCGGTGGGCGTCGAGCCGTTCCGCGTGCTCGAGGGCCTCGACGTGCTGGTGGCGCGCGGGGGCGAGGCGCCGCTCGGGCTGGGCTGGCTCGAGGACGTGGAGATGTCCTCGGCGCCGCCGGACTATCTGCACGGCCGCGAGGAGGGGATGCTGCGTTCTCGAGCACCCACCAGCCGCGCGGCTCGACGATCACCGTGCGCGGCCGGCCGGTGCACGCCGGGCGGCGGCTGGTGCTCAGCGACGGCACCAGCGAGGTGGCCTTCGTCGACGACGGCGCCGGCGGGCTGGTGGCGCGCTGGTCGCTGGGCGAGAGCACCAACCTCCTCGTGGCCGCGCGCTTCGGGGCGGTGCGCATCCGCCAGCCCGACGAGCAGCCGCTGGTCAGCATTCCCGACCAGGCGCCGAAGGTGCGGCTCGAGGGCGCGCCGCGGAGCGTGAAGATCCTCGACGAGCCCAGCATCCCCATCCACTACGAGGCCAGCGACGACCACGGGCTTCGCGAGGTGCACCTGGTGCTGCGCTCCGGCACGCGCGAGGAGCGGCGCGGCCTGTCGCGGCCGCAGGGAGACGCCAAGGTGGACCGCGGCGGCTACGAGCTGCGCGCCAGCGATGCCTTCTTCAAGCGCACCTACCTGCCAGTCGAGGTCACCGTGCAGGCACGCGACAACGATCCGGTCTCCGGCCCGAAGTGGGGGAAGAGCGAGGCCATCGTGGTGGTCTTGCCCGAGGTCGGCGAGGCCGAGGCGCTGCGCTATGCGGCCCTGGTGGAGGCGCGCGACGCGGTGACCGATCTGGTCGCCGAGCGCATGGACGCGCTCGGCACCAGCCCCGCCGAGCGCGCCGGGCACAAGAAGAAGGAGAGCGACGCGCACGGCCGGGCGGCGGCGGCCATCGAGCAGGCGCTCGGCGGCACCTACGGCGGCCTGCGGGTGCGCGGCATCACCGCCGCCGTGATCCGTGGGCAGCTGCGGCGCATGGCCAAGGCGCTGGCCGCGGAGAAGGCGGCCGGCGCCGCCGAGCACGCCAAGCTCCTGGAGACCACCGAGGACGCGCTGCTGGCCGTCGACTCCGCGGTGCGCGCGCGCGGCGAGGCCGACACCAAGGTGATCGCCAAGCGGCTGGCCGAGGTCGCCGACGAGGCGGCGGCGGCCGCGGCGGCCTCCACCAACGCCGAGGAGCGCGCCTCGGCCCCCACCCGCCTCGCCGCGGCGGTCACCGTGCTCGACGGCGGCGGCAAGCAGATGCTCCGCCTCGGCGAGCTCGGCCTGGACCTCGGCGAGGTCGTGGCCAACGGGCTGCGCCGCATCTCGCGGGCGCGAAGCGCCAACGATCTCTTCCACGCCGAGCTGGCGGCGCGCGATCTGGCCGAGCGCCTGCGCCGCCCCGAGCCCTCGTTCTCGGGCGGCGGCAGCGGCGGGGTGGAGTCCGGCCCGTCGTCGTCGGCGCCGCCCGATCCCGATCAGGCCTCGGCGGCGGAGCAGGAGATGGCCATGGGCCAGCGCGAGCTCGAGGAGCTGGCCCGCGAGCACGCCGGCGAGATCGACGACGTGGCGCGCGCGCTCGAGAAGGCCACCTCACCCGAGGACATCGAGGCGCTGCGCGAGGAGGCGAAGCAGCACGCCGAGGCCCTGCGCGAGGCGGTGAAGGGATTGCCGCCGCCGGGCGGAGACCCCGGCTCGGCCGAGGCGGCGGCGGCGGCGGGGCGCGAGCAGGCCGAGGCCATGGCCGGCGCGCTGGAGCGTGCCAAGCCCGAGGACGCGTTGAAGAGCGGCAAGGGCGCCGCGCGATCGCTGCAGGACGCCAAGCGCCTCGGCGAGCAGAGCGGCGGCTTCTTCCCCGAGGATCGTGCGGGGCGCGAAGCAGGCAAGGCGAGCGAGTCCGTGGAGCGCGAGCTGGCCTGGCTCGAGGACGCCATGCAGCGCATGCGACAGGCGGCCCAGGAGCGCGCCCAGGGCGACCTGGGCCAGTCCGGCGACGACGAGCTGCACTGGCGACTGCTGCGCGTGCTCTGTGTGG
>JBBJMR010000276.1:0-11978 GCA_037720395.1 Polyangiaceae bacterium
GTCCTGGAGCTTGCACTCGCCGGCCTGATCGCAGATCGGGCAGTCGACCGGGTGATTGAGGAGGAGCAGCTCCTGCACGGTGGAGCGGGCCTCGGCCACGTCGTCCGAGCTCTCGGAGAGGACCTCCATCCCTGGCGCGCATGCCATCTGGCAGGCGGGCTGCAGCTTGGGCTTGCGGGCCGGGACGTAGTCGTTCTTTTCCGCGTCCCATCGGAGGATGTCGAGCATCATCGCCGGCCGCCCCGGCGGCGGCAGCACCTCGACCAGGCACATGCGGCAGTTGGCGGCCACCGAAAGGCCCGGGTGCCAGCAGTAGTGCGGGATGTCGATGCCGCTCTTGTGAGCCGCGCGGATGATGGTGTCACCCTTGTCGAAGGGCACCTCGCGGCCGTCGATCTTGATCGTGTCCGCCATCAGTGATCGCACTCCCCGCCGATCATGTTGAGAGAGCCGAAGGTGGGAACGAGGTCGGGGATCATCAGCCCGGTGATGAGCTGCTCCAGCCCCTGCACGTGAGTGAAGCAGGGCGGGCGGATGCGCACCCGGTACGGCGTGCCGCTGCCGTCGGAGACGAGGTAGAAGCCGAGCTCACCGTTGCCGGCCTCGGTGTACGAGTAGCACTCGCCGGCCGGCACCTTGATGCCCTCCATCACGATCTTGAAGTGCTGGATGGTGCCTTCGATGGTCGTGTAGACGTCTTCCTTTTCAGGCAATACCACCCGCGGGTCATCGATGTTGATCGGGCCCGTGTCCGGCATCTGATCGAGCGCCTGGGAGATGATGCGCTGCGACTGGCGCATCTCCTCCTGCCGGCACATGAAGCGATCGTAGTTGTCGCCCTGGGTGCCCACCGGGACGTCGAAGTCGAGGCGCTCGTAGAGCGAGTACGGGTTGGACTTGCGCACGTCGTAGGGGATTCCGGTGGAGCGCAGGCACACGCCCGTCCACCCCAGCGCCAGCGCGTCGGCCTGGGAGATCCTGCCGATGCCCTCCACACGGTCGAGGAAGATGCGGTTGCGGAGCAGCAGCCGCTCGCCCTCGTCGATCATGGCCAGCACCCGCGGCACACCGGCGCGAATCATCTCCTTGAAGTCGGCGGTGGGCGGCTTGGCCATGCCGCCGACGCGCCCGAAGCTGTGCGTCACCCGCGCGCCCGTCTCCTCCTCGAAGATGTCCCAGATGATCTCGCGGGCGCGGGCGAAGTAGAGGAAGGGGGTGAAGGCGCCGAGCTCCATGGCCATGGCCCCGGAGCAGATGAGGTGGTCGCACATGCGCGCCAGCTCGCCCAGCACCACGCGGTAGTACTGGCAGCGCTCGGGCACGGTGACCCCGAGCATCTTCTCCACCGCCAGCGAGAAGCCGACGTTGTTGAGCATGGGCGAGACGTAGTTGCAGCGGTCGACGTAGGGGAAGACCTGCGTCCAGTTGCCCCGCTCGCACATCTTCTCGAAGCCGCGGTGCAGGTAGCCGATCTGCACGTCGGCCTTGGTGATCGTCTCGCCGGAGAGCTCGACGACGATGCGCACCGTGCCGTGCATGGCCGGGTGGCTCGGCCCCATGTTGAGGAGCATCGGCTCGCTGGGAAGCTCCAGCTCGCCTTCATCGAGGTCGCGATCGAGCGGCTCCATGGATCAGTCCTCCCGCGCGGCCACGATTGGAGACTGCACCCTCACCCGCCCATCCTGGGTGGTGAGCTCGCCCTGCGCGGCCTGCTCGTCGCCGTCGTACATGCGGCGCTCGTGGTCCTGGCGACCGAAGGACATGCCCTCGTCGGGCCCGAACGGCGGCAGCTTGCCGGGCACATCGCGGAACTCGACCAGGGGGTGGATGCGGTTGGCGGGGTAGTCCGCGCAGCGGGTGCCGACGAACTCCTCGTACATGAGGATGCGCCGCAGGTCGGGGTGGCCGCGGAAGTGGATGCCCATCAGGTCGTAGGTCTCGCGCTCGAACCAGTTGGCCCCGCGCCACACCGAGACCAGCGAGTCGATCTCCGCGCCCTCGGCGTCCTCGTCTCCCACGCGCGCCTTGAGGCGCAGGCGGTGACCGCGGTCCAGCGAGCGGACGTGGAGGACGATCTCGAAGCGCCGGCTCTCGCCGTCGTGCCCGGTGACCATGCCCAGCGCCGAGTAGTCGACGGCGCACAGGTCGATGAACATGTTCATCGCCGCGCGCGCGTCGTCGCGCAGGAAGAGGGCCACCTCCCGCCAGCGCGCCGGGTCGACGACCACCGTGTCGTCGCCGAACTGCGCGTGCGTCTCGACGATGGCCTCCGGGAAGCGCTCGCGGAGCAGCTCGACCACCTGCTGGCTCATCCGCGGCTCCCTCGGCCCACTCGGGGATACCCTCCGGACTGACCTCCCTGCCCTCCGACCTGGCCTCCTCGACCTCCGACTTGGCCTCCGACTTGACCTCCGACCTGGCCTCCGACTTGAACCAAGCGCTCCGGCGGGATCACGCCCTCGGGGATGAGGTCGGCGCGCGGCTTGACCACGGCGGGCGTCCGGTCCCCGCGCTGGATCTTGTCCTGCAGGAGCAGCAGGCCATCGATGACCGCCTCCGGACGCGGCGGGCAACCCGGCACGTAGACGTCGCAGGGGATGATCTTGTCGATGCCCGCCAGCGTCGTGTAGTTGTCGTAGAAGCCGCCGCAGGACGCGCAGGTGCCGAACGCGAGCACGTACTTGGGGTCCGCCATCTGCTCGTAGATGCGCTTCAGCGCCGGGGCCTGGCGCTGGCTGATGGTGCCCACCACCCACAGCAGGTCCGCCTGGCGCGGCGAGAAGCGCGGCGCCTCGGCGCCGAATCGCGCCATGTCGAAGCGCGGGCTGGCCATGGCCATGAACTCCATGCCGCAGCACGCGGTCACGAAGGGGTACTGGAAGAGCGAGTACTTCTTGGCCCAGTTGAGGAGGGCCTCGACCTTGGTCGTGGCAAAGCCGACCTCCGCGCCCTCGATGACGCGAACGGTGCGACCACTGTTCACTTCTCCCATTCGAGCGCCCCTTTCTTCCAGACGTAGAGGAGCGCGACCACGAGGAGCGAGACGAACGAGAGCATGGTGGCGAAGCCCGTCCACCCCAGGTTCTTGAACTCGACCGCCCACGGATAGATGAGGACCGCCTCGATGTCGAAGACGACGAAGAGGATGGCCGTCAGGTAGAACTTCACGCTCGGCTTGATGTGTCGCCCGCCGGTGGACTCGCTGCCGCACTCGTAGGGCATCATCTTCTCGGGGGTCGGGTTCTTGGGCCCGAGCACCGAGGTGAGCGTGAACATCCCCACCGCGATGACGGCGGCGATGCCGAACAGGATGAAGAGGGGGACGTAGGGAGCCATCCAGGGTGCCTTCCGCGGCGGCAACGATACGGCGAAGCGCGCCCGGCGTGGGGCAGAGAGCGCCGGGATCTCGTGCGGTTGACGACCCGAGCGGGCCCGGGTCGGAACGCCCTCGGTAGTCGCGTCGGAAGCCGCCTGGAAGAGCCTCGCGGCGCAGCGCCGACCCGCCGGTCGAACCTGTGGGAATCGTTGGTTGTTACGGGCAGCGGCGGGTTGTAGTGTCCGCGGGTCGGACGGTCAATGGGGGCGCCGCGGCGGGCGCTCGCGGGCCCAGGGCGGCCGCTGGCTTGCCCAGGCGTGGCGGCAGCGGCCGGTGCGCGAGAGCGTCGGCCCGGAGACGGCGTAGTAGGCGCTCACCGCTGCGCTGCGCGAGGTCCCCGGGTGGCAGGGCGCCACCGAGGGCGAGGCCTTCGCCGCGCTCTACCAGCTGCTCGGCGCGGTGACCTATCCAGGAAGGAGCGCAGGTACCAGCGATCGGCGCGCTTGGCGCGCTGGCGGTTGTCGAGCAGCTCGCGCATCAGCAGCCTTCCCTCGTCGCCCCCGGTGTCGGCGAGCAGAGCCAGCAGCAGCGCCTCGAGCTTGCGCGCCGGGGCGCCGCCGCCGGACATCGCCAGGCTCCGCGTGGCGTCGAGACCTCCGGCGATGCGCTGCAGCACCTCGCCGTAGAGCTTCTCCTTGGTGCCGAAGTGGTGGATGCCTCCAGAGCACGCAGACGCTCGGCCCCATCCTCGATGGCATCATGCGCAACACGCCCGAGGGCCGCGACTTCGTGCGCCAGGCACGCGACGAGGGGGTGCGTAGCGCGGTGGCCCGCCGCGACGGGCCGTTCGGTGATTACAGCCAGGCACCGCGGCAGGAGCAGCCCAGGCGACGGCAGCCTTGACGGGCGGGGCGCGCGCCAACACCTTTCCTGCCTTTCTGCGGCCTGGCATCCGGGCCGCGCGCGCCCAACCGTGCACAAGCTCGTCGATAGTATCCGAACCGCATGCCTGCCCGGCCTGTGGTCGCAGGGCGTCAAGCTCGCGCGCGAAGGCGCGGTGGTGCCCACCGAGCAGAAGCCCGACGAGGTGACGGTCGTCGCGCGTCTCCGCCGCGCGGGTGCCGCCGACGGTCACGCTCTATCCTGCCGACCTGGAGTGGTCCTGCGACTGCGGCGGTCGCGTGGACCCATGTGAGCACGTGGCCGCCGCGGCCATCGCGGCTTCGCAGGGTTTTCCGCAGCCGAGCGCGCCGGTGGAGAGCGCTGCCGGCGAGGCCACAGCGTCGACGTCCACCCCGACGTCCACGTCCACGTTCACGTCCACGCCCACGTCCACGTTCACGTCCACGTCCACGTTCACGTCCACGCTCAGGGAAGCGGCGGCGCCGGTGGGCGGCCGGGCGGCGGCGCCGATGGCGGGAGGGCATCTGCGCTACGAGCTGGGGCGGGCCACTGGAGCGCTCGAGTTGCGGCGCTTCGTGGTCGGCGCCGATGGGAAGGCGACGCTGCTCACCGCGTCGCTGGCCAGCGGGCTCGCCCAGGGTGGGGGCGCGCTCATGCCCACCCACGAAGATCTGGTCATCGATCGCCTCGTCTCCAGCAGGCGTGCTGGATATTTCCCCGCCGGCCGCATGGTGGAGGTGTTCAACGCCCTGGCCGGGGCGGACGTGGTCTTCGAGGGCCGCAAGGTGCGAACCTCCTCGGAGCGCATCGGCCCGCGCGCCGAGCTGGTCGACGACCCTGGCACCCCGGGCGGCGTGGGACAGAAGCCGCGCGAGGCGGGGGTGGCGCTGGTCGTCGATCGGGACGCGCGCGTGACCGACGTGGTCGTCGCGGGCGTCGTCCTCTGCGGCGACCAGATGCATCCCATGGCGGAGACCGATGTCACCGGCGATCGCCTGGAGAAGCTGCCCTTCCGGCGCTTCTACCCCAAGGGCGAGCTGGGCACGCTGGTCTCCGAGGTGCTGCCGGGGCTGGAGCGGCGCATGGCGGTGGAGATCAAGTCCAGCCGCCTGCCCAGGAAGCGCTCCCGCGCGCGACCGCGCATCGCCTTCGTCGTCGAGCAGCGCGAGCACACGCTCTCGGTGCTGCCCACCCTGGTGTACGGCGACCCGCCCGAGGCGCGCATCGACGACGGCAAGCTGGTGCACCTCGGCGGCGGCGTGCCGCAGCGCGACGACGGCGCGGAGCGCGCGCTGCTGGCGCGCCTGCGCGACGAGCTGCACCTCATCCCGGGGCGGCGCGTCGACTTCGACGGAGCCGAGGCGGTGCGCTTCGCCCAGCGCCTCGAGGGTTGGCGCGACGAGGGCGGGGGCTCGGGCCTGCGCGTCAGCGGGGCGCTGGTGCCGCAGGTGCGCGTGGGCGATCGCACCTTCGAGGTGTCGTTCGTCGTCTCCGGTGACGGGGGCGGGGACGAGCCCGGCGGCGGCGGCGGCGAGCGCAACGAGGCCGGGAGCGCGTGGTCTCCGCCGAGGCCGTGCTCCGGGCATGGGAGACGGGGCTCCCGGTCATCCCCTGGCCGGCGGCGGCTTCGCCGACATGCCACGCGGCTGGCTCGACAAGCACGGCGCGCGCGTGGCGGACCTGCTGGCGGCGCGGCGCGAGGACGGCACGGTGGCGGCGGCGGCGCGCCCGGCGCTGGGCGAGCTGTGCGACGCGCTCGAGGTGCCGCGGCCCCCGGGGCTCTCGCGCCTGGCGCCGCTCTTCGAGGCCTTCGAGTCGCTGCCCGAGGCGCCGCTGCCCGCCGATCTCACCGCCACCTTGCGCCCCTACCAGCGCCGCGGCATCGACTGGCTCGTCTTTCTGCGCGACGCCGAGCTCGGCGCCATCCTCGCGGACGACATGGGACTCGGCAAGACGCTGCAGACGCTGTGCGCGCTGCGCGGGCGGACGCTGGTCGTGTGCCCGCGCAGCGTCATCCACAACTGGGGCGACGAGATCCGGCGCTTCCGCCCGGGCCTGCGCCACGCGTTCTTCCACGGCCCGCGGCGCGTGCTCGACCCGCACGTCGACGTGACCCTCACCACCTACGCCGTGCTCCGCTTGGACGTGGAGCTGCTGGCCGCGCAGCCGTGGGACGTGGTGGTCCTCGACGAGGCGCAGGCCATCAAGAACCCCGACAGCCAGGTGACGCGCGCCGCCTACGAGCTGCCGGCCGCCTTCCGCGTGGCGCTCAGCGGCACCCCGGTGGAGAACCGGCTCACCGAGCTGTGGAGCCTGATGCACTTCGCAAACCGTGGCCTGCTCGCCGGCCGCAGGAGCTTCGAGGATCGCTTCGAGCGCCCCATCGCCGCCGGCGAGCCGGGCGCGGCGGCGGCGCTGCGCGCCAAGGTGCGGCCCTTCGTGCTGCGGCGCCTGAAGCGCGACGTGGCACCGGAGCTGCCGCCGCGCACCGACGCCGTGCTCTACGTGGAGCTCGAGGAGAGCGAGCGCAACGTCTACGACGCGGTGCGCGCGGCCACCGACAAGGATGTGGTGGCGCGCCTGGCCGAGGGCGGCAGCGTGCTGGCCGCGCTGGAGGCGCTGCTCCGCCTGCGCCAGGCGGCGTGCCACAGCGCGCTGGTGCCGGGGCAGCACGCGGCCACCTCGTCGAAGATCGAGCGCCTGGTGGAGGCCCTCGAGGACGCCGTGGCCGACGGTCACAAGGCGCTGGTCTTCTCGCAGTGGACCTCGCTGCTCGACCTGGTGGAGCCGCACCTGGAGCGCGCCGGCATCCCCTTCAATCGCCTCGACGGGTCCACCCGTGATCGCGCCGGTGTGGTGTCGGCGTTCCAGAGCGAGGGCGGGCCACCGGTGATGCTCGTCTCGCTCAAGGCCGGCGGCACCGGGCTCAACCTCACCGCCGCCGATCACGTCTTCCTGCTCGACCCCTGGTGGAACCCCGCCGTCGAGGATCAGGCCAAGGACCGAGCCCACCGCATCGGCCAGGAGCGGCCGGTGTTCGTCTACCGGCTGGTCGCCAAGGACACGGTGGAGGAGGGCATCCTGGCGCTGCAGGAGCGCAAGCGAGGTCTCGCCGACGCCGCCCTGGGAGAGGCGGATCAGGCGGGAGGTCTGACGCGGGACGACCTCCTGGCGCTCCTGCGCTGATGGGCTTCCGGCGGCCGGCGCGTTAGCGTGCCGCGATGACCGACCGGAAACCGCTCACGCTGATCCTCGTCGGCGGCGGCCTGGCGGCGGCCATCCTCGGGTACCGCTGGTGGTCCAGCCGCACCGATGCTGCGCCCATTCCCGGCGCCGTCGATGTCTACGGCAGCGATCAAGGCGGTGACCACATCGTGCCCGCGGCCATGGCCGACTCCGAGGGCGCGCTGCCGCTCACGGTGTCCATCGCCGAGGGCGAGAGCGGTCGGCGGCTGTCTCTCGGCGCCGGCGAGGGCACCGCCATCCTCACCTTGAACAAGCCGGAGCCCAGGGGCGAGACCCTGGGCAGCTTCGGGCGCTGCTCCCTGGAAGCGCCCGACCGGAAGGCCGGGGCGGCATTCGTGGCGGCGGTGGCAAAGTGGCTCCAGGTCCCCAGCGCCGCCGCCCAGCCCGAGAACCCGCTCGAGCCGGCGCAGTGCACCTACGCGCTGCTGGGCGGCGGCAAGGACCCGTCCGGTCGACAGTGGCTGGTGCGCAAGCTCTTCTTCGAAACGCGCGGCGACAGCGCCGAGGTCTACCTGCGCATCTCCGCCGACGACAAACGCGCCGAGCTGCTGGAGAAGGACCCCGAGTACCGCCAGCCGCTGGTCACCGCGCTCGCCGTGGCGCTCCGCGACGGCCCCCCACCGCGCCGGACCACGGCCACCGATCCCAACCTCGGCGGCGACGCCCCACTGGTCACCGCCCTGACGCCGCTGGCCGGCGCCGATGGCGAGGTCGGCTCCCCCACCTGGGCCGGGGACAAGCTCCTCGCCGTGCGCCGCTCGAACAAGGACTCGGTGTTGCTCGTGTGGGACAAGCTGGATCAGCCGCCGCGCGAGCTGGCCCACATCGACGGTCGCGTGTAGTCGCTCCACGTCGACCCCACCCACGCGCGCGCGGCGGTCATCGTCCTTTACCCCGACGCGGACGGGTCCATCTCGTCCAACTCGCCCGGCAGCGCGACGGTCGTCGAGATCGGCGGCGGCCGCGTGGTGCCTCTGCACCCGCGCGAGTCGACGCTGCGCGTGGGGATGCTCACCAATCTCTGGTGGTCGCCGCGTGGCGACCAGCTCGCTTTCGGTGTGGAGCGCGAGGCCGGCGACGGCGGCACCGACGGCAAGGTGACCTTGGTCTACGACGCCGCCGCGGCGACGCGCGTCGACGCCACCGCGCCCGAGCTCGACGCGCGGCCCGATGGGTGGACGAGCAAGGGCCTGGAGCTCGATCACATCAGCTTCGATCCCGGCGCTCGAGAGACGAAGCGCAAGCACTGGCTCTGGCAGCCGGGCAAGAGCGCACCGGTGCCGGTGGAGGGAGCGGAGCCGGCGGCCGCCGAGGCGCGCTCGCCAGACGGCCGCTTCGGCGTGCGCGTGCGCGACAAGGGCCTGCTGGTGACGGGCGAAGGTGGCGAGCGGCGCTTCACCAGCGCGCGCGTCGAGGACCAGGATGCCATCGAGGCGCTGGAGTCGGACGCGACGTGGCTCGGCGGCGCCGGGCTGCTGCTGCGCTCCGACGATCTGCTCCTGCTCGACCTGGAGACGTTGAAGGTCAGGCTGCTGCTCCCGGACGGCGCGCCGTCCCGCGAGGCCATCAGCAACGGCAAGCTGCTGCTGGTCAGCGGCGACGACGAGCGCCTGCAGTGGGGAGCCGTGACCCGATGACGCGGCGGCCGCGCGCCGCGAGCGCCGGCCTCGGCGCCTCAGGCCGGGCGAGGCGCCGCCGCATCGACGGCGCCCGACGTATCGACGGTCACCTGGCGCAGTCGCAGCTGCCCGATCCCGACCACCGCGCGCCGCGGCTTCAGATCGACGAATTCGACGTGCGCCGCCAGGCCGGGGACATCGACCTCGCCGTCGAGCTGCGTGCCCCCCAGGACGAGCCGCCGCAGCGACGCCTCCACGCCGCGCAGCTTCACGTCGATGGCGCCGGGCTGCGGATCGCCGGCCGCGTGCCAGCGTAGCGCGCCGCGCACCTCGAGCGACTCCACCGCGCGCCCGCCGACGCCGAGGTGGATGGTGCCGCCCGCCAGCGGCACGTCCACCTGGCCGGCCAGCGCCAGCTGCACGTCGATGTTCTCGAGGCCCAGGCCCAGGAGGCGGACGCTGCCCTGATCGTGCCGGTCGGACTTCTTCTTGGCGGCGCGCGACGGCAGCCGGAACTGCAACAGGCGCCGCAGCCGGACGCGCTTCTGCGCCGCCAGCTCCCGATCACGCGGGTCCTCCAGGCGCCAGGCGACCAGGGTCACGTTGTCGAACTTCACCAGCGGGATGACGTCGAGCTCGAGGATGAGCTCGTCGCCCTCGACCTCGAAGTCGAGCAGGGCATCCTCGACGCCGCCGAAGCCCTGCTCGACATCGGCGAAGCTGATGGCCCCCTCGGCCACGCCGATGCGCATGTGGTGCGTCTTGTCGCGGTGCTGGATGATGGGCACCGCGGCGTCGATGCGCACGTCGACGTTCAGGTGGCCGCTGAGCAGGTCGAGCGCAGGGATGTCCGGCAGCACCAGCGGGCGGTCGCTCGTTTGCTCGCCGGCGCTGGTGCCGGGCACCGGTGCCGGGCCGGGGAAGGCGTGCTCCACCTCGAGGCCGTCGAGGTGGGCCTCGGCCACGGTGATCCGCCCCTCGACGAAGGTCACGCCACCCGGGGCCGCCAGCTTGGCGCAGGCCAGGCGCGTCTCGCCCAGCGACGCCCGCAGCCCGTCGACCTCCACCGCCCCGCAGGTGACACGCAGCGCGTCGCCGCGCGAGACCACGCTCAGCCGCTCGATGCGCACCTCGTCGATCTCGATCTCCGGCGCATCGCCGGCGCGCACGCGGACGCCCTGCGCGCGGGCCTTGATGGCCACCAGCGAGGTGGCGCCGTCGTCGCCGCGCTCCACGAGCAGGCCCTCCATCTCCAGGCGCCCGAGGAGGCGCAGCTTGCCGCCGGCGTAGTCGACCTCCGGCAGCGCCGCGGCGCTGATGGAGAGGCCGAGCGTGGTCTCCGCGCCGCCGCCCCCGCTGGCGATGCCGAGCTGGAGCGAGACCTGCTCGAGCTGCGCCCCGCGCGGCACCGCCACCAGCGCGTCGCCCACGCGCCACGCCGCCTCGACCACCTCGAGCACCGGCGAGGCCGCGTCCAGGCGGTGAGCGCCGGCCTCTTGCGCGTAGGTCCCGGTGATGCCGCCCGAGCGCGCCAACGTCACCTCGTCGACGCCGCCCTCCTGGCGTCGCTGCTCGTAGCGGAAGCCGTCGGCCGCCAGGGCGGAGGCGTCGATCTTCAATGGATCACCCAAGATCGTCGGCGCATCGCTCGATGAAACGGGCGATGCCCGCGCCGGTCAAGCGCGCGGACGCGCTACCACGGGGACGGAGCGCGCTCGGCCAGGCGACGCGGCGCCGGGCTGAGCGCCCTCAGCCTGCTAGGGCGCGCCGAGCGCCGGCTCCTCGTGCCGCGGCGGGGTGACCCCGCGCGCCTTGGGGTCGTCGCGGAAGAAGACGATGGTGAAGACCACGAACGCCGTCCACAGCGCGGCCAGGTGGTAGAGCATCGGGCCGCCGCCCCGGGCGCCGTAGATGCGGCTGGAGATGGGCGGGCCGAGCAGCATGCCGGCTGCGTAGAAGACGTTGTAGATGCCGTTGGCGCGGCTGAGCTCGCGGTACGGCGTGACCACGCCCTGCAGCGCCAGGCTGACCGGCGAGATGGACGCCAGCGTGCAGCCGGCGAGGAATACGGCCACACACATCACCGGGTAGGACTGGATGTAGACGAAGCCGGCCACCATCACCGTGCCGATGATGGCCAGCCCTCGCATCAGCGCCAGGTGCCCGAAGCGGTCACCGAGGCGACCGGCGACGTTGGAGAAGACGAGCATGCCCCCGGCGAAGAAGGCGGGGATGACGATGGTCTGCCCGGGGGTGATGCCCTTCTGCTCCATCAGGAACAGCGGCAAGAAGAGCACCACGCTGGCCTGGAAGTAGCCGTAGGCGAAGGTGGCGAAGCAGCTGGTCTTGATGCGCCAGAGCAGCGTTCCGGTCGGCGTCTGCGCAGCCGCGGCGCCGTCGTCGGTCGCCGCGGGGATGGCACCGCTGCCAGCCGCGATGGCCGCCGTGTGGCCAGCCACGGCGGCGCTCGCGGCCGCGGGCTCGCGGTCGCCATCATGGGCCTCGAGCGTATCCGGCACGTCGGGATCGAGGCGCGCCAGCACCAGCAGCCCGGCCACGGTGGCCACCACGCCGGAGACCACGAACCCCACGCCCATGTTGGCGTGCTCCACCACCTTCTTGGCGACGATGGGCCCGACCACGTAACCGCAGGCCAGCGAGATGGCGTAGAGGCTGGTGATGAAGGCCTTGTTCTCCTTGCCGGCGCGCGAGAGCAGGATGGTCTCGCAGCTGACCCAGATGCCGACGGAGAAGGCGCCATCGAGGAAGCGCACCCCGGCGATGCCCAGGAAGCCGGGCGCGTAGGGGAAGGCGGTGACCGAGATGGCGTAGCCGAACAGCGAGGTCACCAGCAGGGTGCGCGCCGAGAAGCGACGGATCAGCGCGCTGGCCGG
>JBBJMR010000277.1:0-11967 GCA_037720395.1 Polyangiaceae bacterium
TGGTGGTCGCGCCGCCGGCCTGATCGGCCCGAGTCGGCCCCGGCGCCGCGCGCCAGATCAACGCATCGCGCCGCGCGCGCTGCTCAGCCACTGCTCCCAGGCGGCGAAGTCGCCACCGAGCTGGCGCGCCAGCGCGTCACGCGCCTCGTCGGAGAGGGGCACGAAGGTGCCGGCGGCCTCGGCCAGGACCTCGCCGGTGTCGGCGAGCTCGAGCACCCCGCTCATCTCCATGAGCCGGCGGTGGTTGCGCACCAGCTTGCCGGTGGCGCGCAGGGCGCGGCCCAGCGGCGCCGGCCGGCGAAAGCGCAGCTCGAGCTTGCCGGTCTGCACCCAGCGGTCGTGGAGGAAGGCCACGCGGCCGATGGTCTCGTCGAGGATGGCGGAGACGATGCCGCCGTGCAGGACGCCGGGCCAGCCCTGGTGGTGCTCGGCAGGCGTGACCTCGGTCCACACCTCGGTGCCGTCGTCGAAGAAGACGACGCCGAGGCCGTGCGGGTTGTGCGTGCCGCACACGAAGCACAGGGCGGAGCCGGGCTGCGCGCGGCCGGCGCGGACGTCGGGCATGGCGCGCCAGCATAGACGGCTGGGCCGCGACGGATCCCGGCGCCGGACATCGGAACCGTCCCCGAACGCGACTCGATCGCCGAAAGCCGGAAACCACGATGGCCAAGCCCATGACCCCGCCCTCCAGGACTGGTGCTGCGAAGACCGCGGCGTCCAACGTTGCACCGAAGCCGAGCCCCAAGCCGACGACGGCCGCAGGATCGAAGGCGCCGGGCGGCGGCAAGGGCAAGAACCAGGAGGGTCTGCCGCCGGCCACCGTGGGTGATGGGGGAGAGCTGCATCAGGTCGCCACCGGAACGGTGCTCACCACCAACCAGGGAATCCCTGTCAGCGACAACCAGAATTCCCTGAAGTCCGGGCGCCGCGGGCCGGCGCTGCTCGAGGACTTCGTCCTGCGCGAGAAGATCACGCAGTTCGATCACGAGCGCATCCCGGAGCGCATCGTCCACGCCCGCGGCTCGGGGGCGCATGGCTACTTCGAGGTCACCCGCCCGCTCTCCGACGTCTCGCGCGCCGCCTTCCTGCAGAAGAAGGGCGAGCGGACCCCGGTGTTCGTCCGCTTCTCGACGGTGGCCGGCGGTGCGGGGTCCATCGACACCCCGCGCGACGTGCGCGGCTTCGCCGTCAAGTTCTACACCCAGGAGGGCAACTTCGACCTGGTGGGGAACAACATCCCCGTCTTCTTCATCCAGGACGCCATCAAGTTCCCGGACCTGATCCACTCGGTGAAGATGGAGCCCGACCGCGCCTTCCCGCAGGCGGCCTCGGCGCACGACACCTTCTGGGACTTCATGTCGCTGATGCCCGAGAGCACGCACATGATCATGTGGGCCATGTCCGACCGCGGCATCCCGCGCTCGTACCGCACCATGGAAGGCTTCGGCGTGCACACCTTCCGCCTCGTCGACGCCAGCGGCAAGTCGACGTTCGTGAAGTTCCACTGGCGCCCGAAGATCGGGGCGCAGTCGCTGGTCTGGGACGAGGCGGTGAAGCTCGGCGGCGCCGACTACGACTACCACCGCCGCGACCTCTGGAACTCCATCGCCGACGGGGCCTTCCCCGAGTACACGCTGAGCGTGCAGCTCTTCACCGAGGAGCAGGCCAACGGCTTCGACTTCGACGTGCTCGACGCCACCAAGATCATCCCCGAGGAGGTGGTGAAGCTGCGCGAGGTGGGGCGGCTGGTGCTCGACCGGAACCCCGACAACTTCTTCGCCGAGACCGAGCAGGTCGCCTTCTGCCCGGCGAACATCGTGCCGGGGATCGACTTCTCCAACGACCCGCTCCTGCAGGGGCGCCTCTTCTCGTACCTCGACACGCAGCTCAGCCGCCTCGGCAGCCCGAACTTCCACGAGATCCCGATCAACGCGCCGAAGTGCCCGATGCACAACTTCAACCGCGACGGGCACATGCGCACCACGGTGCCCAAGGGCCGCGTGGCCTACGAGCCGAACACGCTCGGCGCCGAGCAGGCGCGCGAGGAGCCGCAGCGCGGCTACCGGACGTTCCCGAAGCAGAACAGCGAGGGCGAGCAGGGCGACAAGCTGCGCATCCGGCCGGAGAGCTTCGCCGACCACTACAGCCAGGCGCGCCAGTTCTACCTCAGCCAGACGGAGCCGGAGCAGAACCACATCGTCGGCGCGCTGGTCTTCGAGCTCTCCAAGGTGGAGACGCCGGCCATCCGCGAGCGCGTCATCGGTCACATGGTGCACGTCGACACCGCGATGGCGGAGCGCATCGCCGCCGGGCTCGGCCTCGATGCCGTGCCGCCCGCGGCGCCGACCGACACGCCGGCCCGCGACGACCTGCGCCCCTCCCCGCCGCTGAGCATCCTCGCCAAGCAGCCCAAGACCCTGGAGGGCCGCGTGGTGGGGTGCCTGGTCACCGACGGCGTGGACGGCAAGCTCATCGACGCGCTGGCCGCCAAGGTCGCCGCCGCGGGCGCCAAGCTGCAGATCGTGGCCCCGAAGATCGGCGGCGTGATGCGCAACGACGGCAAGAAGCTCCCCGCCGACCACACCGTCACCGGTGGGCCGTCGGTGCTCTTCGACGCCGTGGTGGTGGCCGCTTCCAAGGAGGGGGTCGCCGCTCTGCTGGCGGAGGGCGCGGCGCTCGACTGGGTCGGCGACGCCTTCGGTCATCTCAAGATCATCGGGCACACCGAGGGCGCGGTGCCGCTGCTCGAGGCCGCCGGCGTCACCAAGAAGCCGCGCGACCCGGGCCTGGTGGCCATCGGCGCCGGGCGGGGTGTGGACGACTTCGTGACCACCGCCAAGCAGCTGCGCATCTGGGACCGCGAGCCCAACGTGCGCGTCGTGCACTGACCCACGAAGCGGCGATGCGGCCGCCCTCATGGCCGCCGCCTCGCGCCTTTCGACCAGCGCCAGAACGGGCGGTTCGTGTGGCACCCGGGCAAGCCAGGGCGAGGCGACTCGAAACGTGCCTGACGATGGATGACGGCAAGCTCCAGCAGATCGTGGACGACCACGTCCGCGGGGTCATCTCCGGGCCGGTCGCCGTCATGCACCTGTTGCTGGTGACCGAGGACGTTGCGCAGACCGCCCAGGCGCTGTCCCGCGCCCGCGGGCCTGCCCGGCGCTGGCCACGCTGGCGGCGCTGCTCCACGAGCATGCCCAGGGCTGCACCACCATCACCCAGATGCTGCAGGCCGGGCTGGACTCCTACGAGCCTGCGGCCAGCGTCGACGCCGGCCTGGCCGCACGCGCGCCCTGTTCGACGACTCCGTGGCCCGCTCCGAGGCGGCCAGCGTCGCGCTCTATTCGCTCGGGAGCGCCGAGGTCCTGGCGGCCGCCACCGCGGAGGTCGTCCAGGTCCTGGTGGACTGGGGCGTGCTCGGCACCGAGCGCGACGCGCTGGAGGTGGGCTGCGGCATCGGCCGCCTGCTCGGCCCGCTGTCGCTCCGGCTCCGGTCCATCGTGGGGATCGACCTGTCGCCCGGGATGATCGACGCCGCCCGGCGGCGCACCCGCGACGACGCGAACGTGACCGTGCTGACCACCGATGGCCGCGACCTTTCGGCCATCGCCGACGGCGCGATGGACCTGGTGCTCGGCATCGACTCCCTCCCGTACATCGTCCGAGCCGGTGCGGAGCTGGTCCGCTCGACGTTCGCCGAGATCCACCGGGTCCTGCGCCCGCACGGCGACCTGGTGCTCTGCAACTACTCCTACGGTCACAGCCGCCCGGACGCGGCCATGGAGGTAGCGCGGCTGGCCGAAGAGCACGCCTTGGTGGTGGTGCGCAGCGACGTGGCACCGTTCCGCTTGTGGAACGCGATCGCCTACCACCTGCGGCGAGCGTGAGCCCCGGGTGAACGTTGTCTTCCTCTCTCCGGCGTTCCCACCGGGCTCGCACCTCTTCTGTACCGCCCTGGCGGCGCGCGGGGTCCGCGTGCTCGGCATCGGCGACGAGCCGGCGCACGCGCTGCCCCCGGAGCTGGCGGCGGCGCTGACGGAGTACGTCTTCGCGCCCGAAATGGCCGACGACCGCGTGCTGCACGCGGCGGTGGCCGGGCTCGTGGCGCGCCACGGCGCCATCGACCGCCTGGAGTCCAACGGTGAGCACTGGCTCGACGCCGAGGGCCGCCTCCGCGACGCATTCGATGTACCCGGCCTGCGCACCGAGGAGGTCCGCCTCTTTCGCAGCAAGCGGGGCATGGCCGAGCGCTTTGCATCCGCCGGGGTGGAGACTCCGCCGAGCGCGGCCTGCGACTCGCCGGCGGCCGTGCGTGGCCTCGCGCAGCGCCACGGCTTTCCGCTGGTCTTCAAGCCCGACACCGGCTCCGGTGCCGCCGACACGTTCGCCGTCCACGACCAGGACGCGCTGTCCCGCGCGCTCTGTGTGCCGCGGCCACATCACATCGTGCAGCCATTCGTCGAGGGGGAGATCGTCACCTTCGACGGCCTCGTCGACGACGGCGGCGAGATCGTGATGTCCACCTCGCACGCCTACGACATGGGCATCATGGAGGTGCGGCAAGCAGCGCTCGATGGCCACTACTACTCGCTGCGCGTCATCCCGGCCGCCATCGAGGAGCAGGGGCGGCGTGCGGTCGCTGCGTTCGGCCTGCGCCAGCGCTTCTTCCATGTCGAATTCTTCGTGCGCCCGGATGGCTCCCTGGTGGCGCTGGAGATGAACGTGCGGCCACCCGGCGGGTTCACCACGGACATGATGAACTACGCGGGCGACATCGACGTCTACGCGCTGTGGGCGGCGGTCATCGCCGGCGATTCGCCGGGCGCCGTCGAGTACGAGCGGCGGTTCCATGTCGCGCACGCCGGTCGCCGGCAGGCGCGGTCCTATCGCCACCCGCACGACGCGCTGCTGCCCATGCTCGGCGCCACGCTGCTCGAGACGCGTGCGGTGCCGCCCGCGTTCGCGGCGACGATGGGCGACGTGGCCTACCTGCTGCGGCATCCGGACCTGGACGCGGTGCGCGCGGCGATCGCCGACGTGCAGGCGCCAGCCTGAAGGCTCGAGTACCGGGGCGTGCCGCCGAGTCGCATCGCCATCGCCGAGGTGGCAACTCGCTGGCCAGCCGGGCGTCCTCAGGTCGACAGCAGCGCCTCGTCGAGGTTGCCGGCGGCTATCGTCGGGTCGCCGAAGGACTCCATCTCCAGCCCGAAGGCGTGTCCCAGGGTCACCAGCAGGTGATTGTGGGGCACGCTGGGGGCCAGCTCCACGTAGCGCCCGGTGTCGAAGGGCGTCGACGCACCGGCCACGACCAGGAACGGCATGTCCGGGTGGTCGTGGTTGAAGGAGATCTCGGAGCCGCGGAAGATGACCGTCTCGTCGAAGAGCGTCCTGCCATCCGGCAGGAGCACGTCCTGCATGCGCGACACCAGGTAGGCGATCTTCCCCGTGTACCACTGGTGGTAGGCGTCGAAGGAGAGGTGCGCCGGCCCGTCCACCGCCTCGCCCACGATCTGGTGGGACAGCTCGTGGATGTCCTCGTAGATGCCGGCGAACGGCAGCTGGGGGCCGCCACCCCCGGAGTGGTGGAAGCTGGCCGTGGCCACGCGCGTGGCGTCGCAGGTCATCGCCGCCACCAGGATGTCGTAGTAGAGCGTGCGCCGCTCGTCGTCGTCGGCGGGGTCGAGGTCGAGGGTCGGCTGCTGGCAGATGGCCGCGCTCTCCAGGCGTTTCTCGATGTCGCGCACCGCCTCCAGGTGCGCGTCGATTCGCTTCTTGTCCTCGCCGCTGACGCGCTTGGTGACGCGCTCGAAGTCGGTGATGGTCCCGTCGAGGATGCTCTTCTTGCGCGCCCGCGCGGCCAGCAGCGCGGCCTCGGTCTCGCCGGCGTCGTCGAAGAGCAGCTCGAAGGCCTGCACCGGCGCCAGCATGTCCATGGGCTGGTTGGCGGCGGCGTAGGAGATGGCCGAGTACCCACCGGCGCCCTCCTCGCCGAAGTGCAGCGAGCGCACCTTGGGGACGTAGCCGGTGGTCTCCAGGGCGCCGGCGATGAGCTGATCGATGCTCGGCCCGTTGCCGGTGAAGACGTTGGCGCCGGGATCGATGGGCAGCGGCGCCAGGCCGGTGAGCATGGAGGTCACGCCCTCGATGTGGCCGTTGATGTAGGCGAAGTTTTTGGCGGCGGCGTTGTGCACGCCCTTCATGAACAGGCAGCGCGCCTGGTGCGGCTCGAGCAGCACGTTGTGCTTGCCGAGGGTGAAGTT
This sequence comes from Polyangiaceae bacterium, assembly GCA_037720395.1. Classification (GTDB taxonomy): domain Bacteria; phylum Myxococcota_A; class Polyangia; order Polyangiales; family Polyangiaceae; genus JBBJMR01. The sequence goes on from JBBJMR010000277.1 coordinate 6,261, forward strand.
GGTCTCGGTGCCGGTCGGGAACCAGTACTCGGGGACCACGCCGTCGGGCGCCATCACGGCGATGAAGCGCTTGGCGGTGCTCTCCAGGGCGCCATGGCTCTCGCCGAGCCTGGGCGGTTTGGGCCCGCCCTTCTTGCAGGCCTCGAGCAGCGGCAGCGAGAGCAGCGCGCCGGCGAAACCGCGCAGGAACGGGCGGCGGCCGAGCCGCGGCGCGGCGCGCGGCACGGGACGACGCGGCTCGGGGCGGACGGGGCGGGTCACGGCTTGTCCTCCGGGAGCTGGAAGTGCGCCTGGTACAGCGCCTCGGAGCGCGCCAGGGCGCCGGCCAGCTCGCGCAGCTTGCCGCCCGAGGCCACGAACTGTTCACCGAGCGTGTCGAGGATGGCGGCGTCCTCCGGCGCGCCGAGGCGGCCGAAGCGGAAGCGGAACCACTGCGTGGCCAGGCAGCGCTGCACGTCCTTGCTGGTGGCCAGCCGGTTGGCCAGCTCGACCGGGCCGTCGAAGGGCCCCTCCACGTCGCCGGCGGTGAGCACGCCCGAGGCATCGATGGGGTGGTCGTTCTCCTCGTCGCGCCAGCGGCCCATGCCGTCGAAGTTCTCGAAGCCGAAGCCCACCGGGTTGATGAGCGAGTGGCACGACTGGCACTCCTCCGGCGCGGTGAGGTCGGTGAAGAAGTCGCGGGTGGTTGTGGGCGAGGGCAGCTCCGGCGGGATGGTCCCGGCGTTGGGCGGCGGCGGCGGCAAGGTCGCGCAGAGCAGGCGCTCGCGCACGAAGACGCCGCGCAGGATGGGCGCGCTGCGGTTGGCCTTGCCGGCGATGCTCAGGAAGGCGGCCTGCGAGAGGATGCCGGCGCGGCGCCCCTCGGGGAAGGTGACCTTCTCGAAGCCGGCGCCTGGCGAGGTGACGCCGTAGAACTCGGCCAGCGCCGGGTCGACGAACGTCTCCGGTGAGGAGAGGAGCATGGCCAGATCGCCGTCGCTCTCGAAGACGACGTGCTCCAGGTAGCGCGAGAACTCCTCGCGCATCGAGGGGCGCAGGTCGGCGAACTCCGGGTAGACCTCCGGGTCCTTGGAGATGCCGTCCAGGGTGGCGATGCGGAACCAGAGCTCGAAGAAGCGCTGCAGGGTGCGCTTGGCGCGCGGGTCGTCGAGCATGCGCCCGAGCTCGGCTTCGACGCCCGCGGGGGCGTCCAGCTTGCCGGCGGCGGCGGCCTCGAGGAGCGCGTCGTCGGGCATCGTCTCCCAGAGGAGGTACGACAGGCGCGAGGCCAGCTCGAAGGCGTCGAGGCGTCCCGTCTCCGGGTCACCGAGCTGCAGGTGGTAGAGGAAGCTCGGGCTCTGCAGCAGGCGCACCAGCACCGCCGCCAGCGCCGACTCGTCGCCGTGCTCGGCGCGCAGGCCGTCGAAGAGCGCCAGGTACGAGGCGCGCTCCTCGGCGTCCAGCGGCCGGCGCAGGGCGCGCGTGCCCACCTCGTCGAGGAAGCTCTCCGCGCACGCCTCGGGCTGACCCTGGAGATCGCAGGGATGCAGCACGGCCAGGTCGGTGTCGTCGACGACGACCTCGATGACGCCATGCGCGGCCTCGACGAACGACGACGACGTTCCGAGCGCGTCGGCGATGGTGTCGAAGCCCTGGACCAGCGGGTCGGATGGGAGGCGCTTCTCCACCGCCTCGGGGTCGCCGAGGTACGCGTCGCCGAGCAGATCGGCGACGGTGTTGGCGAGCTCGAAGCGGTTGAGCCGGCGCAGCACCGTGGCGGAGCTCGGGCCGTGCCCGGCCGGCCCGCCGCTGCTCGTGCCGGACGGTTGCTCGTCGCCGTCGGGCGTAGCGTCGCCGATCTCCCCGATGCACGCGCTGGCGCCGAGCAGCAGCGCCAGCAGGGCGCCGCGCGCGACAGGAGCAAGCGGGGTACGTGGAGCCATGGTCGGGGCCGCGGGGAGCGGTCTCCCCAATAGGCGGGATCCCGACGGCGACAGCAAGCCTGGAGGCCGCCCGTGGACAATCTGGTGCGCGCTGCACCTACGGCGCCTGCATGCGTACCACTCGCGGCAGGCGGCGATGCGCATGGCCAGCGGAACGTTGCACTCTCAGCGCAGCGGCGAGCGACCGCTGGCGTCCGTGCTCAATCCCAGCTGACCAGGGTGGGCGTGATGGTCTCGCCAGCGTCGGCCAGACCGTTGCCGAGCACCCCGTAGGCGTGGGCTCCCCAGCAGAGCAGCTGACCGCTCGCCAGCAGCGCGCAGGTGTGGGCGCCGCCGAGCGCGGCGTCCACCACCCCGACGAGCTCGTACTCGGTGGGCAGATCGACGGTTGCCACGCCTTGACGGAGGCCTGGCGATGGTCGTTCTTGCCCCACATCCACAGCGTGTCGCCGATGCGCGCGCCGGCGTGCGGTGAACTCCTCCGAGCAGCCGGCGAGCGCACCACCGAACACGACGAGGGCCAGTCCACCAACGCGCATCACGTCTCCCGAGCCAGGATGAAACCGCTAGGCTACGCCCTCGACTCGCCCCACGGCGAGACCGTCAGCCTTCGCGCAGGAGGCGGGTCGGCCGCGAGCCCACCATGCCCAAGCTCGATGACGTCACGCTGCAGGCCAACAACCTCGACCCGCACGTCGACATCGTCTCCGTCGAGCTCACCGTGGCCGAGGGCCCGGGCCGCGGCCAGCGCCTGCAGCTCGGGCCGGGCACGGCGCGCATCGGCTCCGCGCCCGGGAGCCAGCTGTGCATCACCGACCCCCACGTGTCGCGCATGCACTGCGAGGTGCGCATCGAACGCGATCACGCCACGCTCGTCGATCTCGGCAGCAAGAACGGCACCTGGATCGACGGCGTCCGCATCCAGTCGGCCTGGCTGGCGCCCGGGTCCCTCATCCGCCTCGGGTCCTCGGCGGTGCGGGTGGCGTACGGGGGGGCGCCGCGGCACGTCCCCGTATCCACCCGCACCCGCTTCGGTGGCCTCATCGGCGGCAGCCTGGAGATGCGGCGCGCCTACGCGCTGCTGGAGCGCGCGGCGGCCACCTCGGCCACCGTGCTCCTGCGCGGCGAGACCGGCACCGGCAAGGAGCTGGCGGCGCGCGCCATCCACCAGAGCTCGCCGCGCGCCGCCGGGCCGTTCGTGCCGGTGGACTGCGGATCGATCGCCGCCACGCTCATCGAGAGCGAGCTCTTCGGCCACACGCGCGGCTCGTTCAGCGGCGCGGTCGGCGACCGCAAGGGCCTCTTCGAGGAGGCGCACGGGGGCACCCTCTTCCTGGACGAGATCGGCGAGCTGCCCATCGCCCTGCAGCCACGCCTGCTGCGCGCGCTGGAGACGCGCGAGGTGCGGCGCATCGGGTCCAACGCGCCGAAGGCCATCGACGTGCGGGTGGTCGCCGCCACCAACCGCTCGCTGGCGCGCGCGGTCAACGAGGGCGTCTTCCGCGAGGACCTCTACTACCGACTGGCGGTGGTGGAGATCGAGATGCCGCCGCTGCGCTCGCGCCGCGAGGACATCCCGGTGCTGGCCGACGACTTCAACGCGCGCGTCGCGGGCGCCGGCGCGCCCATTCCGCCCGAGGTGATGAGCTCGCTGCTCGATCGCAGCTGGCCGGGCAACGTGCGGGAGCTCCGCAACTTCGTGGAGCGCGGGGCCACCATCGGCTGGCTGCTGGAGCGGCCGGGCACCGGGCCGGCCGCGCCACCGGAGGTGCCGGCCGGGCTGGAGGCGGCCATCGACGCCGAGCGGCCGCTGGCCGAGGCCCGCAACCGCTTCGTGGCCGTCTTCGAGCGGGCCTACGTGCAGAAGCTGCTCCGCGCCACCGGCGGCAACGTCACGCGCGCGGCAGAGCTCGCCGGCGTCAACCGCCGCACCATCCAGAGGCTGGTGGCGCGCAGCGGCGACGGCGCAGACGACGAGGACTAGATACGGACGACGCGCGCCGAAGGTCTCGCCTCTCGGCGCGGGGGCCGACGAGGCGATCGCCCGGTGCACGCGCGAGCGGCATGATCGAAATGTCGTGCCTGCCATTGCACTTGGCGCACGCATGAGAACAGCGCGCCGAGCGTATACTCGGTCAGCGACATGGCGCGGCGGCAGACGGGAACAGCGCGCATCGGCGCGGTGCTGCGCGGCAAGTGGCGCCTGGAAGCGCTGCTCGGCGAGGGCGGCATGGCCGACGTCTACGCCGCCACGCATCGCAACGGTATGCGGGGCGCGGTCAAGGTGCTGCGGCCGGAGGGGGCCGGCGACGGCGAGTCGCTGCGGCGCTTCCTGCTCGAGGGCTACGTGGCCAACCGCGTCGACCACCCCGGCGCGGTGAAGGTGCTCGACGACGACGTCACCGACGACGGCTGCGCCTTCCTGGTGATGGAGCTGCTCGACGGCGAGTCGCTGAAGGCGCGCAGCGAACGCCACGGGTCGCGCCTGCCGGTGCACGAGGTGGTGGCGGCAGGCATCGAGATCCTCGACGTCCTGGTCACGGCGCACCAGCGCGGCGTCGTGCATCGCGACATCAAGCCGGCCAACGTCTTCGTCACCAGCACCGGGCGGGTGAAGCTCCTCGACTTCGGCATCGCCCGCGTGCGCGAGCCGAGCTCGCTCAGCATGACGCGCACCGGCTCGCTCCTGGGCACGCCGGCCTTCATGGCGCCCGAGCAGGCGCTGGCCAAGTGGTCGCGCGTCGACGGGCGCAGCGACGTCTTCGCCGTGGGCGCCACGCTCTGGACCTTGCTCGCCGGGCAGCTGGTGCACGACGCCGACACCATCACCGACCTGCTCATCGCCGCCTCGACCCAGCGCGCGCGTCGGCTGCGCACGGTGGTTCCGGAGGTCGACGCCGAGCTGGCGGACATCGTGGACCGGGCGCTGGAGTTCGATCCGGAGGCGCGCTGGCAGGACGCGACGAGCATGTGCGTGGCGCTGATCGGCGTGCGCGAGCGGCTGCGCGCGCAGGCCATCGCCGAGACGCACCAGCGCGGCGCGGGGCCGCACCTGCCGCGCGCGACCGCGCCCGCGACGGCGCCCGCGCCAGCAGACGACGCGGCGCCAGGCCTCGGCCCGGTCGCGCTGATCACCGAGCCCATGTCGGTCCATGGCGCGCCGGATGCGCACGCGCCTGCTGCGGGCGGGCACGATCCGCAGACGCTGGCGGCGGCGGCCAGGTCGGTGCGACCGGGGCACCGGCGCGTGCCGCTGGCGGCGTTCCTCTGCGGCCTCGGATTGGCGCTGGTCACCGGCGGCGCCTTCGTGACCCATCGCCTGCTGCGCGAGCCGCCGACCGGGGCCGGCGACGGCGCGCCGAACAGCGACATCGCACCGGCCGCCGAAGCGGCGAGCGACAGGCAGCCCGCGCCCGACACGCGGCCGGCGGGTCCGAGCGAGACCGCCGCGCCCGACGCGACGAAGCCGGCGGAAGCCGAGGCGCCACCGGTCCCCACGGCAGCGACACCCGGTAGCGCCTCGCAGCAGGTGGCCACGGCGACCCCGCAACGGCCGCCGCGCGGAGGCGCCGGTGCGAAGCCGGTGGCGCCGGGCGCGCCGAGGAAGGACGCCGACCCCCCACCGTCCAAGCTGCCGAAGTTCGACGAGTAGCCGCAGCCACGCGGAGGGCGTGCGGCGACAGCGCGCGCGCGTCGGCCGGAGCGAGTGCCTGGCGCCGCGCGTGGGCCGGGCGAGTGCCTGGCTGTGCGCGTCGGCCCGGCGAGTGCCTGGCTGTGCGCGTCGG
>JBBJMR010000544.1:0-2643 GCA_037720395.1 Polyangiaceae bacterium
TCGCCACGGGGCTCTACGGGAAGCCGCTCCCCAACCAGGACGGCGCGCCGCTCCAGGGCGAAGCCAGCGCCACGCCGGCTGGCGGTGACACCCGTGGCCCCGCGCAGCCGCATCGGCTCGCGCTCGAGATCGAGCAGCTCCTGGGTGTCGACCTCACCGCCGACGCTCTCGATGGCCTCCAGCAAGCGTCGCTCGACCGGGGCCAGCCGCTCGATCTCCTCGGCCAAGCGCCCGCCGTCGCTGAGCATCTCCCAGGCTTGCTCGAGCGACAGGGACACCGGCGGCGTCGCCGGGCGGCCCAGGTAGTGCGAGGCCACCGCGCTCATGGTCTCGAAGGGGGCCTGCGCCAGCAGCGCGCGGAGCGACCGCGGGTCCTCGCTCTCCCAGGTGCGCAGCTGCACCAGGAAGGCTGTGGGCAGCACCAGCTCGATGCCGTGCTCTCCCTTGCGGCCGTAGACCACGCCGCGGGCGATGAGCGGCTCGAGCCCCGCCGGCAGGGAGGAGACCACCAGCAATCCGCCCGCCTCGGCGACGCGGTGGAGCAGCTCGCGGCTCTGCGGCGGAAGGCGGGCGGGGTCGCGCACGTCGGGGAGCCCGACCAGCGCCCGCGCCGCCTGGGACGCGGCGTCGATGCGCTTCTGCGGGTCGATGCGGATGCCCATGCGCCGAATGAGCGAGCTCAGCTCGGACGCCGGCAGCGCGCGGAGGATGACGTCGAGACGGCGCATGGCCGGATCGCCGAAGTCGTCGCCGCCACCAGATCGTCCGCGCTCGGTGCGACCGCTGGCGGGAGGCAATGGGGTGCTCCGGCCGCCCTCCGCGCCGCGCCCGGTCTCCGTGGTGGCGGCCGCGCCGCCGTCACCCTTCGAGCTCCCGGGACGTGCGCTGTTGGGTGAGGACATGGCGCTGAGGCCTTCCACCGCGCGAGGCGGCTCCTGGCCAGTCCTCTAACCTACACCAGGGCGCTACGCTGAAACAGCCCAAAGGGGTGGCAACATGCCCCAGCGTCTACGCGCACTTGGGCGTCGTTTTCGACGGGCTGCTCGACGGGCTGCTCGATGGGGCTGCTCGACGAAATGATCGAGCTGACCCGGCGGAGGCCCGGCTGCTGCGCGCAGGCGGGCGCTCGTGTACATGCGTGGCTGCGAGCGGGCATCCGGATGCCCCGGCAGCGAGGCGCAATGATCCTCCGAGACCCAGTGCACGGCATCGTGGCCTTCGAGCGCGAGGAGGAGGCCATCGTGGTGCGCCTGCTGGCTTGCAAGGAGGTGCAGCGGCTACGGCGCATCCGCCAGCTCGGGCTCACCTCGTTCGCCTTCCCGGGCGCCGAGCACACCCGCTTCGCGCATGCCGTCGGCGCCGCGCGGGTGATGCAGATGCTCCTCGAGCAGCTGCGCCGCGTCGACGCGGAGCTGCCCTTCTGGCAGCGCGTGACCAGCGAGCGCGCGCGTGACGCGCTGGCCGCGGCGCTGCTGCACGATCTCGGACACGGCCCCCTCTCGCACCTCTTCGAGCAGGCCCTGCCCTGGCCCACCGCGGCCACGCCACCTCCGCCAGCCACCGATGGCGGCGCGACCTCGGCACCTGCCACCGCCGACGGCCACGGCGCGCCCGGCGACCCCGGCCACCACGAGTGGTGGACGGAGCGCATCCTGCTCGACCCTGCGTCCGACGTGCACCGCGTGCTGGCCACCGACGACCCGCAGCTGCCGCACCGGGTGGCCCGGCTGATCCACGGCGAGCACGACCTGCCCTACCTGGCCAAGGCGGTCAGCGGCACCTTCGACGTCGATCGCTGCGACTACCTCCTGCGCGACGCCCACGCCACCGGCGTTCGCTACGGCGAGTACGACCTGCCCTGGCTGCTGCGCTCCTTCCGCCTCGTCGGGGACGGCGACCGCGGACCGCGCCTGTGCATCGACGGGACGAAGGGGACCAGCGCCATCGAGGCCTTCGTCCTGGCGCGGCATTTCATGTTCCAGCAGGTCTACTTCCACAAGTCGACGCGCGCCGCGGAGTGGATGATCGGGGCCATCCTGCGGCGTGCCGTGAAGCTCCTCGAGGACGGCGCGCGGCTGCCGTCCACGCCGGCGGCGCTGGAGTCGGTGGCCGCCGGAGATACCCCGACGCTCGAGCAGTACCTCGATCTCGACGACCAGACGCTGCTCGGCGCGCTGCGCGCCTGGGAGGACGTCAAGGATCCGGTCCTCTCCGATCTCTGCAAGCGCCTCCGCTCGCGATCCATCTTCAAGGCGGTCGAGCTCTGGCCGCGACGCCCCGGCGATGCGCGCGCCGCCGCGGCTGACCAGGCGGTGGCGTCCGGCGACGACACGCAGTGGGCCCTGGCCACCGCGCGCGGCGTGGCCGAGGAGGCGGGGCTGGACCCGGACGTCTACGTCGGCCTCGACGTGGCCACGGACGTCCCGTACGCCGACGACGAGTCGCTCTCTGTGGTGTTTCCGCGCGGTCGCGCGCGCCGGCCGGCCGAGGTGTCGTTCCTGCTGCAGCGCCTGCGCAACGAGGCGGTGACGCGCGTGCGCATCATCTTCGCGCCCGAGCTGCGCGCCGCCATGCGCGAGCACTTGCAGCCGACCTGACCCCCTGGCTCACCGGCGCGCTACCCTGCCTCGCGGATCGCATGTC
>JBBJMR010000278.1:0-11928 GCA_037720395.1 Polyangiaceae bacterium
TTGAGGCGCGGCTCGTGTGCCGCGAGCGTGGCCTTGATGGCCCGCTGCATGATGCCGATGGCATCCGGGAAGTCGTGGATGAGCTCCGACAGCTGCACCACCCCGTAGTCCGGCACGGTCAGCGCGCTGCCGGCGCGGGTGTTGAGGATCTGTCGAACGTTGCGGAGCACCGCCGACTCCACATCGTGGTCGCGGTAGGTGGTGCGCTCGCTGGAGCTCGGGTTGGCGGCCTGGGCGATGCGGGTCAGCAGCGAGGCCATGTTGCGCCAGCGTAGCAGCGCTCAGCTGCGCGGCGCTTCCCAGTCGTCCTCGGCCGTGATCCCGCCGTCGGTCCAGGTCCAGATGATCTTCTGGTAGGTGAAGCCGACCTCTTCGTACTCCGGGTACTTGCCGAGGCGCGGGTGCTTGGTATTCGGCATGCGCAGCTGGATCTGGGTGACCGTGGCGTTGACCAGCTCGATGGTGAAGTTCTGCACCTCGAGCCCCTGCGCGCTGGCTCGCCAGAACTGGAGCTTCCAGCTCGGCAGCTGCTCGTTGTTGGTCAGCGCCCAGTAGAGCAGTGGGGAGGACCGGTCGACCTCCTTGCCGATGACCAGTGGCTTGTGGTTGCGCTTGCCGGTGGGGCGGCCGCTGGCCGGATCACGCGGCGAGACGATCTCGTGCCACACCGAGAACACGAGGATCGAGCCCTCGCGCCCCTTCTGGGTGACGCTGCCCTCGATGGACCCCTGCGTCGTGCCGGTGAGCCGGAGGTACGCATTCAGAGCCATGACGAAGCACCTCGGCCCAGAGGACGGTCGTGCGCGCGCGCGGCGTTCGCCACGGGCCGGCGCGATCTCGCAACGCGGACGTGCGGGCAAGGAACGCGAGGGCGCACCCGTGGCGGTACGGCGCGTTGCGGGAGGCTGACGGTGAAAGCGCGCGGACGCCGCGCCCGATGAGGAGCGCGGCGTCGCACTGCGTCTGCGGCGGCTGCCGTCAGACCTTGGGCGCCTCCCAGTCGTCGTCGGCCGTGATGCCGCCGTCCTTCCAGGTCCAGGTGATCTTCTGGTAGGTGAAGGCGATCTCCTCGTACTCGGCGTACTTCATGAGCTCGGGGTTCTTGTTGTTGAGCATCTTGAAGGAGATCGAGGCGATGTTCGCGTTGGTCAGCTCGACGTCGTAGTGGTTGGTCTCCTGGCCGCTCTTGCTGGGGGCCCAGAAGTGCAAGATCCACTTCTTGATGTTCTCGTTGTTGACGAGAATGTTGTGGAGCAGGGGAGTCGACTTATCGAGCTCCTTCGTGATGATGATCGGCTTGTGCTGGCGCTTGCCGGTGGGCAGGCCGCTGGCCGCGTCACGCGGGCTGATGATCTCGTGGTTCACCGCAATCACCATGATCGAGTCTTCACGACCCTTCTGGGTGACGCTGCCCTTGATCGGTCCCTGGGTGTCGGCTTCGATAGTGAGATACGCGTTGAGCGCCATCTTCGGTATGTGCCTTCTGCCTTCGGGAGCTCTCCGACTGGACTCAGACACGCCCCATTGCGCGCTGGCAGACGAATCGCCCCGGAGGTGTCGGGGGTGCCTGATGTGAAGCTTCTCGAGACCGGTTCAGGCGGCTCCGGTTCGGTCGGAATAGGCTAAGCAGCCGAGGGCAACCGTCAAGGTCTGCCTGAAACTCGCGTCGGACAAGGTGCGCATGCTACGAGATCCAGCGTGCGCTCATTCCTCTGGCCGGCGGTCTTTCTGACGAGCAGTCTCGCGTCCTTGGGATGCGGCGCCGCCCCGGAGCAGCCCCACGCCGAGGTACGCGCACGTAAACAAGCGCCCGTCGCGGTCTGCAGCCAGCAGCTGCCCCCCGCCAGGAGCTCCGGCGGGGGGAAGTCGGGGGTGCGCAACCTCGACCCCGAGCAGTGGATGAGCGTGATCCTCCCCGGCTTTTCGCCGGACAAGGGGATCGACGACAAGGCCCTGGACTGCACCGGCAACCGGGCCTTCGCCAACGAGTCGCTGCGCGGCGGCGTCTCCACCAAGGGCTTCCCGCGCCCCTTCGATCCCGACGACCTCGAGGTGCGCGCCGGCCCCGACGGCATGCGCGTCCTCTGGCTGCGCATCCTGAAGTTCGAGAACGGCGACGACGGCGGGGTGGTGGCGCTGGTCAGGGCCGCTGACGACCGTGCCGAGGTCTACGGGATCGGCAGCTTCCGGGGCGCGCCCCAGGCGCAGCTCTCGCCGGTCCGGCTCGGCGAGGACAGCCTGGTGGTCGGCGAGTCGAAGGTCTGCCCCGACCCGGACGACTGCCGCAAGCAGGCGCACTTCTACCTGGCCCGGCGCGGTCGCCTCATCCAGGCGGCCACCGTCGACCTGGAGCGCACGGCCATCGTGCCCAGCGTCACGCAGCGAGGCCTCTACGCGCGTTACCAGCTCTCCACCGACGTGACCTACGGGCCCGACGGCATCCACCTGCTCGAGCAGGTGAAGGTGAAGATTATCGAGTCGGACGACAAGAACCGCGACAGCGACCGCGAGCTGCGCAAGGTGGAGTTCTCGCGCCTGCTGCGGGTGGAGCGCGACACGCTCTTCTCCAGCAACGACCCGCTCTGGGAGCGTGTTGTCGGGCAAGACTGAGGCAAGGCCGAGGCAGGAAGGCAGGCTTAGGCAAGACCGACGCGCCGCCACGACAAGGTGGCGCGTGCGCCTTGCCGCGGGTGTCAGTCTGTCAACGCTTCGCGGCGCGCGAGCGTCCGCGAGGCTTGCCGACGCGGTTGCTGTCCGCATCGCGGGCGCGCGGCGCCCCGGCCTCCTGCGCCCACGGCAAACTGCCCGCCCACCGCCCCAGCAGCGTCTCGTACTCGATGCCCAGCTCCAGCGCCGCGCGCTGGAACGGGTCCTGCACGTGCTCACGCAGCGTCAAGAAACGCGCGCGCTGCGCGTCGTGCTCGAGGCGTGCGGTTTGCAGGTAACGGCGGAGAAGATCGGGCTCGATGTGAGCGCCGAAGAAGACCGAGACGACCAACGGTAGGCGGAGGATGTCCGAGGCTGGCGGCTGCGCGATCCACGTCCGGAACGCCTCGCGGCCTGCCGCGGTGATGGAGTAGGGCTGCCGGTCGCGCTTGCCGGTGGCACCGGCGCGCAGCAGGCCGGCGCCGGCCAGCGTCTTCAGCTCGCGGTAGACCTGGCTGCGGGTCAGGCTCCAGAAGTCACCGATGGATCGCTCGATCCAGCTCTGCAGCTCCCACCCGGTGAGGGGGCCGCGATGGAGGAAGCCGAGCAGGGAGGCCGCGGTCGGGTTCAGGGTCACTGTCCACCTTGACATTCCAAAAAGGAATGTGACAGAACAGTCCAAAGTAGACTGTCAGGCGAAGGTTATTCAAAGTGACGAGCCAACTCAACGGCGCCGTCCGGGTCCAGCCCGGGGCGGTCGCTCTGCCTCCGCGCTGGCGCCTCGCGCTCCAGGGGGGCCCGGCTGGGGGCCGCCGACGCGTCTGCTGGACGCACAGCCGCGCTGGGTGGGCGATATGCGTCGATCGCCTGGCGGCTGACGGGCGATGGCGACGCGCGCGGCAGAAAACGCACGTCCCGGGAATCGACGCGGTCGATGTCAGTCCGGCGGCCCACGCTGCATACGTGGGAAAGGGCGCGATTGGCGCCGCCAGGCGCCACCGAGGGCAGAGAGGCCGACGCGTGACCGCGGTTCGATTCATCGACCACTCGATGCGCGTCTCCGTCGGGGACTGGGGAGCCGTTCGCCCCGCCCGCCGGCGTGCTACGACGCCGCGCGTGCTCGCGGTCGGCGACGGTGGGTCGAGGGGCGCGGCGCCCGTCGAGGCCCTGGTCAAGGCGGACCTCGATGCCGCGCTCTGCGGCGATGCGGCCGCGGTGCGCGACCTGGTCGAGGCGCTCGCCCCGGTGGTCCAGGGGCGCGTGGTCCGGACGCTGCTGCGACGGCGCCCGCGCGGGATGGCCGACCTGACGACGACGGTGGAAGACCTGGTGCAGGACACCTTCGTGGCCTTGCTCCAGGACGGGGCGCGCATGCTCCGCACCTGGAACCCCGAACGCGGCCTGCGGCTGGAGTCGTTCGTGGCCCTGGTCGCCGAGCAGCGAGTGCTGGCCACCCTGCGCAGCCGGCGCAAGAACCCCTTCGCCGAGGAGCTGGCCATCGACGACGGCGATCTGGACGTGGCGGAGGAGGCGGGGATGAGCCCCGAGGCCCGCGCCACCTCGCGCGAGGAGCTGCGCGACCTGCTCGACGAGGTGCGCTCGCGCCTGTCGCCGATGGGGATGGAGCTGTTCCTGGCGCTGGTGGTGCGCGAGGAGTCGATCGCCGACGTGTGCGCCAGGACGCGGCTGAGCACCTCGGCGGTGCAGGCCTGGAGCAGCCGGCTCAAGCGACTGGTGCAGCAGCTCGGCGGCGCGCGGCAAGAGCGCGAGCGCGCCACGGACGCGGTCGCGGCGGGCGCGGCGGGCGCGGCGGGCGCGGCAGGCGAAGCGACCGCGCAGCGGAGGGACGAGTCGTGAAGCCGACCTCCGAGCAGCTCCTGGAGGCGCTCGCCGACGAGGCGCGCGCCGACGCCGAGGGGCTCGACGATGCCCGCCTGCAGGCCGTGATCCGCGGCTCCGCGAGCCGTGGCGAGCGCCGCGCGTTGCAGGACGAGGCGCGTCAGGCGGGCATCGACGTCGCCACGCTCGAGGCCGCGCTCCGCCCGATGGGGCCCGAGGCCCGCGCGCGCGTCCACGAGCTGGCCGCGCGCGAGCTGGTGACCGGCGGCAGTGGCGCGCCGCCGGCCAGCGAGCGGGGCGCGCCGACGAAGGACGCGACGAGCGGCGCCACGGGCGCAGCGCCCGGCGCGACGGTGAGCGCGCTGCCGCGGCGCTGGACGGTGATCATCGGCGGCTTGGCGCTGGCCGCGGCGCTGGCGCTCTTCGTGGGGACGCGCGGCGAGGGCGACGCGCGCGTGGCCGCCATCCCCTCGTACGAGGTCACCGTGACCGGCGGTCGAGCGGCGGAGCGTGGCGCGCCGGCGGCCGTGGCGCTGGTGCCGGGAGCACGGATCGTGATCTCCCTGCGTCCGGCGACGCCGGTCGAAGGCCAGGTCGAGGCGCGGGCCTTCCTGGTGCGCGGCGTGCAGCGGGTGCCGTTGGACCTGAAGGCCACGGTCACCGCCGAGGGCGCGGTGCGGCTCGAGGGCTCGCTCGCGGACCTCGGGCCGGAGTGGGTCGGCGACGCCGAGGTGGTGGCGAGCATCGCCCGACCCGGCACGCGCCACGAGCCGCTCGACGCGGTGGTGGCGGGGCGCCAGGTGGTGCGCGCGCCGGTGGTGGTGAAGGCGCGGGAGCCGGCGCGGTGAGGGGCGGGCGAACGCGTCTCGGCGTGGCGGCGGTGTGCGCGCTGGCCAGCGGCTCCGCGTGCGCCGCGTGCGCGAAGCCCGCGCCTGCGCCGGAGCCGGCGCCGATCGCGGTGGTGGCGGAGTTTGCCGGGTGCGCCGCGGTGCGGCGAGGGCCGGTGTGCGAGGTGACGCCGAGCACGAAGGAGCTGCGCGTCTGGGTCCAGGCCATCGAGGGGGCGGCGTACGAGCTGCGGCTCGGCGGCGCGGTGGTGCCGGTGGCGTCGAGCAAGGAGATCGGCGGCGGGACGCTGCTCACGGTGGCCGTTCCGACGGCGGAGGGCGCGCCGGCGACCGATGCGCTGAAGCTCACGGTGACCACGGGCGGCGGGCGCGGGGAGAAGGAGCTGCGCATCGAGCGCGTGGGCGAGGACGCGGCGCTAAAGCGCGTGCAGGAGCTGCGGCAGGGCGGGAAGCTCGACGAGGCGCAGGCGGCGATGCCGGCCGTGGACGCAGTGGCGGAGCCGGTGCGGGGCAGGGCGGTGAGCCTGCAGGCGCGGCTGGCACTGGCCAAGGGGAAGACGGAGGAGGCGGAGCGCGGGCTGCGGGCGGGGATGGAGATGCACCGGCGCGAGGGGCGGGTGTCGGACGAGGTGCTGGATGCCATGGCGCTGGCGCATGTGTTGCTGCAGAACGGGCATCGCATCGTCGCTGCGCGCGAAGCGCTGGAGAGCGTCGACGCTGCAGTGCGCGAGTGGGACGAAGGGCGGGCGCAGCTCGGTTACTACCTGGGTCGCGCAGCGTCCGTGGCGGGAAACTGGCGCGTCGCCCTCCGGGAGTTCCAGCGGTCGGACGGCGCCGCGAAACGCCTCGGTCTGGATTCGTTTCGTCTGCGGACCAGGCCCGTGATGGCGATGGCCATGCAAGCCAGCGGCGATACGAATGCGGCGGTGTCCACGCTCCGCGATGTGGAGGCGTTGGGGACTGCCATCGCGTCGCCGTGCGACCGCGCAGATCTCGCCGCCAATCGGGGCTGGCTGGAGCTACTCGCCTATCGGAGTCGCGATCGCGGCCCGGTGTCCATCGACGAGCGGCCGGTCGCGCCATCGGCCGTATTGCGAGCTCCGGTGCCGCCTGCGGCCCCTGAACAGGCTCCAACTTCGCCGATTCGGCTGGATGACTACATGGCCACGGCCGAGCTCTACCAGCGGGAATGTCCGAAGTCCGAGGAGCTCGCCAATGCGCAGCTCAACGTCGCGCACGCGGCGCTTGAGATGGGCGACCTGCCCGAGGTGCAGCGACGCGTCGCCGCGGTGCGTGGCCGCGGCGAAGTTCCGCCGTACGTCCTCATGGATTTGTTGAACGTCGAGGCCCGGGCGGCGCTGCAATCCAAGGACTACCGATCCGCCCTGGCGAGGTTCGACCAGCTCGCAGCGGCAGCGACCCGGAGCGCATCAATGGTGACCCTCTGGCGGGCGCACGTCGGTCGAGGGGACGTCATGGTCGCGTCGAAGCGGGAGGCCGATGCCATCTCCGCGTACAAGGAGGCAGAGAGCCTCCTCGACCTCCAGAGCGTGCGCGTGCCCATCAACAGCGGTCGCGCTGGCTTCCTGGCCGACCGCGAGCGCAGCTCGGCGTCGCTGGCGGACCTGTTGATAAAGCGCGGTGAAGGCGCTGCGGCCATGGCGGTCCTCCGTCGTGCGCGCGCGCGCGCCCTGCGGGCAGCGCAACGCCAGGAACGCTTGGAAGCGCTCACGGGAAAGGCGCGCCAGCGTTGGGAGAACGCGCTCAGCCAGTACGTCGCCGCGCGCGACCGCATCGAGGCCGCGTCGCGGCAAACGTGGTCCACGCCGTCGAGCAAGCAGGGCACCCTCGCCGCCGATCGAGAGGCACAGGAGGCGGCAGCGCGTGACGCGCTGGACGACGCCTTCGCCGCGTTGGCGGAGAGCGGGGCTTCGGTCTTCGAACCGTCGCCCCCCGCGCGTGACGCTGCGCTCCTGACGTTCCACCGCGGCGATGGAGGGCAGGTGTGGGCGCTGCTGGCAACGGATGAGACCACGCACCTTATGCCGATCGCGATCCCTTCCGGTGCAATCGCAGCCGACGCACTAGCCGAACCCATCCTTCGCCCTATCCTCGACCGGCTCGCAGGGATCGAACGTCTGCGCGTGCTACCGGGAGGTCCGCTGGCCGGCCTCGACCTGCATGCCCTCCCGTGGGAGGGAAAGCCCCTGATGGCTCGGCTCCTCGTGGAGTACGCGGCTGACCTCGGCGGCAGCGATCCAGCGCGCCCAGAGCGCAAGCTCGCCGCGGTGGTCTCCGACACAAGCGGAGACCTGGCGCACGCGGCGAAGGAGGGCCAGCAGGTGACTGCCGCTCTGGGTGGCTGGGCGCCCACGCACCTCGAAGGCGACGCCGCGACCCGGGAGGCCATCGTCGACCTCCTCGGCCGCGCCAGTCTGCTCCACTTCGCGGGCCACGCGCAGTTCGACCGCAGCGTAGCGTGGGAGAGCTCGCTCCGGCTGGCCGACGATGCGGAGCTTCGCGTCGGGGACATCCTGGCCCTGGGGCGGGTGCCCGAGGTCGTGGTGCTCAACGGCTGCGAGACCGGCCGCGGAACCCGCCGACCTGTCGCCGACGCCAGCCTGGCATTCGGCTTCGTCGCCGCCGGCGCTCGGGCGGTCATTGCTGCCGTGCGGCCGGTCGACGACCGACTCGCGGAAGCGATGGCATCCAGGATGTACAGGGGCGCGGGCGCATCCGGCTGGGAGCCCGTCGAGGCGTTCCGCGCAGCCATCGTCGACGTGGCGATGACGATGCGCGACGCCGACTGGAAATCGTATCGCTTGATCACACCCTGATCCGAAGGAATGGAGCATCCAATGATGGGACGATGGCGGTTGCTAGGCTCGATCCTCGGCGTGTCGGCGCTCTCCTTCCTGGCCTGCGGCGCCGAGGACCCGGAGCCGACCACAGCCGGGCCCCCGTTGGAGGTGGCGACGGCGGAGCTGCCCATCGGGAGCGACGCGCTCTGCATGACGAATCGCTGGATCGGCGTGAAGAACGCGTCGGGCAATTGCCCCGACCCGACGGGTGCGGGATGGAAGAAGGAACCTCTCTTCGGGGGCGGTGCTCCGGCTGCCCTGCAGAAGTACTGCTCCTATGAGTGGCTCGGAGAAGCGACCCCGATCACGGACAGGTTGCCCGGCAAGGGAAAGCAGCTCGACCCAGACTGCATGATCGTCGGTCAGTCGGACTATGACGACGTCTCCGATATCGTCCGGCCAGTGCTGGCAGATGCCCAACGGCGGCAGCTCGAGGCGGTGCCGCGGTGGAGCCTCTTTGCGGGCGCCCCGATCAAGGTGGCGGTGATCGATTCCTGGCCGAACCAGACCCACCCGGGCAGGTCGTTCCACGGGCTTGGCCTGGCCGAGTTGATCGAGGGTATCGCGTGCGATTCCTACACTGCGTTCTGTCCGATCTGGACGGAGCCATTCCTGGCATTGAACCGCAACGGTCCGAAGCATGTGCGCAACACCGTCGAGGGTGGCACGCACGGGGGCATCGCCGATGCCGCCACGGCCATTCTCGCGGCGCTTCCGGCGCCCGGCGCGCCACCGGTGGTGGGCGTGGCCGCCTTCGGCTGGGACGGGCGCGTCAATCCTTCCACCGTCGTGGCCGGTGAGCTGCGGTACTCGATGCGCGCCCTGCGCGATGTGTTGGCGCACGCCGCCTGCAAGGACAACTTCCTCCTCTTCGCTGCCGCAGGGAACGCGAGCGGCGGACCCGATCCGGGATCGGGTCCCATCTATCCGGCCGCTTTCGAGCCGACGATGGTCACCTGCCCCAACGGGAACCAGCGGCCGCTGATCCGATCCGTGGCTGGCCTCGACGGCAGGGACGTGCCGCTGGGCAACAGGCGTCCCGGCGCCACACCGATGCTCGCCGCGCCGGCGCTGGCGGCGCCGGGCAGGGCGAGGGTCATCGGCAACCAGGTGGTCGAGGTGCAGCCGCAGACGGGCTCGTCCGTGGCAGCGGCCGTCGCGGCCACCGTCGCGGCCATGGTCTGGAGCGAGGACGTGACGATGGAGGGAGTCGAGGTCGTCGACGCCATGGTCCAGGGCGCGACGGAGCTCGAGGAGCCAGCGTTGTACTGTTCCCAGAAGCCGTGCGGCAATGCCCTGCGCCTCTCCATGTGTGATGCGCTCGCCGAGGTGGGCGCGTCGGTGACCTGTACCCAGGTCGACGCGTATACGGGCGAGAATGGCGTCCTTGACGACGACGAGACCAGCGACGTCTTCGACACCGTCCTCGATATCCGCAGCGGCGTGGACTTCACCTACCTGCTCGACATCCCGCAGTGCGACGGCTCGCTGTACACCGCCCCCCGGCGTCGCCGCCGCCGCCGCCGCGGCCGCCGGAGCTGGTGTGTCCGTCCGAGCTCCTGTACAGCGACGCGCTGCTGGCCTCGACGGATCCTCACGAGCAAGTAAACACGTGCCCAGCGTGCCATATCTTCTACAACCCGGGACTCGTCGTCACCATCGATATGGTGATCTCCGAGAACATCGATACGACGGTGCCAGTCGTTCCCGCCAGGCTGAACTACATGTTGGGCAGAGTCATCGTCGATAGCTACGACCTCGTGGAGGCGGACGACACCAACGGCAACCGGCTGGGAGACGGCGTGCAACCGGGGAGGTCGTATCGGGTGGAGCTCCGGGCCCCGGGGCTCGAGTACGGGCGTGATGGCGATTTCGATTCCGTGTCGATCGAGTGGGTTCGCAGCGACCGCTTCGCGGCTAGCTTGCTGATCGTCGATGAGGTCAACGTTCGGCCCTGAGCCGGTGCGCCGCCCGTTGGCGTCCGTGTCAGGCCTCCCCAATGGGTGCCGGACGCCGGGCGCCTGGTCGGGCGATCTGCGGGCGGCATGTTCGAGCCACCCAAGCCACGGCTCTCCGCGAGACCTGATCCTGCAGCGACCGGTCGACGCCCCGCGCCACGAGAAGCGGCTTCGAGTGCAGATGGCCGACGTGCTCCATGCCGCGAACGCTGAGCGGCCACCACCGTCGGTCGGCGTCCTCCCGACTCTCGCCCGGCGCCGAGCGCTCCACGAAATGCACGTTGACGCCAGCGCGGGGGGGGGGAGGGTCGACAGCGGGGGATGATCAGTGCCGTCGAGCGCCAGCTGGCGCGGGCCGCGTCACCCTCGGCGCAGTCCACTACACGCCACGGAGGCTCTCATGAAAAGTCGCTCACCCTGGTCTTGATGCTGTCCGCTGCCAGCCTGTCCTTCGTCCCGGCCGCTTCGTCGTTGGCCGCAAACGAGCTCGATGTGAGCGGCAACGAGCCGGCGATTCCGCTGCCCGGGGAGGATCCGTGCCCCGCGTGCGGATACTCCGTGCTGGCGAAGCAGGTTTCCGGTGTGCTCGATGCTCGATACTCTGCGCACACCTACCCGCTCACCAACATGAGGCTCCGGCTCTACAACGCCTCGGGCAACCTGCTCGCCGGTCCGTTCAACCTCACGCCGACAGCCGGGTACGGCAATCAGAACATGGCGCAGACCATCCCCACCACGGTCACGAGCAACGTGGCGCGAGCCGTCTTCGCCTTCCACACCGCAGACGGCTACAACCTCACGCAGGACTTCATCGTCCAGTAGGGCGACTCTGGCGCGGAGCAGACCGCGGTCTCGCGTTGGTCAACGGGCGCGCAATTGCGACGGTACGTTGCCGCGTGCGGAGGTACGAGCCCTCGCAGTGACAACCGGTCCGCGCGTTGCGCTGCTGTGCGGGGGGTTCGCCGTGATGGCCTGGGGCGGCAAGGTCTCGGTCGACGACGCCGAGACCTCCGCTGCCGTCGGCTCCGGCGGGGCCGGGGCCTTCGCCAACGGGGCTGTCTGGGCACCGCCCCCGCTGCGTGGCGCGCTACGTCGCGCGCAGGGCCGCACGGAGCAGGGCGGCCGCGTCGCTGTGCGTGCCGGAACGGAGCGCATCGTCGACGAGCGCACGTGCCTGCGTCGGCTTGAAACCCAATTGCTCGAGCGCAGCCAGCGCCTGCCGAGCCAGGTCGAGCCTCACCACGCCGATGGTCCCTCCGTAGGGCGTTCCGTCGCCGTGGCGGAAGACGAAGCCGTCGTCGGCGGTGCCGCCGATGCACAGGGCTCCGCCGTGCACGGCGCGGTGGTGCGCCCCACAGAGCGCGGCGAGCCGCGCGGGGTCGTGGCCGCCACCCTCGCATCGCAGGTCGATGTGGTGCACGTCGGGGAACCGGTGGTTCGAGCAGCCCGGCACGACGCATCGCTTGTGGTCACGGCGGAGCACGGCACGGCGCGTCGCCGGCGGGATCGTCTGGGTCGCCCGCGATGGCCGATCCCTCACGTGGGGGTTGTCGTCGCGCGCGCCCACGTGGGAGCTCGCGTCCCGGGCCGGGGTCGTGGATGCGGCGAGGCGCGCATCGGCTCCCGGCTCCAGCAGCTGGCCGTCACATAGCGCCATCTCCGCCACCACGTCGTCGACCGGGTGGCTCGTTCCGGCAGCATCGATGCGGCTGCGCCCGCACTCGTCGCAGCGGGCGACGGCCACCTGGTAACTGGCACGCCCCTCGTCGCCAGGGC
>JBBJMR010000545.1:0-2620 GCA_037720395.1 Polyangiaceae bacterium
CGGCGGCGAGGCGCGCCCAGCGCGGCTCGGGGCGGTGCTTGAGCAGCTGCTCCAGCACCTTGAGGCTGTCGTCGCGGCGCCCGAGCTTGAGGAGGATCTCGGCCGCGGTGCCGTAGCGAATGACGGCGTTGTCGAAGTCCTTGACCCGCAGGAAGGCGTCGGCGAGGCGCAGGTACGGCAGCGGGTTCTGCGGATCGAGCTCGACCAGCTTCTTGAAGACGTCGAGCGCGTCGCGGTCGCGGCCGGCGCGCTGGAGGCGGCTGGCCATCTCGTCGTACGAGGCCAGCGCGTCGCTCACCAGGCCGAGCTGGGTGTAGAGCTCGGCGAGGCGCGGGAGAATGTGGCCGTAGCGGTCCTCGAGGTGCGGGACGTGCTTCTGGATGTGGTCGCGGATCTGCTTGTAGACCGCGATGGCCTTCACCGCGAACTGCTGCGCGCTGTAGAACTGGGCGACGCGCTCGTAGGCGCTCACCGCCTCCGGGTACTGCTCCAGCTTGCTGTAGAGATCCCCGATCTTGAGGAGAGTGCGAGCGTCCTTCGGGTCGTCGGCGACCAGCTTCTGGTACTCCACGATCGCCTTGTCGAAGCGCCGCTTTTCGACGAGCTTCTGGGCGGCCTGGAGCACCTTCTCGCGATCGACCGCCACGGCGATGGAGACTCCTCGGGGCAAATGGGTACCGTCGTACCCGGGACGGCCGATGATACCGGTGAAAAGCCGGAAGCGGCCAGCTTTGGACTTCTACCCTCACTGGAACGGGCGGGCGTGCGGGAGGAGTTATCCGTCTCTGGCCCACCCCGGGCCACGGCCGCGGTCGGTGGTAGAGTCCGGCCCATGACGCGCAGCCAGGCCTACCGCGCCCCGTTCGCTCCCGGCGGAGACACCGAAGTCGATGCGGCCACCTGCAGCCGCCTGCTCTCGGTCGCCCTGTGTCGCGGCGGGGACTACGCCGACCTGTTCTTCGAGTACCGCGCCGCCGGCGGCCTGTCCTACGACGAGGGCATCCTCAAGACGGCCTCGCGCGGGGTGTCGATGGGCATGGGGGTGCGCGTGCAGCGGGGCGACGCCACTGGCTACGCCTACACCGAGGACCTGACCTGGGAGTCGATGAAGCGCGCCGCCGAGACGGCCGCCCAGATCGCCACCGGCAAGGGCGGCGAGACGGCCATCGAGCTCACCCGGCGCGAGCTGCCGCGCCGCTACGAGCTGTCCACGGTCTCGCTCGACGTGCCGGGCATCGACAAGCGCGCGCTGCTCGAGCGCGCGAGCCAGGCCGCGCACGCCTACGACCCGAAGATCATCAAGGCCGAGGCCAGCTTCGCCGAGGAGGTCCGGGAGATCCTGGTGGCCACCAGCGACGGGGTGATGACCTTCGACAGCCAGCCGCTGTTGCGTATGGGCGTGCGGGCCATCGCCGAGAAGGACGGCAAGCGCCAGGAGGGCTCGAGCGGCGGCGGCGGGCGCATGACCATGGGCTACTTCGACGACCACTCGCCGGAGCTCCACGCGCGCGAGGCCGCCCGCCAGGCCCTGACCATGCTCGACGCCGCCGAGGCGCCGGCCGGCGAGATGGAGGTGGTGCTGGCGCCGGGCGACAGCGGCATCCTCCTGCACGAGGCGGTGGGCCACGGCCTGGAGGCGGACTTCAACCGCAAGGGGACCAGCAACTACGCGGGGCAACTGGGCAAGCAGGTGGCCAGCCCGCTGTGCACGGTGGTCGACGACGCCACGCTGGTGCAGTCGCGCGGCACCATCAACGTCGACGACGAGGGCAACGAGCCGCAGCGCAGCGTGCTCATCGAGAACGGCACCCTCTCGGGCTACATGCACGACCGCCTCTCGGCGAAGCACTACAAGCTCACCCCCACCGGCAACGGGCGCCGCGAGAGCTTCGCCGCCTCGCCCATGCCGCGCATGACCAACACCGTGCTCCTCGCCGGGCCGCACGACCCAGAGGAGATCGTGAAGAGCGTCAAGCGCGGCGTCTTCGCGGTGAAGTTCGGCGGTGGCCAGGTGGACATCTCCAACGGCGACTTCGTCTTCTCGCTCACCGAGAGCTACATGATCGAGGACGGCAAGCTGACCACCCCGCTCAAGGGCGTGAACCTGATCGGCAACGGGCCCGACGCCATGCGCCAGGTGAGCATGCTCGGCAACGACATGAAGACCTCGGACGGCATCTGGACCTGCGGCAAGGACGGGCAGAGCGTGCCGGTCGGCGTCGGCTGCCCGACGATCAAGATCGACAAGATCACCGTCGATGGCACGCGCATTGGCTGACGCCGCGCGCGCGGCGGACCGCCCGCTGCTGGCGCTGTCCATCGGCTGCCCGAGCGGCGTGGGGCCCGAGGTGGCGGTGTCCGCCGCCGCCTGTCGCGCCGGGGTCTGCCTGCTGGTGGGCGACGGGCGAGTCATCGGCCGCGCCGCCGCCCTGCGCGGTGTGTCGCCGCGGCGGGTGGTGGAGGTCGACGGCCCCGCCGCGGCGCGCGCGCTGGCGCCGGGGAAGGTCGCCTTCTGGTCCGGGAGCACTGCCCTGCGCGGCGACGCGCCGCCGGGGCTCCCGAGCCGCGACGCCGGGCGCTCACAGCTCGCCTGGATCGACGAGGGCGCCGAGCTGGTGCG
>JBBJMR010000060.1:0-33388 GCA_037720395.1 Polyangiaceae bacterium
ACCGATGACAGTGGCGTCATCCAGATCTTCAACGTAGGCGCATAGCCGATGCTCGGCTACACCGCCGCCGAGGTGATGAACAAGATCACGCCGGCCGACATCTCCGACCCGGAGGAGGTGGTGGCGCGCGCCGCCGCGCTCTCCCTCGAGTTCGGGACGCCGATCGCCCCGGGGTTCGAGGCCCTGGTCTTCAAGGCGTCGCGCGGGATCGAGGACATCTACGAGCTCACCTACATCCGCAAGGACGGGACGCGCTTCCCGGCCGTGGTGTCGGTGACGGCGCTGCGGGACGCGCACGACGCGATCATCGGCTACCTCCTGATCGGGACCGACAACACGGCGCGCAAGCAGGTCGAGGACGAGCGGACCAAGCTCGACCAGCGGCTGCGGGACCAGCACTTCTACACGCGCTCGCTCATCGAATCCAACATCGACGCGCTGATGACCACCGATCCGCGCGGGATCATCACCGACGTCAACAAGCAGACCGAGGCGCTCACCGGGTGCACGCGGGACGAGCTCATCGGCGCGCCGTTCAAGAACCACTTCACCGACCCGCGCCGTGCCGAGGCGGGCATCAACCGCGTCCTGGCCGAGGGGAGGGTCACCAACTACGAGCTCACCGCGCGAAACAGGGACGGCGACCTGACCGTCGTCTCCTACAACGCGACCACCTTCCACGACCGGGACCGGAGGCTCCAGGGCGTGTTCGCCGCCGCGCGCGACATGACGGAGCTGAAGCGCTACGAGCAGACGCTCCAGCAGAACAACCGCGAGCTGGAGGAGGCGAGCCGGATGAAGTCCGAGTTCCTCGCCAACATGTCCCACGAGCTGCGGACGCCGCTCAACGCAATCATCGGCTTCTCCGAGGTGCTCCGCGACGGCCTCCTCGGCCAGCTCACCGATCAGCAGCGCGGGTTCATCGGCGACATCTACAGCAGCGGCAAGCACCTGCTCTCCCTGATCAACGACATCCTCGACCTCTCCAAGGTGGAGGCGGGCAAGATGTCGCTCGACCTGGAGCCGATGCAGGTGTCCTCGCTCTTCGCGAACAGCGTCTCGATCATCCGCGAGAAGGCCGCCAGCCGTCAGATCCGCCTGACCATGGATGACACCGCGGACCTGGGCTCGATCCTGGCGGACGCCCGCAAGGTGAAGCAGATCGTCTACAACCTCCTCTCCAACGCAGTGAAGTTCAGCGTCGATGGCGGCCATGTGGCCCTGCGCGCCCGTCGCATCCCGCGCTCCGCCGTCGGCAAGCTGGCGCGCTCCTGGGTGAGCCGGACGTTCCCGCTGCCGGAGAGCGAGTTCGCCGAGTTCATCGAGATCAGCGTCGAGGACAGCGGCATCGGGATATCGGCGGAGGCGCTCGAGCACCTCTTCAAGCCCTTCAGTCAGATCGACAGCGGGCTGGCTCGCAAGTTCGAGGGCACCGGCCTCGGCCTGGCGATGGTGAAGCTCCTCGCCGAGCTGCACGGGGGCGTGGTCGCGGTGGAGACCGCGGTCGGCGAGGGCTCCTGCTTCACCGTCTGGTTGCCGCTGCGCGCGGTGGACTCGGACGCGAGCGTGATCACCAGGTTGGCAGTGCAGCGCCGGAGCGTGCCGCCCCAGGGCGCGCCGACGGCGCTCGTCGTCGAGGACGATCACAAGTCCGCGGAGCTCATCCGGGTGCAGCTCGAGGCCCAGGGCTTCCGGGTGCTGGTGGCGGCGTCCGGCGAGGCCGCGCTGCTCCTCGCGGTGCAGCAGCCGCTCTCGCTGATCACGCTGGACGTCATGCTCCCCAGCATGGATGGCTGGGAGTTCCTCGGGCGCATCAAGCAGATGCCGGAGCTCAGGCGCACGCCGGTGGTGATTGTCTCGATCGTGGCCGACCACAACAAGGGCTTCGCGCTCGGCGCCGCGGCGATGCTGCAGAAGCCGATCTCCCGGCAGGAGCTGTACGAGTCGCTGGTCGAGCTCGGCCTCTTCCCGCTCCTGGAGGGTCGGATGCTCAAGGTCCTGGTGGTCGACGACGATCCCAAGGCGGCCGATCTGATCGCAGTGCGCGTGCTCGGCCTGGCCAGCACCGTGCTGCGCTCGTTCGGCGGCCGGGACGCGATCGACCTCGCGCGGCGAGAGCTCCCCGACCTGATCATCCTCGATCTGATGATGCCCGATGTGAATGGCTTCGACGTCGTGGATGCGCTCCAGGGATTCGAGGAGACGGCCGATATCCCGGTGCTGGTGATGACCGCCAAGGTGATCACCGACGCAGACCGTGCCCGCTTGAATGGCTCCGTCGCGGCGATCATGGAGAAGGGCAACTTCGACCCCGAGCGCTTCATGACCGAGGTGCGCCGCGCCATGTCCGGGCGGGAAATGGCGCTGTGACATGGCAACGATCCTGATCGTCGAGGACAACCCCGCCAACATGACCCTGGCGGTCTTCATCCTCGAGTCGGCGGGCCACACCGTGCTCACCGCCCGGGACGCGGAGGCCGGTCTGACCCTGGCGCGCGCCCAGCGGCCCGACCTCATCCTGATGGACATCCAGCTCCCGGGCATGGACGGGCTCGCCGCGACCGGGCTGCTGAAGGCCGACGACGCCACTCGCAAGATCCCGGTGATCGCCCTCACCGCGCTGGCGATGAAGGGCGACGAGGAGCGCACGCGCGCCGCGGGGTGCGACGGCTACATCGCCAAGCCGATGCGCTATCAGGAGCTCCTCACGGCGGTCGCCGGCCAGCTGGCCCGTACATGACTCCCGGCTCCGACGTCGTCGACCCGCCACGAATCCTGATCGTGGACGACGAGCGCAAGAACAGACAGCTGCTGGAGGTCATGCTCGCCCCCGAGGGCTTCGCCATCGCCAGCGTCGCCAGCGGCGAGGAGGCTCTCGCCGCGGTCGCGGAGCGCGCGCCCGACCTGATCCTGCTCGATATCATGATGGCCGGCGTCGACGGCTACGAGGTCGCCCGGAGGATCAAGGGCAACCCAGACACCCGGAGCATTCCGGTGATCATGCTCACCGCGCTGGATGACCGGGAGGCGCGGGTGCTCGGGCTCACGGCCGGAGCCGAGGACTTCCTGAGCAAGCCCGTCGACCGGACCGAGCTCTGTATGCGCGTGCGCAACCTGCTGCGCCTCAAGGCCTACGGCGACTATCACGGCAAGTACAGCCAGCTGCTGGAGGGCGAGGTGGGAGTGCGCACGGCCGGCCTGGTCGAGAGCGAGCGCCTCTACCGATCCACGTTCGACGCGGCGCCCGTCGGGATCGTGCACGTGGGCCTCGATGGCCAGTGGATCCGGGCCAACCAGCGCCTCTGCGACCTGCTCGGATACGCGCGCGACGAACTGGAGACCAGCGTCATCCAGGCACGCGTCCAGTCGGAGAGCGGGCCCGCCGGCGCGGAGGTGGAGGCGTTCCGCAGCATGCTCGACGGGACCATCGATCGGCACGTGCTCGACGAGCGGCGATATCGGCGGCAGGACGGCGGCTTCGTCTGGGTCCGGATCAAGGTCTCGCTCCACCGCGACGCGGACGGCAAGGCGCAGCACTTCATCTGGGTCATCGAGGACATGACCGAGCGGAGGCAGGCCGAGGCACTGGCGCGAAGGGAGGAGCTCAAGTTCCGTCGCTTCGTCGAGACCAGCCACGAGGGGATCGGCATCCTGGACGCCGACAACCGCATCTCGTTCGCGAACCGGCGGCTGGAGGAGATGCTCGGCTACGACGCCGGCGGCCTGATCGGTACCTCACCCCCCGACCTCGTCGAAGACGATGTTCGATCGGGCGCCGATGTCGGCGCGGACGAACACCGCGAGGGGATCTCGCACAGCGTCGAGCGCCGGCTCCGGCGAAAGGACGGCATGGAGCTGTGGGCATTGCGCGCGGCGGATCCGATGATCGGCGAGGATGGAGCCCGCGAGGGGACGTTCGTGATGCTGATGGACGTCACCCAGCGCAAGCGCGCCGAGGAGGCCCTGCGGCGGAGCGAGGCGCAGCTCCGACAGTCGCAGAAGATGGAGGCCGTCGGCAGTCTCGCCGGCGGAGTGGCGCACGACTTCAACAACCTGATGTCCGTCGTCCTCAGCTACAGCGAGCTCCTCGCCGATGGTCTGAAGGAAGGGGATCCCATGCGGGCCGACCTCGACGAGATCATGGCGGCCGGCAAGCGCGCCACGGTCCTGACGCGCCAGCTGCTCGCGTTCAGCCGCCAGCAGGTCCTCCAACCGAAGGTCGTGGATCTCGCCGAGATCGTGAGCGGAATGGAGAACATGATGAGGCGCCTGCTCGGGGAGGACGTCGAGCTCCTCGTGAGCAGCACCCCCGATCTCGCCACGATCATGGTCGATCCAGGGCAGCTCGAGCAGGTGATCATGAACCTGGCCGTGAACGCTCGGGACGCGATGCCGCGCGGCGGCAAGCTGACCCTCGAGAGCTCGGAGGCCGTCCTCGACGAGGCCTGCGCCGCGGAGCACGGCGTCAGGCCCGGCCCGCACGTGGTGCTCGTCGCCAGCGACACCGGGGTCGGCATGGACAAGGCCACGATGGCCCGGCTCTTCGAGCCCTTCTTCACCACCAAGGGGCCCGGAAAGGGGACGGGGCTCGGACTGGCGACCGTGTTCGGGATCGTCCGCCAGAGCGGCGGGACGATCTGGGTGGACAGCGAACCAGGCAAGGGCACGACGTTCAAGGTCCACTTCCCCACGGCGAAGGGGGCGGTGTCGCCCCGGGCTTCGGTGAGCCCCTCGGACGTGGTCCCGCTGCGCGGCTCCGAGACCATCCTCCTGGTGGAGGACGAGGAGAGCGTTCGCGTCCTGGCGCGGACGATCTTGCGCAAGTACGGGTACAACGTCCTCGAAGCCCAGAGCGGCGGCGACGCGTTTCTGCTGTGCGAGCAGCACGCCGCCACCATTCACCTGCTCTTGACCGACGTGGTGATGCCGCGAATGAGCGGCCGGCAGCTGGCCGAGCGGCTGCTCTCGGTGCGCCCCCAGATGAAGGTGCTGTACATGTCCGGCTACACGGACGACGCGGTGATGCGCCACGGCGTCTTCGATTCGACGGTCGCTTTCCTGCAGAAGCCGATCACGCCGCTATTGCTCGCCCGCAGGGTCCGGGAGGTCCTCGGCGCGGGCAGCCCGTAGCCACGCCCTCACTCGAATCACCGGCAGCGATATCCCATCGAAGCAGTGCGGCCATTTCGGCGTGAAGCACGTCCAGGAGCGACTGTCGCTCCTCGTCGCTGAGACGGCGCGGATTCGGCGGGCGCACCCGCTTGACGGACAGCGCGGGCGGGCGCGTCTGGCGATACAGCGTAGCTCGGCTCACGCCGAGTACCGCGCACGCCTGCGCGATCGGCACCGTTGGATCATCGACCTGCTCGATGATGTCCATCAGCTGTCGTCGCCGGTCGCGAGGTCGATGCCCAGTATCTCCGCCGCTTTTTTTTGGAGCGCGAGCAGCTTGCCCGCGAGCTCTAGCTTTGCCTCCAAGTCCGCTGCGTTCCTTGACGAGGTACCGAACGAGAGGCTCGAGAAGCCTTTCGACTCCGGTCGGTTGCGCGAGCTGGTGCAGAAGATGGCGACCTGAGTGGGCCGCCCTTCAGCGGCGTCATACCGCCGCCCGTGGGTGGTCTGCATGGACCCGGCCGAGAGGGTTCGCGCTCACGACGGTGACATCACGACGGTGACAGGTAAGCTGCCCCCTCGCGATGCCTTCACCTCGAAGCGCCAAGGACGAAACCGACACGGTTGGCCTCGAGCTGGTGGTGCTCGCCGGCGATCACCCCGGCTTCAACGATCCGGCGTACCGAGCCCGCAGGAACGCGATCGCTCGCCTGGCGATCGAGCACCGCGGCGAGGCACCGTCGAACGTCGAGTACACGGAGGACGAGCACGCCGTCTGGCGAACCGTCTGGAAGGAACTGGCACCGTCGCACCAGTCGCTCGCCTGCCGTGAGAGCCTGGAAGGACTGCGGAGCTTCGGCTTCGACCGAGATGCCATCCCGAGCTTCGCCGAGGTCAACGCCAAGCTCGGTGCTCACCTGGGGTTCGAGCTCGCACCGGTCGCGGGGCTCGTCGAGGCCAGGTGCTTCATGGAGCGCCTGGCCACGAGGCGCTTCCTGGCGACTCAATACGTGCGCCACGGCTCGCGGCCGCTCTACACGCCCGAGCCCGACGTCATCCACGAGTACATCGGTCACGTCGGCGCCCTCTGCCACCCCGCGACCGTGGAGCTGAACCTGGCGTTCGGTCGTGCCACTGCAGGTGTCACGTCCCCCGACGTCGTCGAAAAGCTCATTCGAATCTACTGGTACGTCCTCGAGTTCGGCCTGGTGGAGGAGGACGGAGAGCCAAAGGCGCTCGGAGCTGGCCTGTTGTCGTCCTTCGGGGAGCTGCGCCGTTTCAGGAGGGAGGCGGAGCTGTTGCCCTGGGACCTGGACCGCATCGCGGCCACGGCGTTCGATCCGACGGATTACCAGCGGACCCTCTTCGTCGCCCCCTCGTTCACCCGCATGCGCGACGACGTATGCGCGTGGCTGGGAGAAGCAGGGGAGGGGAGGCCACCGGAGGAACTGGCAGGAGGGCCCAGCGGCTGAACCGAGGCGTCGCGTTGGCTGCCGTCGGCCCCTTCCCCGCGGATTGGCCCATGTGGGGGTCGGCTCGTCAGTTCTGGACGGCACGGCAGTACCGTCCGGGCGGCGCATTCGCACCGATCCATGGTCCTGGGGAGCAACAGCCTTGATCCGGCGGGCGAGGTAGGCAAAGCATCCCGGCGACATCCGGAGGCCCACTCATGAAGACCGCGCTCATCATCGCATCGGCTCTCGCTCTCGCTCTCGTCGCCTGTGAAGAGACCAAGCCCACGCCCGCCGACACCAAGGCGGCGGCCACCGCGGACCTGGCCAAGGACAAGGCCCAGGTCGCGAAGAACGAGGCCGACAAGGCCGCCGAGGCCGCCAAGAAGAAGGCCGACGAGGCGGAGGCAAAGCTGAAGGCCGCCAAGGACACGGCCGAGGACGCGACCGACAAGCTGGGCAGCGATTGGAAGGGCCCGGACAAGAGCGGCTGGGGTCGATCGTGGACTGGCTTCTACGGCGGCACCGACAAGACGGTCGATAGCGGCGACTGGACGATCGAGCGCGGCGCCGGAGGAATGTATACCGCCTGGCGCAAGGTGAAGGCGGCCGTCGCAGACGCGGGCGCGAAGATCGACGATGCCAGCGTCACCACCGCGGTGAAGGCCAAGCTCGCCACCGACGACACCATCAAGGCGCGCAACATCGACGTGGACACCAAGGCCAACGTCGTCCACCTCAAGGGCGCCGCCGACTCGGCCGATCAGGCCGGCGAGGCGATGCGCATCGCGCTCGGCACCATCGGGGTCGAGAAGGTGGTCTCCCACTTGACCTGGAAGGCAGCCGCCGACGCCGGCGCCGCCCCCGCCACCTCGGCCGCCCCGGCCAAGAAGTAGCCCTCCGCCGCGCCTCGCCGCTGGACCCGGTTTCTTGCCGGATTCAGCGGCTGGGCGTCGCTACCCGCTCGTTCCCCGGCCCCGTCTCCAGTGTCACGTACCGCGCCACGGTCTCGCGCAGGCGCTGCGGGTCGAAGGGCTTCAGGATGCGCTCGTTCGAGAGTCGGTCGAGAAATGCGCTTGCGCTCGGCGTGAAGGCGGCGCCCGAGACGAAGACCACCCGCGCGGCCGTCTCCGGGAAGCGCCGCACCAGCTCGTCGTAGAAGTCCATCCCCGACATCCCCGGCATCATCAGGTCCGAGATGATGATGTCGAACCGCTTGCCGGCGCCGAGGAGCTCGAGCCCGTCCATCGCGCGGGTCACGACGGTGACGTCGTGCTCGCGGAGCACACGCCGCATCGACCGCCCCACGGCGGGCTCGTCATCCACGACCAGGACGGCGCCCGACACGACCGTCCTCGCCGGTCGGTCCGGCGAGACCGGAGCGTCGCGCACCTCGAGGGCCGCGGGGAGCACGACCCGGAAGCTGGTCCCGTGTGCGGCATCGCTGGCCACCGTGATCTCGCCGCCCATCGCGCTCACGATGTTGTGACACACGGAGAGGCCGAGCCCGGTGCCGATCCCGACCGGCTTCGTCGTGAAGAACGGGTCGAAGACGCGGTCCATCACCGCCGCGGGGATCGCCGGGCCCGTGTCGCGAACCTCGACCACCGCTCGACCGCCCGCGTCGGTGGAGGTCACGACGCGGATCTCGTTCGTCGCGCTCCGGCCCTCGGTGAGCGCCTGGGCGGCGTTGACCAGCAGATTGATGAACACCTGAGTGAGGCCCGCCTGGTCCGCGAGGACCAGCGGGATCGGGCCGTAGTCCCTGACGAGGCGCGCTCGCTGGCGGATGGCGCTGTTCGCCATGTCGATCGCGCGCTCCAGGACGGACCGGACGTCGATGACGGCGCGGTGCTCCGCCTCGACGCGGGAGAACGTGTCGAGCCCACCGACGATCGTCCTGATGCGCTCTGCGCCGGCGCGGGCGTCCAGCGCCATCTCGATCAGCTCCTTCATCCGTCCCGGCGGAGATGCAGGGCCGATCAGGTGAAGCTCCTCGATGAGCAGGGTGACGTTGGCGATCACGGTGGCCAGCGGGTTGTTGATCTCGTGGGCGACGCCGACCGCGAGCGTGCCGATCGAGGCCATGCGATCCGCGACGAGGAGCTGAGCTTGCAGCTTCTCCTCGACCTCCTTCGCCTCCCGGAGGCGCGCCTCCACCGCCTTCTGGTCGGTGATGTCGCGCGCCGCGCAGTACACGAGACCGCGATCGTCGTGCGCGATCGACCTCCACTCGAACCAGCGGTACGTGCCGTCCTTGCAGAGGTACCGGTTGGTGTGGTTGCCGAGCGGCATTCCGCTTCTCAGCCGCTCGCGGCCCGCGAGCGTCGCCTCCCTGTCGTCGGGGTGAACGAAATCCACGGACGGCCGCGCAATGAGCTCCTCCGCCGTCCAGCCGAGCGTCCTCGTCCACGAGGGGTTCACACGCTTGAGGTAACCGTCGAGCCCGGCGACGCAGAGGTTGTCGATCGACATCTCGAAGAAGTCGTCGGCGTCGATGGCGAGGTCGAGCCCGTCGGTCTCGACGAGGCACGGGGCGGCCTCCTGCCCGTGCTTCGAATCGGGCGCGCCTCCCGGGCCGAGATTCCCCATGGTGCGACAATGTGCCGCGCGGATCTGGCGTGGGTCATGTCAGGGTCACGTGACCGAGCGAGCCCGAGCGGACCACCGAGCGGGTCGGGGCTGTTTCCAGGCGGTTTCTGGCAGGACTCAGCGCGGAAACCGGCACCGCCGCCATGGCTCGCCCCCGCCGGCTCTGACAACCGCGCCGTGCCCGTATCGTCCCCTCGGGCACCGAGCAGCGGTAGGGTGAGCCCTCGATGACAGCCACCACGCTCGTCGTTCTCACGGTGGTCACGCACGAAGGGCGGTACCTCCTCGTCGAGGAGCTCGACGGGACGTTCTACCTCCCCGCCGGCCGGGTCGAGCCGGGGGAGAGCCTGGTCGCCGCCGCGATTCGGGAGACCGCCGAAGAGGCCGGGATCTCCATCGGGCTCTCGGGGATCCTCGGCTTCGACCACCGCTGGTTCGGCGGCTCGCCCCCCGAGGCGCGCCTCCGCTTCGCCTTCGCGGGATTCCCCGCCACCGCCGGGCCGCCGAAGACGCAGCTCGACGAGCACACTCGCGGGGCGCGCTGGGTCGACAAGGCGGAGGTCGCGCGACTGCCGCTGCGCGATCCCGAGGTCGTCGCCTGGATCGAGCGCCTCGAGCGCGCGCCGACGCTGCTCCCGTGCTCGGCGTACGCGTGGCACGGATCGGCGTGACCTGCGCGACTCAGGGCTCCACGCGCGCTGCGCACCACTGGTCGAAGTCGGGCACCACGACGTATCGCCCGAAGACGAACGGGTCCCCGCCGGGTACGGCGGGAGACGTCCCGGTGGCGTCCGGCGAGATCACGAGGCGGCCGCTGAACTGCCTCACGGGCACCTCGCGGCCACGGCCGAGATCGCGGACGCGGAGCGTGGCGCCGACGCTCGTGAAGTATGCCGCGAGATCCCCGTCGGCGGCGATGAAGGCGAGATATCCGCCGGGCTCGTTGTGCCGCTCCCACGCGACTCGACCGTCGGCGGCCGCGAGCGCTCGCAGCAGGTACTCGGGGTTCGGTCTCGCATCCGTGGCGGCCAGCACCACCACCCAGCGCTCGCTCGCGACCAGCCGCGTGCCCTGGTAGCCGGCGGGCAGCGCGGAGCTCCAGACGGGGTGATCATCGCCGGTCCACGCCGACACGGAGCTCGGCCCGAGCACGTAGAGCGGGCCGGCCGGGCGCGGCGCGGACGCCGAAACCACCTCCGGGCGCCTGGTGATGAGCCTGCCGTCGGCGAGCGCGAACGAGCAGAGCGCGCGATGCTCGCTCCCGCACGGAACCTCGACGGACCGGTCGCGCAAGATCGGACGGAACTCGTCGATCGGCTCGTCCGGTCGGGTCGACCAGATCACCCTGCCCGTGTCCGGGTCGACGCGCGCCGCGTGCGTCGATTCGAGCGCGAGCAGCACCGCCCCGCGCCTGTGCCACCGCGCGGAGCGCGACTCGACATGCGTGCTCCGCAAGGTATGCCCCGTGCGCCCGTCGATCTCGACGAGCTCGGTCCCGATCGCCCCGGTCTCCGCCATCACGACCCAGACGGGCTCGTCGGGCGTTTCACCGAGCATCACCTGGCGCGCGTCCGACAGGGCCCACGCTGTCCTTCCGGTCGCCATGTCGACGCGCGTGACGCCGCTGTGGAGGGAGTCGAGCGTCCCGGCGAGCAAGAGCGCGTCCTCGCCGCCGACGCCCGCCTGGAACGTCCCGCCGTGGGGCAGTTCGCCGCGCTGCCAGAGCGCCGCTACCGGCGTGATCCGGCCGCGCTCGACGAGCGCGAGCGCGGCAGCGACGAGCGGCACGACGATCAGCGCCAGCGGGCTCCCGGTGCGTCCATCGATCCTCGCCAGCGCACGCCGCGCAGGTCCGGGGACCGGCGCCGGGTCGTCCAGCGCCGCCCGGTGTGGCCGGCGTTCGCCGAGCCGGGCCCCGATCGCGGCGACGAAGGCCGCTGCCATGTCGACGAAGAGCAGCGCCTGTGCCCCGAGCGCGACCGCGGCTCCCGCCAGCATCCGGTGCTGCCGCTCCGTGCCCATGGACTCCAGCGCCGCGACGAGCAGAACGTCGAGTAGCGCGACCAGCATCGCGCTCCCGAAGAGCGCGATGCGCACGAATGTCCGCTTCGCCCGCCCGGCCAGCAGCCCGAGGACCAACGGCGCGAGCAGGAGGGCGAGGAGGACCGGCCACCCCGACCCGCGCGCGACATCGAGCCCGGTTCGCACGCGCGGGATGCCGCCCGCGCAACCGTCGACCCCCTCACCCCAGCCGAACGGCAACGTGGCCAGCGTCGCCAGCACCAGGGCAGCGCGCCGATACGAACGGCGGATGGGGTCGACCTCGGACGGTTTGCCTGGAGCGGCAAGCGGTGGCGCGTCCGCGACGGGGGTCATCAGGAGCCTTGACCGCGCAGCATAGCGCCGTCATCGCACGCGTTGCGCCGTCAGTTGCCCCGGCGCAGGCCCCTGGTCACGGCCCGCAAGCGCGACGCGGCAGGTGACAGCACGCAGCCGATAGCGGCATAGGATGGCGGCTTGAACACCGACACCACGCTGGTCATCCTCGGCGCCTCGGGCGACCTCACCGGACGCCTGCTCATTCCTGCGCTCTATCACCTCCACGTCGCCGGCAAGCTGCCGCGCTGAACATCGTCGGCTACGCGCTCGAGAAGTGGAGCGAGACGAGTTTCGCCAGCACCTGCGGGAGCGAGCTCGAGGTTCGCCCGGGCTTCGACGACGCAAAGTGGCAGAGCTTCGCGCCGCGCCTCGCCTACCGGTCAGGGGACCTGAGCCGGCCAGCCTGGCAGCCCTGCAGCCGCTGGTGGGCGGGGCGGCGCTCTTCTACCTCGCCCTTCCGCCCCAGATCTTCGGCGAGGCTGCGCAGGGCCTGGGCGCGGCGGGCCTGGCCGACGAGTCGCACGGCTATCGGCGGATGATCATCGAGAAGCCGTTCGGTATCGACCGCGAGAGCGCGCGCGCGCTCGATGCCCAGCTCTCGCGAGGCTTCCGCGAGGAGCAGGTGCTGCGCATCGACCATTTCCTGGGCAAGGAGAGCGTGCAGAACCTGCTGGTGTTCCGCTTCGGGAACCGCTTCGTCGAGCCCATCTGGAACTCGAACCACGTGGAGGCGGTGATGATCACCGTGGCCGAGACCCTCGGCCTCGAGGGGCGCGTTCGCTACTACGACGGCAGCGGCGCGCTGCGCGACATGGTGCAGAACCATCTCATGCAGCTGCTTGCGCTGACGGCCATCGAGCCGCCGAGCGTCTGGGACGCGGAGCTCTTGCGCAATCACAAGGTCGAGGTGCTGCAAGCGGTGCATCCCATTGCGCCCGAGGAGGTCGAGCGCTTCGCGGTGCGCGGCAGGTACACGGCAGGCACCATCGACGGCGAGGCCGTGCCCGGATATCTGGAAGAACCCTCGATCCCGGCGGGCTCGCGCACCGAGACCTTCGCCGCCATCAAGCTCTTCATCGACAATTGGCGCTGGAAGGGCGTGCCCTTCTATCTGCGCACCGGCAAGCGACTGGCCGGCACGCGCACCGAGATCGCCGTCAAGCTCAAGCACCCGCCCACGCGGTTGTTTCACGGTGTGGAGGCGATGGACCTGCGCTCCAACTGGTTCGTATTCACCGTCAAGCCGGACGAGTCGATCGACATCGTGGCCCAGGCCAAGCGCCCGGGCCTCGATCTCGCCGACCGCACCGTCACCCTGCACACGCCGTATCACCGCCAGGGCGAGGACGAGTTCTCCGCCTACGAGCAGCTGATCCTCGACGCGCTGGAAGGCGACCGCACCCACTTCCTGCGCTACGACGAGGTGGACTGGGCCTGGCGGATCATCGAGCCCGTGCTCGAGGCCTGGCAGACGGGAACGCCGGCGAGCTACGCCGCGGGTAGCGAAGGGCCCGAGGAGCAGAGCAAGCTGCTCGAGCCGGGCCATCGCTTCCGGCCGCTGTCGCCGCCCAAGCCCGAAGGCGCCGTATGACGTCGAGGCCGCGGCGGCGCGCGCGCGGGGGTACTGTCGCGGCAGCGTCAGCCTGAACCCGAGCGGCACAGAAACTTCCGCGATCAACGGAGAGTAACCCCCATGAAGCGCTTCGGCCGATCGGAAGAAGTCGCGAAGGCGGCCAGCTTTCCTGGCCTTCGACGCCACCTACACCACTGGCGCCGAGCTCGTGGTCGACGGAGGCGGCCCACCGCTTCGAAGTGCTACAACCAACGTCCTACTCCTCGGCGGCGGCCAGGCGATCCAGCAATTCCCCGAGCAGCTGTCGCTCCCCCGGTGAGATCGTACGGCGTGCCTCGGACAGCACCGCGCGCAGAGCGATCGCGCGCGGGGCGACACGCTTCGTGGTCCGCGCGGGCCGGGGCGCCGCCTCGGTGATCGCCGTGAGCAGCGCCTCGCGCATCGCCTCGGCGAGACGCGGATCAGGCGCCGCGATCAGCGAGAAGACGACGCCCTTACCACCCGCGTGAACGAGGCGCGCGGCGTCGCTCACGTGCATCCGCAGCTGTCCCGCTTCGGCAACGCGCACGAGCAACGACTCGAGCATCGCCAGACCTTCGCGCGCGGCCGGCGAGTGATCCGCGCCGCTGTAGAGGATCGAGTACGCGTCGGGGTTCGCAAGCCCGAACGCGATGTGCTCGTCCCAGCCGCGTCTAAAATCCTCGAGCGGATGGCTGGAGGACGAGCGCTTCGCCTTGTGGCGCACGTACGCCGCGAGGACTTCGCGCGCCGCCGCGTCGAGAAGGCCCCGCATGTCCCCGAACGACTGCCGGTAGATCGCCGGCGCTTGCACGCCTGCGGCAGCGCTCACGGCGCGCGTCGACACCGCTTCGCGCCCGCCCCTCGCCAGCAGCCCCACGGCCGCGCGCAGGATGCGCTCCCGCACCGGACCCTTCGCCATGGTAATGACGCTACCACCAGCGTGATCCAAGCGCTTTTCGTGCCATCGGGGCGATGATACTTCTACGGTGGTATCACCGATACCACAGGAGACCTGCCGTGATCATTGTTACTGGCGCCACCGGCCAGCTCGGCCGCGCCATCGTCAAGGGCCTGCTCCGCCGCGTCCCCGCGACGCAGGTGGGAGCGAGCTGCCGCGATCCGGAGAAGGCGGCCGCCCTCGCCGCGCTCGGCGTTCGCGTTCGCAAAGGCGACTTCGACGACGAAGCGACCCTCACACACGCCTTCGAAGGCGCCACGCAAGTGCTCCTGGTCTCGTCCAATGCTCGGGCCTACGGAGGCGACGCCGTCGCGCAACATCGCACTGCCATCGCGGCCGCACGCAAGGCCGGTGCGCGGCGGCTTCTCTACACGAGCCACATGGCGGCCAGCGCGGCGTCGCAGTTTTCGCCGATGCTCGACCACGCCGCGACGGAGGCGTTCGATTCCGCCCCGCTTTCATCGAGACCGACCTGCCAATTCGCTCCCTCCGTGGGGTGCGCGTCGCCAGGCGGGGCCCTCGGTCACAGGCCTGGCGGTACGCACACGGAGCCGGGCGTGCCCGCCTCCGCGAAGGCGACATCGTCACGGCAGGCGGCGAAGACATCGGAGCCGCGGCAGAAGCTGCAGTCGGTGTCGCCGGCGCAGGTGCGGTAGCAGTAGGTCGCCCCGCCGTCCTCGACGCAGCGCGAGTCGGCGGGGCAGTCGGTGTCGAGGGCGCAGTCCTTCTTGCCGCAGTACCCGCCGGTGAACGTGGTCAGGCATACGAGGCCCGACGCGCACGCGGCGTCACCGTCGCAAACGGCGCCGACGCCGCAGTCCCCAGGCACGCACACCTTGCGGTTCTCCGAGCCGCCGCCGCTCGAGCGGCAGATGAACTCCCGCCCCGCCTCCCGCTGGCAATACTCCTGCTCGTCGACCGGGCCCGACTGCCCCATCGCAGGGACGAGGTCGCCCTCCTCGCAGCTCAGGAAGCACATCTTGTCGCCGGTCGACTCGAACGGCGAGCAGACCTCGGCGATACCGTCCTTGCACACGCCATCGACGGCGCAGCACGCGTCGTCCGCCTCGCAGGTGTGGGTGCAATAACCCCCCCGGACCCGGTCGAGGCACATCACCTCACCGTCGAGGTCGGTCTGGGTGATGCCGGGGTAGCAGTCGGCCGGCGCCTCGCACGTCGCGCCCGTGTTCTCCGGTCCGCCGGCGCCCGTGCCGCTGGGACTGCCGTTGCCGTCGCCATCGCCGCTGTCGCCGCAGCCCATCGCCAGGCCGAGCCCGAGGGACCACGCCGCGCCGAACAGGAACACGTTCCTCATGACAACAGTGGTTGCACGAAGGGGCCCGGGTGGCTCGAGAAACGTTGGCGGCTAGCGCCTGTCCTCCCTCATTCGGACGGGTGTCAGGAGCGGCAAGCGCCGGCACTTCCTCGAAGGGGGTCATGCGGGGCGCCTCGACGTCCGTCGGATACGGACGCTGCGATGCGGAGGGGTCGGTCCCCGGTCAGCCGACCTCAGGTACGTAGGCAAGAGCTGCATGCCGCCCGCGGAACGGCGGTTGCACTGCCCCCTCCACCGACCCCAAAGGAGGACACATGCTTCGGTTCATCATGCAGTTGCTGGGTTTGCGGCGTTCGGGCTGGCGTGCTCCGACGGGCGCGCGCGGGATGGGCCTCCTGCCGGTGGGCGGGCTCCTGCCGATCGCCTGGCTGGCGTGGAGCAACCGCGACCGCATCCGGGGGGCGGTCGACCGAGTCCGGCGCGGTGGGGTCAAGGCGCTCCTGGCGGATGCCAGTGCCACCGGCACGCACACCACGCCCGCCACTCGTTGAGCCCCGACGGGCTCTTCGCGGACAAGAACTGCTCCTCGCCGCCGGAGGGGTTGAACGCATCGAGCGGCTGATCAGCAGCCCACCGTGCCGGCCGCGGCTGTGACGCCTTGCCGCGGCTGGATTACGGTCGGCCCCCGTGCGCCGTCCGCAGTGGCTTCCGACCCGTCCCGACTTGCCGGGGCTCGCACTCGCGACCGGCCTGGGGGTGGCGGCGCTCCTCCTCGCACGCGCGCTGCCGCCGTCGCCCTTCGTCTCCGACATCCTCATCGCCATGGTCCTCGGAGTGCTGGTGCTCAACACACCGCTCCGCGCGATCATCGGCCTGGCGCTGCCGAGCGCCGAGCGCGAGCCGGACCGCTACGCCGCCGGCCTCCGCTTCAACGGCAAATGGGTGCTCCGCGCCGGCATCATCGCCATGGGGCTCAAGGTCCAGACGTCGTTCTTCGGGACCGTGGAGCTGGCGCTCATCGCCGGCGTCGCACTCGCCGCGCTCCCGAGCGCCTTCTTCGTGGCGCACTCGCTCGCGGCGACCCTCGGTGTGCGTCGTCCCATGGCCGACCTGCTGGCGGGGGGCACGATGATTTGCGGCGCTTCGGCGGTGAATGCGATCGCGCCGCTGGCCGGCGCCCGCCGCGACGAGCAGGGCATCGCCATCGGCGTCGTCTTCCTCTTCAGCGTCGTCGCCCTGATCGCCTTCCGCCCGATCGCCGCGGCAATCGGGCTCGAGCCCTCCTTCGCGGGGCTGTGGAGCGGCCTGGCGGTGAACGACCTTTCGAGCGCCATCGCGGTAGGCAGCCAGATGGGCGGAACCGGCGGGGTCATGGCCGCGGCGTCGAAGTCGGTCCGCGTCGTGCTGCTTGCCCCGACGCTGGTGGCTTTCGCGCTCCTGCGCCGCGACGTCGGCCCTATCGGCAACCAGAGCAACAAGACGTCGGGAATCGGCAAGAGCATCGTCGACCAGCTCCCGATGTTCGTCCTCGGTTACGTTGCATTGGCGATCCTCCGGGCGGTCGGCGATCGCGCATTCGGCAGCGCGCCAGCGTGGGCCGCGTTGGTCCGCGCCGACAGGCTGGTCGTCGACGTGCTGATGGTCACCGTCGGCGCCAGCATCGGCCTCCACCTCGGCCTCCGGAGCTTGCTCGGAAGCAGCGCGCGCGCCATTGCGGTCGGCGGCGGCGCGTCGATCTGGATGGCGTCGATCACCCTGGCGATGATCGCCTCGGCGGCGCGCGGTGCGCACGCGGCGGCGGCGTTGATTGGCCTCTCTGGCCTGCTCGTCAGCGGCGCCGCGTTCCGCACGGTCGGCGGCAAAGCCAAGGAAGCGTCGCGACTCCGCCAGCGCTTCGAGAGCGGCGCGCCCTTGTCGCTCGCCGAAGCCAAGCGACTGCTGGAGGGGCTCGAGCTCGACGGCGGGCTCGACGAGGGCGTGCTCCGTCGCGCGCTCACCCAGCTGCACCCCACCATCGGCGAGCTCATCCCCGTGCGTGAGAGCCCGCTGCCGCACGGCGAAGGCTGCCGCTGGGTCACCTACTGGGAGGGCGAGACTGGCTGGGCGCTCGTCGCCCTCTGCCGCGAGCCGGGAGCGGCGACGCCGATCCACGCCCACCCGCACCGACTCATCGGCAAGGCCATCGAAGGGGTCCTCGAGGAGCTGCGCTTCAGCGAGCGCCAGGGCGACCTCGAGCTCACCTCGCGCAAGATCCTCGGCCACAACGATCTCGTCGAGACCGACGGCCTCTCGACGGTGCACCTGGTGCGCGCGGTCGGCGCCACGCCGGCGATCGATCTGCAGCTCCGCGGTCCCGAGCTCGGCAAGCCGGGCCGCCGCTTCCGCACGGCGCAACGCCTCGATCTGGATGCCCTGGCGGTCGGCGCGACGGTGGTCGCTACCGAGGAGATCGACGATCGGCCCGGGCACGGCGGGGAGGGCGCGGCGGCCGGTCGCCCCGCGCGCCCCGCCACCGTGCAAGACGCGCCGGGGCCGTGATCGTATCCTCGCGCCACGATGCCCGGGCCATCGATCGAGGAAATCAACGACGCGAACTGCAAGACGTACCTGGTCGTGGCCGGCGACGAAGCGGCGCTCGTCGATCCGGTGCGCGACCGCTTCGACACCTATCGGCTGGTGCTCCGCGAACGCGCGCTGCGCCTCAGGCTCGTGCTCGAGACGCACACCCACGCTGATCACCTGATGCTGAACCGGGACGCGAAGGACGTGCTCGGCGTCCCCTTCGTGATGCACGAGCGCAGCCCGATCCCGCTCGTCGATCGGCACGTCCGCGATGGCGACGCGCTCCAGCTCGGCGACGTGCGCATCGACGTCATGCACACGCCCGGTCACACCCCCGATTCGGTCTGCTACCGGATCGGTACCACCTTGCTCAGCGGTGACACGCTGATGATCCGGGGCTCGGGGCGCACCGACTTTCCCGGTGGCGACGCGGGCGCGCAGTACGACGCCGTGACGCGACGCCTCTTCGCGCTTCCCGACGACACCGTGATTCTTCCCGGCCACGATTACAACGGCAACAAGTCCTCGACGATCGGCGACGAGCGTGCCCATAACCCCCGCTTCCTCGGGCGGAGCCGCGACGAATACGTGGCGCTCATGGCGCAGCTCGGGCTGCCGTTCCCCGCGAAGACACAGCAGGCGCTCCAGGTGAATCAGTCGAGCTTCGAGGCCCACGAGGTCGGTTTCCCGCTCGTCGCCGATGTTGCCACGCTGCCGGCGCTCCGCGCACTCGATGTCGCCGCGCGGCTCCGCTCCGGCGCGGTGCCGATGCTCCTCGACGTGCGCGAGCCGGAGGAGTTCGTCGGTGCGCAGGGACACATCGAGGGCTCGCTCCTCGTCCCGCTCGACGCGCTCGAGCGACGGCTGCCGAAGCTGGCCGGCTACGCCGATCGCGACGTGGTGGTCGTCTGCCGCGCCGGCGCGCGGAGCGCCAGCGCTGGGGCCATCCTCCGGCGGGCCGGCTTCCACCGCGTCTTCAACCTCGAGGGCGGCATGCTCGAATGGATCGCCGCGGGCCTTCCCGTCGCGCGTTAGCTGCTCTCCGGGAGGGAGCCGCCTCGCGCGGCAGGGCGCCCGTCTCCCGGGCACTGTGGCCGGCGCGCTACAAGCGCCCGCGTCCGCGCTGTGGTGCCCGCGGCACGCACAGGATTTCGTCGCTCCGGCGCGCGGCATTTCCCGGCGAATCTCGGCGTGCGGGGCGCTGCGTGACCGGCACGTCGGTTGCGATGGCGTCCGTCATGATCGACTTCGGCGGGATCGTGCGAGGCGTGCTGGCCAGGGCGCATGTCCATCCCTCTCCGCTCGCCGTGGGCTTCGAGATGACGCATCTGTGCAACCTCGAATGCACGTACTGCGACCGTCACACACCGATGAACCGCGAGATGACGCGGACCCAGATCTTCGACGCGCTCGAGGGGCTTCGGCGCCGGGGCATGCGCCACATCTCGCTCGACGGTGGCGAACCGCTCGCGCACCGCCACTTCGACGAGGTCGTCGCCTGGCTGGTGGCGCGGGGCATCCGCATCTACGTCAACACCAACGGTATCCTGGTGCCACGGAGGATGGCGGCCATCCGGCAGGTGCGAAAGATCAAGGTGAGCCTGGACGGGCCGCCGGATCGTCACGACGCCATGCGCGGCGCCGGGTCCCACCAGAAGGCGATGGCGGGGGCGCGTGCAGCTCGCGCGGCGGGCGTGGCAGTGGAGCTCACCTGCGTCGTGGGCACGCACAACGCCGACGCCATCGACGAGCTGCTCGACCTGGTCGAGGCCGAAGGCTTCCAGGTGATCTTCCAGCCGGCGAGGAACAGCCTCTTCCTGGACAGCCCGCGCGACGGCTCCGCGTTCGAGCCCGACGGAGCGCAACTTCGAGCGGCCTTTGCGCGGGTCGAGGCGCGCAAGCGTTCCGGCTCGGGAGTGGCCAACCGCTGGAGCAGCCTGCGCCACTTCCGGCGCTTCCCGGACGACACCGCGGTGCCCTGCGCAGCGGGATGGATCAACGTCACCATGGATCCCGAGGGGAGCCTCTTCCATTGCGGTCAGGTTGCCCGCGGCGACCGGTCGGCGAACGTGGTGTCGCTCGGTGTGGATGCTGCTTTCGCGCGGCTGCGACGAAGCGGCTGCGGGCAGTGCTGGTGCGCGCGCGTCGTCGAGGAGAACCTGGTCTGGGGTGGGCGACTGCCGGCGATGCTTCCTCTTGCCGGTACCGAGGCCGCCCCGCGTCCATCCTCCGGGCGCCGCCGGCTGCCGCTGGCGCGATGAGGCGGCAGGGCTTCACTCCACCGGCACGAGGGATTGGCGGGTTGCGTTCAGCTGAAGAGGACGACCCAGTGGTCGATGTAGAAGCCCAAGGCGGGGACCCACTGGTATGCGGCGGCGCCGAGGCCCATGCCGAGCACGAACGCCAGCGGCCAGATCAGCAGTCGAACGCTGGTTCGTTTGCGTCGCGGCCCGATCCGAGCCGGCGGCGGTGGGATCACCGGCCCGGTGGGCGCCATGGGGTGTACCGGCGGATGATTCATGGCGCGGTCCCTGCCGGAATCCGCCACGTGCCGGATGTCGGTAGCGGCGCGTTGGAGAGGACGATGGTGCCGACCCCCGTCTGGCTGGCGAGATCGAGCTCGCCCACGAGCTCGGCGCCGTACGAATAGCCCTCGCTCTTGCCCGCCGGGCAGTTGGCGCTCACGCCGCCGCTCGTGCGGCAGTTGCTGAAGCTGTATGCGCCCGTGCCGCTCATGGTCCCCGTGGCGCGAAGCGGCAGCTTGCCCCCCGACTGCAGCTGCTGCGGCGTGAACGTCTGGGTCACCGTGATGGTGTACGTCTGCGACCAGCTCATGTTGGTGGTGCCCAGACTGCAGCGCAGATCCGGGCGGGTGCCGCGTTGATCGGCCCTCAGCGAGCCGGTCATCGTGTTGCGCTCGTTGTCGAACGTCAGCCGCAGCGCCCCGCTCGTGCGTGGCGAGGGTGAGAACTTGCAATCCGCGCCGTCCTGCTGCGACAGGGTGAAGCTGCCCACCAGCGTGCCGCCGATGCCCTTGCGCAGATCGACGCCGGCCTGCACGGGTGCCATGGGCTGCGCGCCGAAGGGGCGGCCGCTCACCTCGGTGCAGGCGCGCGCGTAGCCTTCACGGGCGGCGCATACTTGCACGCGCGCCTCACGGTCGAGCGTCGCTCGGGCCTGGTCGATGGAATAGAGCTCCTCGGCGCGCCGGGTGACGGCCGCGCCCGTCGTCGGGACGCGGTAGGACGAGATGGCGTGGATCGCCGCGCCGGCCGCGGCGCTCTCGCTGAGCTCGGGCACGCAGAAGGGCAGGCGCTGCACGAGTGACCTGCACGCCAGCGCCGTCACCCCGACCGCGGCCACCACCGCGGAGACCTCGGGGAGCGCCTGCTGGGCGGCCTCGCGCTCCGCGGTGGCCTTCTTCTCGAACGGGCCGTTGGCGCCGGCGCTCGCGGGCTTCGGGAGCGCCGCGCGCTTCGCGCTGCCGCTGATGGCGACGCGGACGGTGCTCTTCCCGGGTACCGGCACCTCGGGTGTGACGGGCACGCAGACGAACGGCGCGCAGCTCGCTTCGATCTGCGCTCTGCCGGGCGCGACGCCTGCGCCGGGCATGCGAACCTCGAGGCCGAGCTCGATGTGGCGCACCACGGTGACCTGTTCGTCCGGCGCGCTCTGCGCCCAGGCTTCCCCGAGGAGCAACCCACCCCAGACGTCC
Source organism: Polyangiaceae bacterium (assembly GCA_037720395.1). Lineage (GTDB taxonomy): Bacteria > Myxococcota_A > Polyangia > Polyangiales > Polyangiaceae > JBBJMR01. The sequence continues at coordinate 21,640 of JBBJMR010000060.1, forward strand.
CGGAGGCTGCTGTGGGCAGGCGGCGCGCCGCGCTCGTCGCGAGCCTCGTCCAGCGCGGAGCGGAGCTCGATGGGGAGCGAAACGGTCGTGCTGCCGAGCTCCTTCTTGTCGCGCGAAGCGAAGCCGACGCGCGCCCTGGTGTCCTCGTAGGTGATGCTCGCCCGCGATCCGTCGGGCGCCTCGAGCGACGAAGGGCGGCCGTCCTCTCCGTAGCGGACGCTGAGCTCGGTGGCGTCGCGCAGCGCGACGCGCGCCACCTCGGGCGAGCCCTGGGGGCTCCGGCTCACTTCGATGGCCTGCAGCGCCAGCTGCGGGTTCTCGAGGACCACGCGCGTGCGTGTCGCCTCGCCGCGCGCGCCCTCCTGCTCGACGCGCATCTTGCGCCACGGCTCGGCGCGCAGCTCCCGCTGTCGCCACGCCGCCCCCGCAGCCCCGACCGCAAACCCGGCGAGCACGAGCAGGGCGGCCACCAGGGCTGTGGCGAGACGTCGCGGCGCGGGCATCGAGCAGGTCGTATCGTCGCGTCGCGTCGCCGGCAATGACGAGGCGCGTCGATGGCCCTGCGCCTCCCGCACCGCCGGCCCGCCGCTACGCAGATACGGCTGTGGGAGCGCAGCTCGTTCTCAGCCCCGAGCGGCCGACAACAAGGCCGCCTGCGCCGCGAGGCAGGTGGTCCCTAGGCCAGCGCCACCGCAAGCATGTCCAGGAACAGGCGCGTCTTCGGCAGCACGCTCCCACCCTGCGGATACAGTGCATGGATCTCCAGCGGCGACACCGTGTGCTTCACCAGCACGCGCACCAGCTCCTTCCGCTGCAGCAACGGCTGCGCCACCCACATCGGCGCGCGCGTGATCCCCAGCCCCCGCGCCGCCGCTCGCACCGCCAGCCCGACATCGGTGACCACCAGCCGCGCCTTCACCCGCACCTGCCGCTGCTCGCCCCGCACCACCACGGGCCACTCCCCCGTGCGCCCACCCTTCGGCACCACGATGGCATCGTGGTCCGCCAGGTCGTCCGGATGCCTCGGCGTCCCCCGCCGCTTCAAGTAGGCGGGGCTGGCGAAGAACCCGCCGTCCCCGCTGCCGAGCTTCCGTGCAATGAGCGACGAGTCCTCGAGAGGCCCCACGCGCACCGCCAGGTCGAACCCCTCGCGCACCAGGTCCACCGCCCGGTCCGTCGTCTCGAGGTGGAGCTTCACCTCCGGCCACTTCGCCAGGTAGTCCGTCACGCCGTCGAAGACCGTCGCCGCCAGCGTCCCCGCGATGGTCACGCGCAGCGTCCCGCTCGGCGCCGACCGCGCAGCCACCACCACGTCCTCGGCATCGCGCGCCGAGGCCAGCGAGCGCCGCGCGTGCTCCAGGTAGGCCGCCCCTTCCTCGGTGAGGCGCAACGAGCGCGTGGTGCGCACGAGCAGCGGCACGCCGAGGCGCGCCTCCAGGTTGCGCACGCGCATGCTCAGCGTCGACTTGCGGCCCTGCATCCGCCTCGCGGCTGCCGTGAATCCGCCGGCGTCGACCACGCTCACGAACGCCGTCAGCTCGTCCATGGCCCGCGAAGATTGGAGCTCCAAGCGTTCCAGTATGTTCACGCGCGAGGGGGATTGTCCAAGGCGCCGCGGCGCACGATGCTCCGGACCATGATGACGCAGCAGGGGGCGGTCGCGCCGGTGACGGGCGCCAACAAGGGCATCGGGCGGGAGATCGTCCGGCGCCTCGCGCCCCTGGAGATGGGCGGGCCGACGGGCACCTTCACCGGCGACGACGGTGCGGTGCCGTGGTGACCTCGCGTCGCAAGCAGGTCGTCCTCGACTTCTACCGCCTGTTCTACAACGACAAGCGCTTCGAGGAAGGCGCCCGCCTCCTCGCACCTGGGTACCGCAACCACCATCCCGGCGCGCACGGCATCGGCCCCGAAGGCATGGTGCGCGACTTCTCCAGCGCGGCGCAGCACATGCCCGGCTTCCACATCGAACCGAGGCGCCTCTGCGAGGAAGGCGACCTGGTGTGGGTCCACGCGCTGGTCACGGGTGTGCCGGGCGGCGGGCGCGTGGTCACCGTGGACATCTGGCGATTCGAGGGCGATGCCATCGCCGAGCACTGGGACGTCGGGCAGCGGCTGGCCGCCGGGGACGAGCCCGAGGCGATGCTCTGAGACGGCGCGGCCGCGCCCGGCGCTTCAGCCGAGCTGCTTCGACGACATCGAGGAGCTCCAGTTCGAGCGGGGCCAGCCGTCCAGCGATCTCGCATTCGACGTTCGACTCCCGACGCGCGACGCCGCGGCCGGTCCCCGCTGGCGTCCGCGGTCCCCCCGTCAGGTCCGCCAGCCGACCGACGTCCTTGCCTCCCATGCGCGCGGACATGGCCAAGGTGCTCGTCGAACGGCCCCGTGTCCGCCGCCCTCCGCGCGGGCGGGGGTCGCCGTACCCTCGCGCCAGGCTCGAGCGCATCTTCGCCACGCCGCTCGACGACGCGCCGAGTCACCTGTCCATGCGTGCGCGCCACCGCGACAAGCACCTCAACGAGAACCTCGCGCCGCTGCGCCGATATCTGGAAGCGCAGGTGGGCCGCCCCTGGCGATGCGTGTATCGCGAGATCAGCGCGCACATTCGCGTGACCAGCGCCGTGCAGTCGCATATCAAGCAGCACGTCCGCGACTTCGTGGTCACCTCGGCGCGCTTCGTCGATGGTGAGCTGCATGGCCTGACCATCGCTGGGGGCCTGCGTCCGCTCGCGAATCCGTGGTCGCGCAAGCAGTTCTACGTCTGCCCCCGCAGCGGCCTCCTGAAGGTGGTGCCGCGAGCGTCGGTGCCGCGCCGTCGCTTCGGGCGCGTCATCGTCCTCGATGCGCGCCACGAGCTGCGCGAGGTCGACGCTGTGTGGCAGCACGTGACGCTGGCGCGGCGCCCGGCACGCTTCCAGGGCGGCCAGCTCTTCGACGCCGTCCTCGGCGATTGGCTGGACCCAACGTGGTTCGACGAGCGGCAGCGCTACGCGTCCATCTTCGGCCGCGCGGCCACCTACGCCGTGTCCTTGCGCTCCCCCGGGGTCCGCGAGCGAGCGCGCATCGAGGCGAGCGCGCCAGCGCGGCGCCGCATGTGAGACTGGCGCCGACGAGGCGGCGGGCGGGACGGCTGCTGCAAGCGCTGGCCACAGCCACGGCAGGCGGACCAGAACCGCTCCGCATCCGTCATTCCTTGTCCGTCCGCAGGGCCATGAAGGGCCCCTGCGATTCGCCGAGCTGCCTGGCAATGCAGTGGCGCACCCACTCGTCCGGGTGAGCGCGCGCCTTGGCGATGGCCACCTCGAGCAACGGTCCGGCGCCCTCGGGGTAAGCATCGGGCTCCACGCGCACACCCGTGACGAGCGACCTCAGCACGAGGACGTCCGACGCGCGCACGAACTCCTCGAGCATCCACGCTCGTAGTCGCTGCCACGATGCCTCGTCCGAATCGGGAAGCAACTGAAGCCAGTACGCGACCCGCCCGACCCCACCTCGCTCCAGCGCGCCACCGAGCTCCGCCTCCGAGAGCATCACCTCCACCGCCTCGGCAAACAGCGCGGGGCGACGGAGAGGCTCGACGAATGTCCGGTTGAAGGACGGGTTGGGCTCGCGAAGCGCCGCGCGCAGCAGCTCGCGCAGCAATGGCCGGGCGTCGACGTGCTGCGAGCGGAGGATCCAGGCCGCGTGCCACTTCCGCTCCTCGTCGGCGAGCGCGCCGCGGAACCACTCGAGCACGGCTCCCCGCATCGCCGGCATCTGCCTGGCGATGGCCGCCAGCGCCTCGGCGAATCCGGGCCGGCCGCGCGGGTGGTCGCGAACGAACGCCTCCAGGTCATCCGGGGTGAGCTTCGCCACGGGCCATCTATAGCGCGCAATCGCGGCTCCGGCCTCAGCCTTCACGCCCTGGCCCGCGGGGGCGGTAGACGCAGGCCGGAATGCTGCACGTCAGGTTGGGCAGCGCCTTGCCCAGGTCGCGTGGTCCTGCGCGTAGAACCCCACGAGCGTATCCGCCAAGGCGGCGCGTGCGGCCTCGGAGCCCCCGCGTGCATACGCGGCGCGAATGACCGCCCGCTCGAGCTCCATCCGAGCGAGCTGCGCCTCGCTGGGTTCGCGACGAAGCCGCACCGGCGGGCGCGGCACGTCCGACAAGATGTTCTTGCACCTCGCTGCCAGGGCCACGAACGCTCGGTGTTCCGCGGCGGGCGGGTCCTGGCGCACGGTAGCGAGCGCGCAATCCACCAACCATTCATTGTGCGGCCAACGACCGCGCACCCCGACCAGGGCCGGCTGAAAGAGCTCCGAAGGCTCGATCAGGGCAAGCCAAGCGCCCCAGACCACACCGCGCCATGTGTGGTCCGACATCATCCCTTCGAAGAACGCGAGGTCGAGCGCTCCGAGGCTTCGAAGGGTCGTGTAGAAGAACTCCAGGGGCTCGACGAGCACGCCCGGATAGGCCGCGAGACCGGGCAAGCAGTCCTCAGCGACCTCGATCTGCCGGCCGAGGAATGCGACTGCCCGGTCGAGCTTCGCCAGCGAGAGGTACGGACTCGCTCCGACGAAGTAGCTGACGTCCCCTCGATAGTGCCGCACGTCTGGAGCTCCCGGTCGCCTGCCAAACGTACCGGCGTTGCGCGGCGTGTGCCAGAGCAGCGCGCGCAGCGTGCGGACCGTGGCGCGCGTCAACACACGTCCAGCTGCTGCGCTGCTGCCGCATCCACCCCTGCGTTGCGCATGACGTCAACCATCGCGGCGGCGAAGACCATCGAGGACCACGCGAGCGCGACGCCTCTTCTGTCCTGCCGCTGGTGCTGATCCGTCGCGCTCGGTTGGGCCGAGTCGGCGCATCGTTGAGCCAGTCCCGCTCGACTCGAAACGCGAAAAGCCTGTGATGGCCACGGGGTTGGCTCTGGCGCGCGCCTTGCGAGGTCGAGGCCATGCGCCTTCGTGTCTTCGCCCCGTCCGCCGCCTTCGTGATGCTCGCCGTGAGCTCGTTCTCGAACGAGGGACGCGCCGACCCCGGCACGTCCATCAATCTCCTGGGGCCGCCGCACTACCTCAAGATGCAATCGCAGACCGATTGGCGCTGGAGCGGGTTCTCCGTGGGGCCGCAGGCTCTGGCTTTGCAAGCGGACGAAAACGGACCGATCGACATGGGGCGCTGCGGGTGCCTGCTCACGTCGCTGTCGACGGCCTTCGAGAGTATCGGCGCGGGCAATCCTCCCTGGTACCCGTCCAAGCAGGTCGTCAAGGTCGGTCAGGGCCTCGGCTTCGGCTCTGTCCAATCGTTCTCGCCCAGATACATCGACCAGTTCCTGAACGGGGGCCCGAACCTCCCGCCGAACCGCCCCGACGGCTGGGGGTACCAGCCAGGCAGCGGTGGGAAGAACTGTGGCGTCGCGATCTGGCCGCTTGCTCTGGCCGGCCTGGCGGAGGCCAAGAACCCCTTTCCCAGCGGCATGACCTGGGTCCGGAGGTCGTGGAGCTGGTGGACTCGGACCTGGTACGTCGACGCGGCGCTGAAGGCCGGTATCCCCACGGTGATCGTTCGCAAGACCTACAAGGACGCCGCATGCACCGAGGAGGGGAAGGGGAGGCACGCGAACCTGATCGTCGGCTGGAACGCGGCGGACGATCCCGCGGTCCCCGCCGAGGAGCGCGGGAAGTATCTCGTCTTCGACCCGATGTGGTCCCCCACCGGCTCCTTGAGTGACGCCAAGGTCGCCGGCCTCCCGTGCGGCGGCGACATCGAGGACAGCTACCAGAAGTGGGACCAGTCCATCACCAGCGTGTACCCGCTCGATCCGGTGACGGGCCCCGCGGCCGACTGGATGCTCATCAAGGATGATCCGGAGCCGATCAAGCTGCGCCTCACCGACCCGAAGGGGCGGCGAACGGGCTACGATCCGCTGACGGGTGAGAACCTCCAGGAAGACGCTTCGGCGTTCTACGACGAATTCACATCGTTCGCCGACCCCCTGCTCCTGTTCCCCGAGGCGCCCGTCTATCGCTACATCGCCGCGAAGAACCCCGAGCCGGGCGGGTACGGTCTCGAGGTCTTCGGCATCGGCGATGGGCCGTTCACGCTGACGCTCTCGACCGCCAGCGTCGACCAGCAGACCGATGCGGCGACGGTCGAGGGCGACATCGTCGCGGGCGAGACCAGGCGCTACGAGATCGAGCGCGCGTCGAACGGCACGGTCAAGGTCGCGCCCGTGGACGCCTTCGCCCCGCGCGCCCGAGCGGGCAACGATGCCTCGGCGTTCCTTGGCGGCACGGTGACGTTCGACGGCCGTGGCTCCTACCAGATCGGCGGCGAGCTCGCCTCCCATTCCTGGGACTTCGGCGACCAGACGTCCGCCACCGGACCCCAGCAAGCGCACGCGTACTCGGCGGCCGGGACCTACACCGCGACCTTGACCGTGACCAGCGCGGATGGCCTCACCGCGACGGACGAGCGCACGGTCCTGGTGATCGATCCCGCGTCGCTCCCGGCGATGGAGACCCTGTGCGTCAGCGTCACCAGCGCGAGCGCGCAGGGGAGCGGAGCGAGCTTCGACCCGCAGGTCACACCCGACGGCCGCTACGTGGTCTTCGAGTCGACGGCGTCCGACCTCGTCCCCGACGACACGAACGCTAGCCCCGACGTCTTCTTGAAGGATCTCTCGACCGGTGCCATCGAGCGCGTGAGCGTGGCCACGGGCGGGGCGGAAGCCATCAGCGGACTGGGCTTCGCCCTGAACCAGCGCGCTCCGAGGATCACGCCCGACGGCCGCTTCGTCTTCTTCGCCTCGGACGCGACGAACCTCTCCCCGGGTGACACGGAGTTGACGCTCGACCTCTACGTCCGCGACCGCACCCTGGGGACCACCGAGCTCGTGCTCCCGTACGACACGGCTGCATGGGGTTCGGAGCTCGTGTCGATCAGCGCGGACGCGCGCTACGTGGCTTTCGGTACTCCGTACAACCTCGTTCCTGAGGACGTGGACGTTAACGTCGACCTCTACGTGCTGGATCGCCTGACAGCGACCCTCGAGCGCGTCGCGGCAGGCGGCGGGGCGCCGCACATGAGCGCCGATGGAAACCTGATCGCCTTCGCCGGCGCGGGGGGCGTCTTCGTGCTCGACCGACAGGCCGGCACGACCGAGCTGGTCAGTCTCGACGCAGCGGCGGCTCCGATCACCGGCACGGTGTATCTGTCCTCGATGTCGGCCGACGGGCGCCACGTCGTCTTCGGCACGGACAACAACAACGTCGTTCCGGGCGACAACAACGCCGGGAACTTCGATCTCGACGTCTTCGTGCGCGACCGCTTGCTCGGGACGACGGAGCAGGTCAGCGTCAGCTCCACGGGCGAAGGCGCGAACTCCTACGCGGCCTCGAGCGGGATCAGCGCCGACGGTCGATACGTCGCCTTTCTTTCGTTCGCCGATAACCTCGCTCCGGGGGGCACAACCAGCATTCAAGTCTATCTGCGCGACCTCCAGGACAAGACGACGGTCCGGGCGAGCGTGGACACCAACGGCATCGAAGCGGTCCCCGGTGTCACTTCCGCCGGCACTCCTGTGTACCCGCTCTCCGTTGCACTGGACGGTGCCGTCGTGTTCGAGGCCTACGCGGCGAACCTCGTCCCGAACGATACGAACGGCGCGCGCGACGTGTTCATTCGCCGACCCGTTCCCATGAGCGGCGCGGCGACGACGCCGATCGCCAACCTCGGTGGCCCCTACCTCGGCTGGGCGTCGAGCGCCGCGGTCCCCGCCGGGATCCGGCTCGACGCGAGCGCCTCCGCCGATCCCGAGGATCGCCCCCTGACCGCGCACTGGGACTTCGGCGATCGCTCACCCGTCCTCGACGGCGCCCTGGTCACGACGCACGCGTACGCGAGCCCCGGTGTCTACAAGGTCACCGTCACGGTCAGCGCAGAGGACGACACCTCCGAGGCGATCACGACCGCGGTCGAGGTGATGCCCGCGCTCGCGCCGGACGCGCTCTCCGCCGGGGCATGCGCCCCGCCCGAGGGGACGCTCTCGCTCACGGGCGCCGCGGTCACCGCCAACGGGTCGCTCGTCGCGGAGGGGTGGGACACGACCGCGGGCAAGATCCCGATCCAACCGGCGATCCTCACCCTGCCCTGGGGCGACGTGACGGCGCCGACCTCGCTGCCGGGGCTGACCTTCCGGCAGGACACGACCGTGCCCGCGAAGACGAAGAGCGGCAGCTACGAGGCCACGACCCCCGGGGCCAAGGACGCTCTCTTCACGGTGCCCTGCGCGACGAGGGCGAACCAGCAGCCGGCCGCGGTCGCGGGCGGGCCGCTCTGCGACACCGGGGTGGGCGGTCCCGTCACGCTGGACGGCTCGGCATCGAGCGACGGCGAAGGTTCGCCCCTCGCCTACCGCTGGGACTTCGGGGACGGCACGACCGGCGAGGGCGCGACGCCGGCGCACACCTACACATTCGAAGGCAGCTACATGGTCACGCTGATCGTCAACGACGGCACCGAGGACTCCGCCGACATGATTGGCACGCACAGCTTCGCAATGGTGCTGGTGAGCCCGGGCGCTCCGGCGCCCACCGACCCGAGGTCCGAGGCGTCCGGCGGCGGCTGCGGCTGCTCGGCGGCGCCCAGGGATGCGCCGGTGGGATTCGGCGCATGCATCGGGCTGCTGCTCCTCGCGCGTCGGCGCAGGCGGCGGGCAGCGAGCTGTTCGCTCAGCTGACCCATCACGCGCGCATGCGGAGGCGCTGTGGGCAGTGCGTGCGATGGAGTGCGCTGAAGCGGCCTGGCGATCGATCTTGGCGCTGCGGGCCAGCTACGCTCGGGCGCCCGCCCACGCTTCGCCGCCAGTGCGTGGCCGCGCTAGCATCGACCGATGACCGCGCCCGTGCTCGACGTTGCTCGCCTGGAGGCACTCGGGTTCTTCAAGCATGTCGCCCCCGGGCGACCTCGACCACGTGCGCGCGGAGACCCGTGAGCGCAACGACGCGTTCTGGTGTGACGACGTGCGCCGACTGTTCCATGCCGATGCGGAGACATTGGCGGAGCACGGCATTCGCGATTTCCTGGGTGCGATTGCGCCATTCCTTCGTCGGGAGGGCGTCCGGGTCGACGTCGGCTATCGCAGGGTGAAGGCCCCCGCGCGAGGAGAGCGACCGGCTGGCTGGGCCGTCGCCACGTTGAACGCCGACGGCTGGCTGGATGAGGACGGGGCGCTCCCGCTCGTGGAGAGCATGCAGCTTTCCCTCCGAACCGTCGGCGAGATGTGCGAGGTCTCGGAGGACGACCTGGAGACCTCGGACACGTACCTTCTCCACCTTGGGAAGCGCGAATTCGTGGTCTATCGACTCGAGCCCGGCATGGAAGGCGATGAATGGCGACGCGCCACGCGGTCCACCATCGCGCTCCTCGACGAGCTCCTGGCCGGTCACGGGTCGGCAGAGCGCGCGTATGCTCGGATGGGCGGAAACGACCTTCACATCGCGTTCGTGACGCCCGAGATGGCGCAGGTGATCAACGCGGCATGCAAGCCCGGCGAGGGGCTGCACGATGGTTCGGCGCCGTGAGGACGTGCCTTCCACCGAAACGAGGCGCGCCATGGAGAGCGACCCCATGTTGTCTGCGGCCGCTTCAGGCGGCCTGGCGCGGCCCGCGCTCGCGCGGCTTCTCGGATGACGCGGCCGGAGGCTGGACGCCTGCCTGGGGCGCCTTGCTCGCGGAGCCCGTGCGCACGGCCAGCGCCACGGCGATGGCCGCAGTCATGCGCGCGGTCGGCAGCCGAGGCGAGAACGCCAGCACGCGCTCGCCCGGCTTGCGCCCGCGCCCCGAGCGCGCGTGCCGGCAGATCCTCGCCAGCGCCTGCTCGCACTCCGAGCCCTCGCGCACCCGGAGCAGCACCTCGGGCAGGAGCACCGGCGTGCCCGAGCCGGGCACCACCGCGGCGCCGATCTCGATGCCGCCGAAGCCGGGCAGCGGAGCGCGCGGCACCACCAGCAGGCGCAGCTCGTCGGCGTCGGGTGAGCCGTGCGGGATGCGGACGCGCGGCACCACGCGCACGCCTTCGGCGTCCTTGCCGGCCTTGCCGGCCAGCTGACTGGCCATGCGCCGCGCGACCTCCTCGAGCAGGGCGGCGCGGCCGGCCACGGGGTCCGGCGGCAGCTCGGAGCGCTTGCCGGTGCCGAGCACGGCGAGGAAGACCACCGCATCCAGGCCCGCCAGCCAGGCGTGGTACACGGAGATGCGCGACACCGCCCAGACCAGCGCGGCCATGCCCGCGGTGACCGCGGCCAGCGTCGCCTTGCCGGCGAGGGTGCTGGCGTCGAGCCAGCTGCCGCGCGCGCGCGGTCGGGCGAAGGCTTCGGCGATGGTCACCGGCAACCAGCGGCCCGGCGCGCGGGAGCGGGGATCCAGCGCGGGGAGCGGTGCGCCGCGAGCAGGACGCAGGCCAGCACGGCCACGCCGCCCCAGGTGCCCGACTCCAGCTGCAGCTCGAGCAACACGCCGACGGCCAGGGCCAGGCCGGCGCCGCAGGCGCGCACCACCAACGGCAGCGGGAGCAGCGGTCGCGCCTCGGCGCCGGCCGCGGTGGCGGCGCGGCTGGCGTCGCGCGACTTGAGGGCCACGAGGACAGCGAAGCCCAGGAAGAGCGCGATGGCGGCGAGCACCGCCGCCAGGCGCCCGCTGGGAAGCACGGCCTCGAGCAGCGGCGGCCCGGTTGGCCCTCCGGCCGGCGTCGCCGCAGGGGCGCGGAAGGCGCGCGGGTCGACACGCACCGTCCAGGTGACCGCCTCGTTCTTCGATGCGTAGGGCCGCAGCAGGGAGAGCTCGTCGCCGTCGCTGGTGCGGCGCAGCGTGGACAGGAACGTCGGGCCGTTGTCGCGCGCGTCGGCCGCGTCCACGCCGTTGCCGGGCAGATCCTCGACGGCGGGCTCGGTGGGCGCGGGGGGCAGCGAGATGGTGGTGCGCAGGGAGTCGAGCCCGTCGCTCCACACTGGGCCGGTCCAGGTGAGGCGGGTGCTGGCGCCGTCGGTGCGCACCAACCCGCGCGCGCCGAGGTCGGTCTTGTAGCGGAAGACGACCACCCAGAGGCCGCGCGGCAAGCCGCGCTCGGCGAAGCGCAGGCGCACCACCGCGCCGGGCGGATCCTCGTCGCGGCGTTCGGCGCGCTCCGCTGAGAGCTGCAGCGCCGACTCCATCGAGCCCGCCTGCGCGTCCCGGGAGGCCACCACGTAGGCGTCACGGTCGAGCAGCGCGTCGACGTCCACACCGCGCACGTCGAAGGTCGGCAGCGGGCTGCCGGCGACGCGCAGGGTGATGCGATGCTCGACGCGCGCCACTGCGGTGCGGTCGACTGCCAGCTTCGCCTCGTGGGCGAGGACGTGCACCTCGACCCAGGCACGTGCCGTGGACGGCGCGAGGAGCGCGAGGACGGCGAGCAGCGCCGCGACGAGCGCGCGGGTGCGCGTCGCGGAGCAGGGAGAGCTGGAGCGGGCGCACGCGCGCCAGGCGATGCGGTCGGGCAACGCCTCGAGAGGTCACACAGGCCCGCGACGGGGGCCAACTTCGGCACGGCCCTCCGCGACGCTCGGCGGGCGGCGCGGCGTCGAATCAACCACCGCGCACCGGCTTGGCGCTCACCCGCGACGGGGGCCCGCTTTGCCAGGCCGGGCCGCGGCCTTCGGCTTCGGCTTCGGGCGCCGCACCGGCGCTTCCACGATGCGGGCGCGGCGCGGCGGCGCGTCGCCACCCGGC
>JBBJMR010000279.1:0-11881 GCA_037720395.1 Polyangiaceae bacterium
TTCGCGCATGGCGGTCAAGAGCTCGAACCGATAGGCGCGGACCAGCTGGGTCAGGCGCCAGAGCTCGGTCACCGACTTGCGCCCGAGCGCGCCGAGGAAACGCGCCAGGCGAGGCTCGCCGGCCAGGGCCGCAGCGCTCGCCATGGCCCGGCGCACCGGATCCGGCAGCCGCGCGATGGCTCGCATCGGCCCCAGCGCCGTGGCGAGCCGGCCGCCCTCGAGCTGATCGAAGGCCGTGGCGCCCCCGTCGGCGCTCAGCGCGGCCATGTACGTGAAGGTCATCTCCAGCATGCGCGGCGGGACGAACATGGTCACCTCGCCCACTCGTCCGCGCAGCGCCTCGGCTGCGCGTCGCACCGCGCGGGACACCGCCGCCGAGGCCGGGATGACGCCATCGTCGGCGTACCACCCGATGCGCAGAGCAGAGACGTCGACGTCCGCGGCGCGATCGGGCAAGAGCGGTGGCACCCGGGGGTCGAGCGCGCTCATGGCGCGGGGGTCGAGGGCCTCGAAGAAGAAGGCCACGTCGCGCGCGCTGCGCGCCATCGGGCCGCACTGCCCACGGATGACCTCCTGCCCGAAGAAGGCGGTGTTCGAGCCCTGGTTGATCCAGCGGTCGAGCGTGGGCTTGAGCCCGGCGGTGCCGGTGAAATGCGCGGGCACGCGGATGCTGCCGCCGATGTCCGTACCGACCCCGAGCGGTGACATGCCCGCCGCCACCGCCGCCGCCTCCCCACCGGATGAGCCGCCCGGCGTGCGCCCGAGGTCGAAGGGGTTGTGCGTCCGCCCGTAGACCGGGTTGTCGCTCTCGTGGAAGAGAAGCAGCTGCGAGGTGTTGGTGCGACCGAGGATCACCGCGCCCGCGGCGCGCAGCAGCTGGACGATGCCCGCGTCGGCGGCAGCGACCTTGTGGCGCCGCGCGGCGACGCCCATCGTCGAGGCCATGCCGGCCATGTCGAGCGACTCCTTGACCGAGACCGGCAGGCCGTGGAGCGGCCCGCGCACCTGGCCGCGCCGGCGCTCCTCGTCCGCGCGCCGCGCCGTCGCGCACGCCTCGTCACGCAGCACGGTGGTGAAGGCGCGCACGCGACCGTCGACGGCATCGATGCGCGCCAGGTGGGCCGCGGTGACCTCCTCGCTGGAGACGTCGCCACGGCCGATCATGGCCGCCAGGGTCACCGCGTCGTGCTCGTGCAGGGCCGGCATCGACGCCCCATAGCATCGGAAGAACCAAGGAGGCACGGACACGGAGATTCAGCGGCGGGCTACAGCTGGTGTCGGGCGCTGAGCTCCACCAGCAGCGATACGAAGCGAGGCGCCAGCGCGCCGATGTGGATCGGCCGGGCGCCGACGAGCAAGACCTCCTCGCGCGTCCTCAGCGTGCCCGCGTCGAGCTCGGCGAAGGCGCGCTGGGCGGGCGGCTCGAGCAGGTTCTTCCAGAGCAGCCTGAGCTCGGTGAGCAGCAGGCCCTCGGCGGCGCCGCCGAGCAGCGTGGTGTCGAGGAGCACGAGCACCCGCTCGTCGTGGCCGAGGTGGGCGGCGTGCACGCAGCGGGCGCGCCGCTCCTTCTGTCGAGGGATGGAGGGCGCGAAGTGCAGTGCGTCGTCGTGACCCAGGTGTCGCCGCGCCAGAGCGACCAGCTGGCGCGCGGCAAGGGAGCCATGTTGCGCGGCGGCCGTGTCGTGGTGCACGTCGCGGTAGGGCGTGGCCCGCGCTGGCCCGAGCGCGGCCGCGGCGGCCTCGACGAAGGCAGCCACCGCGGCGGCCGAGAGGCCGGCGTCTGGCAAGATGAGCTGGTTGCCGCACAGCGACAGCTTGCCGTCGGCGACGTGGAGCGAGTGTGCGCCGTCGAAGTCCGACCAGCCGAGCTGGCGAGGGTGCTCGAGGAAGTTGCGCCAGCAGATGCGCGCCGGGGTGACCAGGAAGCCCTCGTCCGCGCCGCCGAAGACGGTGGCGTCGTAGAGGACGGCGATGGGCTCGTCGGCGGCGAGGTGGACGCCGGGGGTGGTGCGCGCTCGTGCGACCTTGCGCGGCGGGATGTCCGCGCCGGCGTAGAGCCCCGGACGCCGCCCGAGGTGGCGCCGCGCCAGATCGGCGAGCACGTCGGTGGTCGGCGCACGCACGGTCAGCTCGTTTCCGCCTCCCCGCCGCGCGCCGGCGGCCGGTGCCGCGCGGTGCCGGGGCTCGTGCCCGCCGCTCCGTGTGCTATGCGCCCGAGGATGTCCACCGCGACCCTCTCTTCTTACCGTCGATTCCGGCCCGAGGCTCCCCTCCCGCCGCTCGCCGATCGGTTCGGGGTGCGGAGCGGGCGGCAGGTCTGACGTACGACGAGCACGACGGCACCGACTTCGTCTGCCCGCCCGGAACGCCTCTGGCGTGCGCTGCGCCCGGCGTGCTGGTCGCGCTTCGCGACGACTGGTTGCGCGGCGGGCTCACCGCCATCGTCGATCACGGCGAGGGCGTGGTCACCCAGTACACGCACCTCTCCGCGCCGGTGGCCGAGGTCGGGCAGCCGCTGTCGCGCGGAGACACCGTGGCGCTGGCGGGGATGGCCGGGCTGGACATGGCGCACGCCTTCCCCTGGGTGCCGCCCCATGTGCACTTCATGGTCTGGCTCGACGGCCGCCCGGTCGATCCGTACCTGTCGCCGGGCGAAGCGCCGCGCGCAGGCAGCTGGATGGCCCCGCCGATCCGCAGCCGAGCGGCCCACTCCAGGACGACGCGGCGCCACCGCGCGCCGAGCGCATTCCCGTCGACGAGGCCGCGCTCGAAGCGCTGCTCGGGCGCTGTCGCTCGCCGGCGGTGCGCGCCGAGATCGAGCAGGCGCCCAGCCCCGCGGCGCGCGCGGCCATCGCCGAGGACAGCTTGCACCACCAGCGCTTCGCCTGGGATCCGGGCACCTTCGGCACACCCCTGCGTCCGCGCGGGGAGGGGTGGCGTGTGCGGTTGACCTTGCCGCTGCCGCGCAGCGACTACCGCGGTGCGCGCTTCGTGGACGCCCGCTGGACGAGGCTCTGATCCTGGCGCCACCGCCGGCGAGCGACCATCTATCCAGGGCCGGCTGTTGTCGTTAGCATGCCGGTGCCTCGCGCGAGCGTGGCTGTTCCTCGTCCACTCTGGCACGCACAACGCAGCGACCCGGAACCTCGTTGAAGCACGACACCGACACCCACGAAGTCGCGGCGCGTGCCCTGCTCGCCGACCAGGTCGCGCCCAGCGCGGACCTCGTCCGGCTCGAGGCCGAGGCCTCTTCTGGCTGCTCCATCTGCGCGCGCGCGCTGGTCAACGCCCGCGAGGCGGCGGTCGACCTGGCCCTGACGCTGCCGCCGGCGGTGCCTGGCGCCACACTGCGCGACCGGGTGCTGGCCGCCGGCCGCGCCCAGAGGCCTTCGCCAGGTGTGGGGTCTGGGTCTCCCGGCGGAGCCGCGAACCGTTCAGCGGGGGGGGAGTGCGACGAGACGGCCAAGGCCGACTCCAGCACCACCGTGGCCCGCATGCACGTCAGCGGGGCCGACGAGCCCGAGCGGCGGCGCGAGGTGGAGCGCCTGGCGGCGAGCTTCTCCGAGCTCTCCGCGGCGGAGCGCATCCTCACCCAGGCCCAGGCGCTGAGCGGCTTCCAGGTGCTCTTCGTGGGGATCATCACCGGCGACGCGGTCGAGAACCGGGTGCGCATCGGCGTGCCCCCGGGCATGGAGGAGATGCTGCGCATCGTCCCGCGCGACACCACCTTCTGCACCCACTGCGTCAACGGCGACTCACCGCTCGTCGTCGAGAACGCGCGCCGCGAGCCCTTCTTCCGCGGCGGGGCCATGGTGCTGCACATGGGGGTCGGCGCGTACCTCGGCGTGCCGCTGCGCACGCACCGCGGGGTGGTCATCGGCACGCTGTGCGCGCTCGACACGCGCGAGCGCCGCGTCAGCCCCGACGACGTGCGCGCCATGGAGACCATCGCCGGGGCCATGGTCGCCGTGCTCGAGCGCGTCGAGACGCCGGCATTGCTCGACGAGGTGCTGGAGTGCACCGCCCCCGGGCGCGAAGTCTACCGGCAGGGCTGGTTCGATTCCTTGCTCGGCGTGGAGCTGGCCCGCGCCGCCCGTGGCCATGCCTCGGCCTTGCTCACCATCCGGGGACCGAGCGCACACGACGTCGGCGGCGTGGCCCTGCCCGCGGAGATGGTGGGCCGCCTCGACGCCGACACCATCGGGGTGCTGCTGTCCGGGATCACCCCCGAGGCCGCGGCGCAGCACGCCGCCCGCTACCAGGCGGCGCTGCCCGGCGCCGAGGTGCGCGTGGCCACCGCCGACGCACACTTCGCCGAGCTTCTCCGCGCCGGGGCCTGAGGTCGACCGCATGCGCATCCTCGTCTGCGACGATCAGGACGCCATCCGCAGCATGATCGAGACCCTGGTCGCGGCCAGCGGTCACCAGGTCACCGGCGTGGCCAGCGGGGCCCAGGCCGTGGAGCGCGCCGTCACCGAGCGCTTCGACGTCCTCCTGCTCGACCTGCTCCTGCCCGGTGCCCTCGACGGCTTCGAGGTCTGCCGCCGCCTGCGTGCCGAGGAGAGCACGCGCAGCCTGCCCATCCTCGTCCTCAGCGCCCTGGACGATGCGGAGACGCGGCAGACTGCGATGGAGGCCGGCGCCAGCGGATTCCACGCCAAGCCTTTCAACCCGGTGCACCTGCTGCGCGAGATCGACGGACTGGCGGACGTCGGGCAGCACAGCTAGGACGACGGCCATGGCTGGCTCGTTTCGCCCGTGGTCGCTTCCCACGAAGGAGCTCTCCTGGCGGAGGCTCCTCGCTTGCGCCTGCATCGCGGCGTCGATCTGCGTTGGCTGCGGGGACGAGCAGAAGAAGGCGGCCGCCGACGCCGGTGCCCCCGACGCCTCGCGCGGCCCGGTGCTCGACCCCGCCCTGGATCAGGCGCTCGCCGGCGCTGCGTCCGGCCGCCCTGCCGGCTCGGGCGCGCCGGGCGGGCCGAGCGGAGCCGGCGCCGCGGGCTCCGGCTCCGCGGCGCCGCCCGAGAACGGCATCTTCGCGCCCGGCAAGGCCGACGCGCTCCAGGCGCGCGACGCGCCGAGCAAGGTCGAGCTCATCGACGCCGGCTCGGGCGACAAGGTGACGCTGGCCCCAGGCTCGACGGTGGCGAGCAGAAGCAGTCGCTGACCATCGCCGTGCGATCCGGCCAGCGCTCGGCCATGCCGACCATCGAGTTTTCGCTGTCCATCAAGGCCGACAAGCCCAAGGAGGGCGCGGCCACGGTGCCCGTGCTGGCCAAGGTCGTCGACGCCACGCCGCCGAAGGCCCAGCCCGGCCAGATCCCCAAGCAGATGGCCGACGCCATCGGCAAGCTCAAGGGCAGCAGCGTGCACTGGCAGGTGGCGCCGGCCACCGGCGCCGCCTCGGGCTGGGGCTTCGAGCTCCCCAAGGACGCCGACAAGGGCCTGGAGATGGTGCTGGCCACGCTCGCCGACGCGCTCGCCGCGTTGCAGGTGCCGGTGCCGGACAGACCGGTCGGCGCAGGGGCGTACTGGATGGTCGCCGATCGCGCCGCCCCCACCGGGATGGAGGTGGTCCGCTACCGCGTCTTCCGCCTGCAGAAGGTGGAGGGCAGCGTCGCCTCGCTCTCCGTCGAGCTCCGCCAGTACGCCACCACGGACAAGCTCGCCCTGGGCGGCCCGGGACAGCAGATCGTCATGGAGCTCTTCGACTCCCAGGGGAAGGGGACCCTCGAGCTGCCGGTGGGCGGCGCGTACCCGCGCGTCGCGGATCTCGGCTACCGCAGCTCGGCCCGCGTCAAGGGCGCCAATGGCCAGGGTCTGGACATCGACAGCGGGGTGAAGCTCGTGCCCCTCGCCGGGGCACCCCCGCCGAAGAGCGGGGACAGCAAGTGATCGGCTAACGCCGCTCGCTCTCCGGCTCGGTGACCGCGGTGAAGCGGTCGGGGTCGAAGGTGGTGTTGGTGAAGCACACCGTGTGCAGCGCGTGGCGGTTGCCGTCCGCGGTGGAGAGCAGCAGGTACTTGTCGGATTTGCGTATCGGGGCGCCGCACTCCAGGCACTCGCCGACCAGATCGCCGCCGTTGGCGTCTTGTCCCATGGGGCGCAGCGTAGCGCGTCCGAACGGCCATGGGCAGCGTGGGGCCGCCTACCTGGCGCGCGGCGTCTTGAAGCGCGGCTGCAGGTGGACCTTGAGCACGCTGGTCATCAGGCCGATGTGCGCGCAGTGGTCGGGCTTGTCGTCGCCGGTGTACCCGCGCACGTGGAAGTCGCCGCGATCGAAGCGCGTGAACATGTCCAGCCCGAGGACGTCGAGGCGCGTGGCCTTGCGCGTCTTGCCGTTGAGCTCGCCGACGATGAACGCCGCAGTCTCGCGCGTGGACGCGTACCCGGGCGGCTGGATGGAGGAGTGGCTGAGGAACATGAACCTCTCCTTCTTCGCCGCCCTGCGCGCGAAGTCGACGAAGGGCTGGAGCTGGTCCTCCTTGAGCGTGCCCTTCTGCTCGTCGATGTAGCCGGCATGCACCGAATCGAGCAGCACCAGGGCGTCGATGTCGTTGCCCGCCGGCTGACGGAGGATCTGCTCGATGGCGCCGTACCCGGCGCTCCACGAGGAGAGCGCGATCTTGCGCACGTGCGCCTTCTGGCCGCTCTTCTTGCTCATCGTCGCCTCCACGCTGGCGACCAGGTTCTTCCACGCGGTCGGGGCGGCGAAGACGTTCTGGTAGGCGCCGGAGCCGATGCCCAGATCGATGCCCACCAGCACCATGCCGTCGGCGCTCTTGATGAACTCCTTGCGGATGGGCTCGTGGCCGTGGAAATGCACCAGGAGGTCGAAGCCTCCGCTCTTGGTCAGCCCGCCCTTGTGCGGCGCGACCATCTGTCCGATGGCCACGTTCTTCCACTTGTCGTACTTGCCCCAGCCCGGGTCGGGCGTCATGCACGGGTTGACGCCGCCGCGGCGCGGCTTGGGCGGGGTCCTGTGCTTCTTCGCGCCGCCCTGGCCGCTGCCCTCGGCGGTGGCGGCGCCGGGGCCGTCCGGTGCCACGGCGGCCAGCGCCGGCTCGCCCTCGGTCTCCGTGGCGCCCTCGGTCGTTCCCGAGGCCTCGCTGCCCATGTCCCCCGTCGGGCCGTCCAGCGAGCGCGCGTCGTCGCCTGCGCTGGCGGCCGAGACGACGAGGAGCGCGGCGGCGAGCGCGCACGCGTGGCTGAGGAGTCGCTGCGGGTTCATGTGAGGCGACCCCGCCCGTACGGGGACGCCGACTCTTTCCATGGAAGCGCGCCGAGGTCGAGTTTCCTGGGTTTCCGCGGTCAGCTCGCCCGGATCGAGGGTCCAGCGCAGGCCCCGAGCGCCTCGAGCGCTGGCTACGGCCAGGCGGGCGGCGGCTGGGCGGCCAGCGATGGCGACGGCGGTATGCCGGCCTCGGCGGCGGCCAGGATGCGCTCCTCGGCCTGGGCCGCCAGGCGATCGACGGTCGCGGCCGCGTCGCCGGGCCCGAGCCCGTCGAAGAAGTCGAGGAACTGCGCCTCGAGCCCGGCGTTCACACCGCTGAGCACGAGCACGATGGGAATGGTCGGCTTCTCGACCTCGCCCAGCTCCGCGGCACGTGCGCGCCAGCGGGTGAGGCCGATCAGCGAGCGGAAGAGCCACTGCGCGGCCAGCCCGAGCAGCAGCCCGCCCATGATCCCGGCAACGAACATGTCGCTGTCGAGGCGGAAGGCGAGCGCGGCCAGCAGCCCGCCCACCGCCGCGCCGATGACCAGCCCGGGCTCGCCGCCGTTCGCCTGGGCGGCGAGCTTGAGGATGGCCGCCGCGTGCAGGCCGCGCTGCGGCGTGTGGGCCAGCTCGCGGAGCGGCACCAGCGTGGCCTGTCGTCGCAACGAGGCGGTGCGCACGCTGAGGAAGCTCACCAGCAGCGCGGCGATGGCCAGCCCGACGCCGATGGCCACGGCCGACTCGCGCGCCATCAGCCCGGTGGGCAAGGGCTCGTGGATGCGCGCCTGCTCGGCCCGGCTGGCCTGCTGTCCGGCCACCTCGCGCAGCTTGGTCTCGGCCTCGGCGGCCATGGCGGCCACCTGGTCGATGGGCGCATCGGCGAAGCTCTGCATGCGCCGCGCGGCGCCCAGGCGGCCCTCCATGTCGCCCTCGCGTGGCGCGGCGAGCGTGGCGGCGGCGGCGATGGCATCCCATCCCGCGGTCGCCGACGGCCGGACCCCGACCGCGCCCTGGACGAGGCCGCGACAGGTGGCGAGCTGCTTGCTGCGCATGAGAAGCGGCAGCGCCGCGTTCCAGGCGAGGACCGCGTCCGGCCCCTCCGGCGTGCGCCTGTTGCGGCCCTGGGAGGGGTCGGGCGTGGGCAGGTCGAGGCGCGCCGCCTTGGCGGTGGAGCGGAAGACCGGCACCTCGGCGGTGAGCTCGCGCGCCCAGCCGGCGCACTGCTGCGCGTCGCGCGCCGCTGCCGCCGAGGTCCTGGCGGTGGCGATGGCCGCGGGGTCGGGGACGAGCTTGCCGCGCGCCGTGAAGAGCAAGAGCGCCGCCGCGGACACGCAGAGGACGAGCAACGTGGACCCGATGAAGGTCCAGCGGGCTTCCTCGCGGCGAGTGTAGTCGTTCACCTCTGGCGGCGCTCCGGCGATGCCAAGACGCGCCAGCATAGACCGCCCCGCACGCCGTCGCGCAAGCGCCGCGCCGCGCGCCAGTGGAGGGCGCACGTATCCGCCAGCGGATGGGCACTTCGTGGGCCCTCCCGCCGCGGTCGAGTAGGGTGGTGCCGTGCAGGCGGCCATGAGCGTTCCGCGTCCACCCATCGCCACCGAGCCCGTCGAGCCAGGCCTGGCAGCTGCGCCCCGCGCCCCGGAGTTGGCGCTGGAGGGCGAGCCCCCCCCGCGCGGTGCGCTGCCCGAGTCGCTGCCGCCGCCGAGCACCGCCGCCGGCAAGCTGGTGCGCGCGCTGACCTCCTGGCGCACCGCTTCCGTCTCGCTGCTCTCCTTCTCGTCCGGGCTGCCGCTGGGCCTGGTCTACATCGCCATCCCCGACTGGCTGTTCAAGTCGGGGGTGGACATCAAGACCGTCGGCCTGATCACGCTGGTGCAGTTCCCGTGGATGCTGAAGGTCGTCTGGTCACCGCTGCTCGATCGATACACGCCGCCCTGGCTGGGGCGGCGCCGCGGCTGGGCGGCGGTGGCCCAGGTGGCGCTGATGATCCTCGGCTTCGCGCTGGCCGGGGTCGGCGACCGCCCGGACGCGCCGTGGATCATCGGCGCGCTGGCGATGGCCATCGCCTTCGCCTCGGCGACGCAGGACATCGCCATCGACGCCTACGCCGTCGACGTGCTGCGGGCCGACGAGCAGGGCATCGCCGTCGGCGCCAAGACGGCCATCTATCGCGGCGCCATGTACGTCTCCGGAGGGCTGGCCATCACCGCCGCCGGGGCCTGGTCCTGGCCGGTGGTCAACGTCGGGCTGGCGCTGCTCTTCGTGCCCATGCTGGTGATCACCGTGCTCGCGCCCGAGCCGCGCGTCGTCCCGCCGCCGGCGCGCTCGCTGCAGGAGGCGGTGTGGGCGCCGCTGGCGGAGATCGTCCGGCGCCCGCGCGCGCTGGAGATCCTGGCCTTCGTCGTCTGCTACAAACTCGCCGACAACCTGGCCGGTGCGCTGCTCCGACCGTTCCTCGCCCACCTCGGCTACAGCGACTTCGATCGCGGCGTCACCCTGGCCACCGTGGCCCTGGCAGCCACGCTCATCGGCACCTTCCTCGGCGCGGCGCTGACCACGGTCATCGGGCTCGGCCACGCGCTCTGGATCTTCGGCTTCCTCCAGGCGCTCAGCAACATCGGCTACCTGGTGCTGGCCGACTCTCCGCCCGACCGCGGCCTGCTGGTGGGGGCCATGGGCTTCGAGAACCTGACGCAGGGCATGGGGACGGGCGCCTTCTCGGTGCTGCTCTTCCGCCTCACCCAGAAGCGCTTCTCGGCCACGCAGTACGCGCTCTTCACGTGCCTGTTCAGCCTGCCGCGCCTGGCCTCCGGGCCCATCAGCGGCATCCTCGTCGACCGCATGGGGTGGACGAACTTCCTCTGGATGACCATCGCGGCCTGTATCCCCGGTCTGCTCCTGCTCCAGCGCTTCGTCCCGCTCGGCGCCCGCGAGCCGACCCTCGAAGCCCGCCCCGCCGAGACCCCCGCCAGCTGACGATCAGCGCGCGATCACGCCATCGCCATGTGGTCCATGGCGCCGCTGGAGTCGGAGCGGCGCTGGTCCTCGCGGACCACGGTGGGCACGAAGTTGCCGTCGCGCCACGCGTACAGACCGCCCTCGAGCGGGGCCGTTGCGTCCGCCGCCTTGAGCCAGACCAGCGGTCGGTCCGGGGAGCTCGGCCTGGTGCACTCGATGTCGTCGAACGCCGCGGACCACGAGCCGGTGTTGCCGTAGAAGACGCCGTCCTTCCAGGCGCCCTCGGGGTGGTGGGTGTGCCCGAAGACCACCGCGCGCGCCTGATGGGCCTTGGCCACCTTGCGCGCCACCCGGGCCACGCGGCGCCAGTGCTCGTCCATCGGCACCTTGGGGACGACCATCTCGTACGCGAAGAGGATGACGAAGGGCAGCGGCGCGATCCACCCGAAGCCCGCCGGGCCGAGGAGCAACCAGAGGGCCGCGAAGAGCGCACACACCAGGCCCATGCCCACGCGATCGACCCACAGCTCGCGCATCACCAGGCTGAGGCGGTCCTCGGCAGGACGAACGTAGAGGCGCGCGTGGCGTGCCACGACGCGCACCGGCACCTTGGTCTCGCGCGCGCAGGCGGCGATGTTGGCGCGGCGTCGGCGCCGGTCCTCCGGGTCGCGGCGGCGAAAGAGCTCGACGAGCAGGCGCACCGCGCCGCCGGCCCAGGCCAGCGCCAGCGAGCGGCGCGTGAACGCGTAGTACCGGAACCAGTGCTTGAAGTAGCCGCCCACGCTGAGCATGAAGGAGTTGTCGACGTGCGGGTTGAAGTACCCCATGCGCGAGACGAGCAGGCGCGTGGCCAGCGAGCCCATCGTCGGCTGGATCTCGCGGCGCCGCTTGGCGCCCTTCTCTGCCCTCCGGGGAGGACGAGTCCACGGCGCCATCGGGTAGCGGTAGGCGCAGTACGGGTCGTACTGGTTGCCGTGCTCGATGACCACGCCGCACGGCGTCTTGTGGAACCAGGCGCGGAAGAGGAGCCGATTATCGAGCGGCGCTCCGCTCGTACTGGGACCGAGACCGCCGGGGAGGGTGGTGCCGCGGCGCTGCAGCTCGTCGTGCGCGGCGGCCAGGAAGACCTTGCGCACGTGCGCGCGCACCTGCGGCAAGGTCAGCTGCACGTCGTGGTTGCCGGAGACGAGCGCCACGGTGTGCCCATCGGCGAGCAACGAGCCCATGGCGGAGACGAAGAGCGGGTTGTCGCGGAAGATGCAGTCGAGGGCGGGGATGGCGTTGTCGGCGGTGCGCGGCAGATCGTGGAAGACGCTCTCCTGCCCGACCACCCGCGGCGCATCGAGGTCGAAGATGTCGCCGTTGAGCACCAGCGTCAGCTGATCGCCGGCGAGGCCGATGGGCCGCGCGAGCTCGCCGACCATGCGTGCGACCTCGGCATCCGGCGAGAAGCGGCTCTGCCGGTAGCGCATCCACAACCCGTCACCCGGCTCCGCCTCGGCGAGGTGGATGTCGGAGATGACAACCGTGTGAAGCATGGCAGATACGATGACACGGCCCGCGCCACCGTGCCGCTGGGAGCCCGTCAGACTTCGGTCAGACACGACGGCGCCACGGCTGCGCCGCGCGGGTGCGGCCCTGCGCTGCGCTGCGTCCGGCGTGGCCCGACGCGGCCTGTCGCGAGCGCTGGACGACGACGGCCTTGCT
>JBBJMR010000546.1:0-2597 GCA_037720395.1 Polyangiaceae bacterium
CGCTCGCCGCAACGCGGCTGGGCGCCGCCAGGGCGGCGGCCTATGCTTCGCGTCGATGGGCTCGCGGTCGAAGAAGAAGCGCGGCGAGCGCGACGAAGCGACGCTGGCGCGCCTGCGCGGCGCCCTCCCCAACGCCGCCCTGCGCGCCGGGAGCGCCACGCTCGGTGTGGTTGTGGGCGGCACGCCCTTCACCTCCCGATCGCAGGGCGGCCTCGGCTTCGCGCTCGACATCCTCGATCTCGACGCGCCCGCCGACGAGCCGCAGCGCATCCTCACCCCCTTCCTGCCGCACGGCTTCTCGCCGCACCCCTCGGCCCCGCATCGCGCCGCCATCTTCGAGAAGCGCGGCCCGGGCGGCGGCTACGTCGACCTGGTGGAGAAGCGCTTCCTCGGTGCCATCCCGCCCAAGCCCGGCCACCACTTCTACGGCCACGGCGTGCACTCCGCCGACGGCGAGGTGATCTTCGCCGTGGAGAGCCGCCTCGACGACAACAGCGGGGTGATCACCGTGCGCGACGGCAAGACGTTCGCCATCGTCGACGAGTTCCCGAGCTTCGGGGAGCGACCGCACGACTGCATGCTCGTCGATGGTGGCGGCGTCCTGGCCATCACCAATGGCGGCGGCCCGCGCAGCAGCACGCGTCCCGGCTCGGTGACCTTCGTCTCCGTCGCCGACCGCCGCCTCCTCGACAAGCGCGAGATCGTCACCCAGAAGCTGAACGCCGGCCACTTCGCGATCACCGACGCCGGCGCGCTGGCGGTGGTCTCGGCGCCGCGCGAGGGCATGGCCGAGACCGAGGTCGGCGGCGTCAGCCTCAGCGGCGACGCCGGCAAGCTGGCGTACATGGCCGAGCCGCAGGCGCTGGCGTCGCGGATGGTCGGCGAGGCGCTCAGCGTGTGCATCGACGAGGGCAGCGGGCACGTGGTGGTCACCCATCCCCACGCGCACCTGGTCAGCATCTGGCACCTCGGGCGGCGCGCGCTGGTCAAGCATTTGGAGCTCGAGTCACCGCGCGGCGTGGTGCGCACCGCCGACGGCAAGTACTTCGTCATCTCCTTCGGCGCGCGCGCGGCGCTGCTGCTGCTCGATGCCGAGACGCTGGAGCCGGCCGGGGAGCGGGGGCGCTCGACGACCGGCGGCTCGCACATCTACCTCTGGGCGCACCCGGCGCCGGCCGTGGCCTGACCCCTGACATCGCCGTCGCACCGGGCGGCCGATGCGGCCCAGCGCCTCCTGCGAGCGCCGCGTTTCCGGGTCCTTGCGGCGCGGTGACGGCCGCGCGCGGTGGCATGGGGCCTGCAGTCCGACCCGCATGCAGCGAGCTTCCTTGCTTCTCGCGACCCTCGCTCTCGGCGCCGGCCTGACCGGGGCGGCCTGCTCCGCCGACAGCGAGGAGGGCGGCTATGGTGACCCTTCTGCCTATGCCGACGGCGACGGATCCGCCGCCGGCACCGGCAGCAGCGGTAGCGGCAGCGGCGGCATCCAGGCCGGCACGCTCACCGCCGGCGCCTGGGACGACAACCGCAACTACCAGTGGTTCGTGGACTACCTCGCCGACGCGTCGACGCCGGTGGACGGAGCCCCGGAGCTGAGCGACGCCGAGCGCCTCTCCGCGCGCGAGGCGGCCGGCCAGGATCAGGTGGGCAAGGCATCGCTCGACGTGGCGCTGCTCATCGACGCCACCGGCAGCATGGGAGACGAGATCGAGTACCTGAAGGTCGAGCTGCAGGCCATCGCCGACGCCGTCGCGGCGCGCTTCCCCGAGGTGCCGCAGCGCTGGGCGACGGTGGCTTACCGCGACATCGGCGACACCTTCGTGACGCGCAGCAACGACTTCACCACCGACCTGGAGGCGGTCCAAGGCGATCTCGCGGCCATCGTCGCCGACGGCGGCGGTGACATGCCCGAGGCCGTGCAGGCCGGTCTGTCCGAGACCCTCGAGCTGTCGTGGCAATCGAGCGCGCGCCTGGTCTTCTGGATCGCCGACGCTCCGCACCACCAGCAGGACGCCTACAGCGTGACCGCCTCGTTGCGCGGCGCGCGCGATCTCGGGCTGCGCATCTTCCCCGTCGCCTCCAGCGGCGTCGACCCGCTGGCCGAGCTGACCATGCGCTCCGCCGCCCAGCTCACCGGCGGGCGGTACCTCTTCCTCACCGATGACTCCGGCGTCGGCGACACGCACGCCGAGCCGAGCATCCCCTGCTACTTCGTCACCCACCTCGACAAGGCCATGGTGCGCATGGTGAGCATCGAGCTGACCGGCGAGTACCAGCAGCCGGAGGCCGCCGATATCCTGCGCACCGGCGGCGACCCGGAGAGCGGCTCGTGCTCGCTCGACGACGGCCAGGCGCTGTTCGCGTACTGACGGCATCCGCGGGGACGCGACGGAGGGCACCGTCGAGTCAGGCCACGGTCTTGCTCACCGCCCGCCGGGGTCGACGTGACGAGCGCGCACGAGCTGGAAGTAGCGACGGGCAATGCCCGACGCAGCCGATGCCTTGGCCACGCTTCCTCCGTGGAGTTCCAGCACCTTCTCGACGTAGCGGCGTTCGCACGCCGCGGGGGGGGGGGGGCGCGCGGGCGGACACGGCCCCCC
>JBBJMR010000061.1:0-33263 GCA_037720395.1 Polyangiaceae bacterium
TCTCCCGACACTCGACACTCGACACTCGACACCCGACTCGCGGCGCGAAGCGCCGCCCGACTCGCCCGACTCCCGACCCCCGACTCCTCCAGCACAACGCCGCAACCTCCACCGGGCGCGGCGCCGCCCCCTCCGGGTCCCGTCGCAATCACCGCGGCCTCCCCATCGGCCCCATCGGTCCTCCCCCCGCGGCGGGCGCGGGCCCCGGACGTCCAAACCTCGCGCAGCGTCATGCCCGCGTCCGACGCAAGGGGGGAGCGGCGGGCGCGGAGCCGCGAAGCGGCGAGCACCCGCCGGTGGGGGGCATCATCTTCTCTTCCTCCTCCCCTTCCTCCCCTTCGCCGTCCGACTCCGCCTGTGGTCCATCCCGACGCGACTCCCGCCCCCGAGCGGGCTATAACGCGGCCGCAATGCGCACTCTCCGCTCCTGGCTCGCCGCCGCCGCCCTGGGCCTCGGCATCCTCTCCACCGTGCCCGCCCCGGCACAGCCCAAGCCGCAGCCCGCCAAGCCGCAGCCCGCCAAGCCGCAGCCCGCCAAGCCGCAGTCAGCTGCCGCCGCACCCGCGGTGCCCGACGCCCCGGTGCGCGTCCCGCTGGTCTTCGAGAAGCTCGTCCTGCCGAACGGCCTGGAGGTCATCCTCCACGAGGACAAGCGCACGCCCATCGTGGCGGTGAACGTCTGGTACCACGTCGGCTCCAAGGACGAGGCCCCGGGCAAGAACGGCTTCGCCCACCTCTTCGAGCACGTGATGTTCCAGGGCTCGCGGAACGTCGCCGAGGACACGTTCTTCAAGTACCTGGAGAGCGCCGGCGCCAGCGATCGCAACGGCTCGACCAGCAACGACCGCACCAACTACTACGAGACGGTCCCCTCCAATCAGCTGGAGCTGGCGCTGTGGCTGGAGAGCGACCGCATGGGGTTCCTGCTCGAGCACGCCAACCAGGAGACGTTCGTCAGCCAGCGCGAGGTGGTCAAGAACGAGCGGCGCCAGAACTACGAGAACGCGCCTTACGGTCTGGTGCGCCAGTTCGTGCGCGAGGCCATCTTCCCCGCCGACCACCCGTACCACCTGTTGACCATCGGCTCACCGGAGGACCTCGACGCGGCCAGCCTCGAGGACGTGCGCGCCTTCTTCCGCACCTTCTACGTGCCGAACAACGCCACGTTGGTGGTGGCGGGGGCCATCGACAAGGCGCAGGCCAAGGCGCTGGTGCAGAAGTATTTCGCCACCCTGCCCCGGGGCGCCGCCCCGCCGCTCAAGAAGGGGCCGATGCCGGTGACCCTGGCCAAGGAGACTCGTCTCGCCGTCGAGGCCGACGTGGAGCTGGCGCGGGTGCAGCTCTCCTGGCCGACGCCGCCGCACTACGCGACGGGCGACGGGGAGCTGGACATCCTCGCCGGCGTGCTGACCACCGGCAAGTCGAGCCGCCTCTACAAGCGCCTGGTCTACGACATGCAGATCGCGCAGGACGTCAGCGCGGGCCAGGGGTCGTCGCAGCTCGCCAGCCAGTTCGACATCGTGGTCACGCTGAAGAAGGGCAAGAGCCCTGCCGAGGCGCTCAAGGTCGTCGACGAGGAGCTGGCCAGGCTGCGCGCCGCGCCGCCCGCCGCCCCGGAGCTGGAACGCGCCAGGGCGAAGATCCTGAGCGGCATGGTCTTCTCGATGGAGCGCGTGGGTACGCG
Organism: Polyangiaceae bacterium; assembly: GCA_037720395.1. GTDB lineage: Bacteria > Myxococcota_A > Polyangia > Polyangiales > Polyangiaceae > JBBJMR01. The sequence continues at coordinate 1,685 of JBBJMR010000061.1, forward strand.
CGCCGATCAGATGAACCAGTACAACCAGCTCGCCGGCGACCCCGGCTACTTCGACAAGGACGTGGCGCGGTACGAGAAGGCCACCGCGGCCGACGTGCAGCGCGCCGCCCAGACCTGGCTGCCGGCCGACAGGCGGATCGTCACCGTGGTCACCCCGACAGCGGGCGCGCCGCGGGCCGGACGGCTCGCCGCCGGACCACCGACAGGCGCCGCCACGCCTGCCCCTCTTCCTGGAAAGCCGGCCGCGGCGCCCGCGAAGCCCGCGAAGCCCGCGGCCCCCGCGAAGCCCGTCGGAGGTGCCAAGTGAAACGCGCCGCTCTTCTGCCCCTCGTCCTCTTCTGTGCCGCCTGCGAGACGACCCCGCCGCCCGTCACGCCCACTTCCCCCGGGCCCGGGCCGGGCACGGCGCCCGTGGCCACGGCCGCCGCCGAGGACTTCCGGAAGAAGGCGCCCGCGGCCGGCCCCGAAGCGCCCTACGTGGCGCCCAACGTGCAGGAGGCGAGGCTCGGCAACGGGGTGCGCGTACTGGTCGTCGAGCGCCACGACCTGCCCGTCGTCGCCGTGCAGCTCGTCGTCGACCGCGGCGCCGCGCAGGACAAGCCCGGCGTCGGCGCCTTTGCCGGCGGCATGCTGATGAGCGGGACCCGGACGCGCAAGGCGCTGGCGCTCAGTGACGAGCTCGAGCAGCTCGGCGCCGAGTACGGTGCCTACGTCGGTTACGACGCCTCGGTGGTCCAGGGCGAGTGCCTGAAGCCGAAGCTCGCGCGCATGCTCGACGTGCTCGCGGACGTGGTGCAGAACCCGTCCTTCGCCCAGGACGAGCTGGACCGCGAGCGCTCGCGACGCCTGACCGCGCTGGCCCAGGAGAACGATCGCCCCACGGCGCTCCTCGCCAACACGGTGGGCACCGAGCTCTATCCGGCCAATCACCCCTACTCCGCCTCGCTGCTGGCCACGGAGGCCGCGCTCAAGGGCGTGCAGCGCGCCGACCTGGTGCGCTTCCACAAGAACGCCTTCGCCCCGGACTCGACGACGGTCGTCTTCGCCGGCGACGTGAGCAAGGCCGAGGCGGTGGCCGAGGCAGAGCGCGTGCTCGGCAAGTGGCAGGGCAAGGCCGCCAAGGCGAACACCGTCGGCGAGCCGCCGGCCGGCGTGGCCAAGGGGCCGCGCGTGGTCATCGTCGATCGCCCCGGCGCCTCGCAGTCCAACGTGGCGGTCGCGCTGCCCGGCGTACCCCGGCAGAACCCGGACTTCGAGGCCATCCTGGTGATGAACACGATCCTCGGCGGGATGTTCTCCAGCCGCCTCAACCTCAATCTGCGCGAGAAGCACGCCTACACCTACGGCGCGCGCTCCGGCTTCGAGATGCGCCAGGGTCCGGGTCCGTTCAGCGCCGGCGGGGCGGTGTTCCGGGAGAAGACGGACGCGGCGCTCAAGGAGATCCTCGGCGAAATGGACCGCATCCGCGCCGGGATGGTCACCGAGGAAGAGCTCGCGGCTGCCAGGTCCAACCTCATCAAGCAGCTCCCTGGCCGCTTCGAGACGGCGGAGGAGACGGCGGCGACCATCGCCGCGCTGCACGTCTACAAGCTGCCGCTCGACGAGTTCACCAACCGCCCGGCGCGCGTGCAGAAGGTGACGCGCGAGGATGTGCAGCGCGTGGCACAGAAGTATCTCGTCGCCGAGCGCGTGAAGGTCGTCGCCGTCGGTGACGCGGCCACCATCCGTGCGGGCCTCGGCGCGCTCGGCCTCGGCGAGGCGGAGGTGCGGCAGGCGCCCGGCAAGCCCGCTGCCAAGTCGGAGGGCAAGTCGGAGGGCAAGTCGGAGAGCAAGGCGGAGAGCAAGGCGGACGGCAAGGCCACGCCGCCGAAGCCGGACGGCGCCACCGGCACACCGAAGCCCGGCACCACACCGAAGCCCAGCGGAGGACCGGCAGCGCCGCCCTCGCCGGCGCCCGGCTCCAAGCCGGCAGGGTCCACGACGAAGTGAGCGGCGGCGCGCGCACGGTGGCCATCGCCACGCTGGCGTCCGCGCTGCTCGGCGCCAGCTCCGTGGCGGCAGATCCGTCCATCCGCCAGGCGCCCGACTGGGCCTTCGGCTCGCCGGTGGGCGAGGCCGGGGTGCTCGGGCTGGCCAGCGCCTCGCTGCTGTTCTGGTTCCTGCCACAGCGATACAACACCCGGTGGAAGCCGCTGGGTGTCGTGCCCCGAGCCCATCTCGGCTCGGCCAGCGATCTGACCGGCAGCATCATCGGCGTGACCTTGCAGGCCGCCAACGGGTACGCGTTCGAGGCGGCGTACCTCGATGACCGCCGCGTCGAGGATCCCTACCAGCGCGCGCTGCGTGCTCCGCTCATCGACGGCGAGGCCACCCTGCTGACCACCGGCGTCTTCACCGCCATCAAGCGCATCAGCGGCCGCTGCCGCCCGCGTGCCTTCATCGACGGCCGCTGCCTGCAGACGCGATCGGCACACGAGGGCTTCCCCTCCGGGCACACCGGCCCCATCGCTGCCATCGCCGCCACCCACCTGGCGCTGGCGCTGCGCACCGAGCACGGGCCCGTCGAGTATCGCTACGCGCCGTTCGTGTTCGCCGAGCTGGGCGCGGTGGGCACCGCCGTCCTGCGGCAGATCTCCGGCGCCCACGACTGGAGCGACGTCATCGTCGGCTGGGCGGTCGGCCACGCCATCGGGCTGGTCGTGTCGTTTGCCCACCCCATGGAGGAGGTCACCGTCCGCGACGACGCCACCGGCGCGTCGACCGCGGCGTCGGTCCGCGCGCGTTCCAGGGTGATCACCTGGTCGGGGCGCTTCTGATGGGCCGGACGCTGGCCGCGGTGCTGCTGGCGATGAGCGGCTTCTACCTCACCGCCAGCATCGGCTTCCACGACCCGCGCTGGCGCTGAGCGAGCCGCTCAGCCGCACGCCGGGTCCCCGACGACGGTGCACTGGCCTTCGTCGGCCACGCACACGGGCGTGAACATGTCACCGGAATTGCCGATGCAGCACACGCCGCTTTCGCAGTCGGACGCGCAGATGCACGTCTTGCCCACGACGCACGCCTTGCACATCGGGCCGCCGCAGTCCTGATCGGTCTCCAGGCCGTCCTGCGCTCCGTTCTTGCAGCGGTTCGCGCAGACCCCCGACGCGCAGTAGAGACCCTGGCAATCGCCGTCGCCGTTGCACGCGTCGCCCAGGAGGCACCCCGGGCAGCTGCCGCCGCAGTCCAGAGCTGTCTCATCGCCGTTGTGCACGGCGTCGGTGCACGACGGCGCCTGACAGATGCCACCGACGCAGACCTGGGACTGGCAGTCGCCGGCCACGCTGCAGCCCTGGCCCGCGCCGCAGGCGCCGCAGTCCTGGCCGCCGCAGTCCTTGCCGGTCTCCTCGCCGTTCTGCTTGCCGTCGTCGCAGGCGGGCGCCTGGCAGAGGCCGTTGCAGACGCCGGAGACGCAGTCGGTGCCGGCGAGACACGTCTTGCCGTCTTCGCAGGGTGGGCACTCGGGGCCGCCGCAGTTCTTGTCGGTCTCGCCGGGATCCGTGGCGTCGTTGATGCACAGCGGCGAGACGCACTGCCCCTGGGCGCAGACGTCGTCACCGGTGCAATCCGTGATGGTCACACATTGCACGCAGGCGCCGGTGTCGGTGCACTTGCCCGGCTGGTTCTTGGGCGTGGTGCAGCGCGCGTTCACGGTGACGACATTGGTCGGCGTCCCCGCGTCGCACGCGTCCTGCGTGCACTCGTCGCCATCGTCGAAGACGTCGTCGCCGGCTGGCTCGGAGACGCTGCTCCCCTGGCCGTCGCACTTGATGACCTGGCAATCACCGACGTACTGCTGCTTCGTCGGCTCGCCGATGGTCACGTTGGCGACGCCACAGACGCCGGCCTCACAGGTGCGCTCGACGCACTGCAGGTCCTGGCCGGGGCAGTCCTCGGGTCCGCCGCAGCCCGGCGACGCGCCGCTGCGAGGCACCTTCGCCGCCGGCGCCGCCAGCGCCGCCAGCGCCGCCAGCGCCGCCAGCGCCATCGGCGGTGAACTCGCTGCCGCCGCAGGCACCAACCACCAGGGAGGCGCCGGTAGCCGCCACCGTGACCGCCGCAAGCAAACGAAGAAGGGTCATCGATGAACCTGTCGAGGCTCCGACAGGAGACCTCGACTCTGTCGAGGCTAGCACGCGGTCCGCGCACTCGTTGAAGCACGCCGGCAGCCGCGGTACCTGCTGCACCATGGCGACCGCGCGCGACACGACCGGGGCTGTCGACGACCCCGCCGCACCCCCCATCCGACCTCGCCGAGGAACCGAACCGGGCGCAGGGTGTCGGACGCGCACGATGGCCGAAAGTCGACAAAACAAGAGCACCCGGCGCCGGCAGGCCGCGATGTCGTTCGCCATCGCCCTGCTGTGCGCCGCCTGCGGGGCGGGCGGCTCACCTCCTCGCCCACCCGACCCCACCTCGCCGCCGCGCACGCCCGGTGGAGCCACGGCGACACCGACCGCGCCTGCCGGCGATCCATTCGCCGTGGAAGGGACGCTCGAGGAGGAGTCGCTTCCCCTGCTCAAGCCGCCGGTCTTCGAGCTCTCCGCCATGCCCCTTCCGCCGGCGGCGGGGCGTGCCTGCGGCGCCCGCGACCGGCGGGGCTTTCGCAAGACCCAAGCCCGCCGGAAAGCCGGCGCGCGCCGCCTGCAAGGAGCCCGCGGCGGCGCGCGGCGCGCTCGACGGGGCGCTGGCCGATGCCGACGTCGCCCGGCGCGACGGGCTGCTGGCCGACCTGGAGGCCTGCGCCGGGCTGCCGGTGGGGCTGGTGCGCGCGCTGCGCGCCGAGCTGGCGCCGACGGAGTGCGGCGACGCCATCGTCGAGCCGCTCGCCGCCGCCCCGCCCAGGACCATGAGCGGCGCCGTCTACCACGCGCTCTTCGGTCAGGTGCTGGCGGCGCGCTGTGCCCGCACCGTGCGCTCGCCGCCGCAGCTCGCCGCGCCGTACGACAAGAAGCGCGTCCTGGAGTTCATCAACGGCCCCATGGCGGCCTGGATCCACGATCAGGCGCGCGCGGTCCAGGAGACCACCGAGGTCGGCGCCAGGCTGCCCTACTACGGCAAGGCGCTGGTGGCGGTGGAGGCCGGCATGGCCGACATGCGCTTCGTGGAGGCCGTTCGCGCCATCCCGCTGCCGACGGAGCTCGCCAAGGACGCCGAGCTGCGTGACACCTACTACGGCAACCTCGACCGTAGCCTCGACCCGCGCAAGGACCGCGGGCGCGACGCCGCGCTGGTCGGGCTGCGCGAGCTGGCCTTCGTCGGCACGCTCCGCGACGAGCGCGTCGACCGCGCCCGCGCGCTGCTGTCGCAGCTCTACGGTGGCCGGCGCATCGACGCGCTCGACGGCCTCCAGGTGCCGCCACTGGCGGCAGCGCAGCCGGCGACCCCGCACGCGCGCCGGGCCCCCCGGCTGCCGACCTTCTACGCCGGGCTGGTCCTCGACCCGCAGCTCGCCCTGTCGCCCTCCGGCCTGCGCGCCTTGCTCGAGCGTGGGCTGTCCGTGCCGCACCGCATGGCGCTCAAGGCGGCCAGCGAGCTCCAGCCCGAGGTGCGCCTCCTCTACGCGCGCGCCAGGCTGGCCCTCGGGCAGCGCTACTGGCGCCGCGTGGACATCGAGCACGCCGCTTCGCTGCTGGTCGGCATGCCCCAGCCGCGCACAGCGGAGGCCGACCACCTGCTGGCGTTGACGCTGGGGCTGCGCGGTGGCCCGGAGGACGCGGCGCAGATGATGCGCCGTGCGCCGCTGACCAGCCTGGGCATGGGCAAGACGGCCGCGCTCGACTCGCTCGCCGCCCGGACGCCACCCGGCCCCTACGCGGGCGCAGCGGCCTTCAACGCCGCGCTCATCCGCCAGGTGGCCGCCCCGCAGAACGCGGATGCCGCGTACTGGAGGGACGTCGCGCGGCGCTACCACACCGCGGCGCAGCTGGCGCGAGAGCCTGCCGCCAGGGCGGCCGCCGAGGAGCGCGCCAGAGCGGCAGAGCTCACCGCCGAGGCCATCGCCAGGTAGCGGGGCGCGTCGGGCGTCGCCGGAGCTCACCGAAATGGATCACGTGCAACACCACCCACCGGCGCGGCAGATCCTGCACGTCGACATGGACGCCTTCTTCGCGTCCGTGGAGCAGCGCGACGACCCGACGCTGCGCGGCAAGGCGGTGCTCGTCGGTGGTCCGTCGAGGCGCGGTGTGGTGGCGGCGGCCTCGTACGAAGCACGCAAGTACGGGGTGCACTCGGCGATGCCCATGGCCGAGGCGCTGCGGCGCTGCCCGCACGCCGTCTGCGTCGCCGGACGCCACGCGCGCGACAGCGAGGTGAGCGAGCAGGTGTTCGACATCTTCGCCCGCTACACACCGCTGGTGGAGGGCCTGAGCGTGGACGAGGCCTTCCTCGACGTCACCGCTTGCCGCTCGCTCTTCGGCGACGGCGTCACCATCGCTCGGCGCATCAAGGACGACATCCGCAGCGAGGTGGGCATCACCGCGTCGGCCGGCGTCGCCGAGTGCAAGTTCGCCGCGAAGGTGGCCAGCGACCTGCAGAAGCCCGACGGGCTGGTGGTGGTGCCGCCGGGCGGTGTGGCCCTGTTCCTGGCGCCGTTGCCCATCGAGCGCATGTGGGGCGTCGGCCCGAAGGCAGCCGAGAAGCTGCGCGCCGCCGGGTTGTTGCGCATCGGCGACCTGGCCAGCGCGCCGATGCTCGCGTTGACGCGCGTGCTGGGCGCCTCGTGGGGCGACCACGTGCGCGCCCTGGCCCGCGGCGAGGACCTGCGCGAGGTCAATCCGGGGCGGAGCGCGGTGTCCATCGGCGCCGAGGAGACCTTCGAGGACGACCTCATCGAGCGGGTCGATCTGGAGCGGCGCATCCTCTCGCAAGCGGGGCGGGTGGCGGCGAGGCTGCACCAGGCGGGCACCGCCGCGTGCATCGTGGTGCTCAAGGTGAAGTACAGCGACTTCACCCTGGTGACCCGGCGCACGACCCTGCCCGAGCCCGTGGCCGACACCGATTCCATCTATCGCGCGGCGTGCGCGCTGCTCGACCGCGTCGAGCGCCGGCCGGTGCGGCTCACCGGCGTGTCGGTGTCCGGGCTCGGCGCCGGCGGGCCGGTGTTGTTCCCCGACGTGCGCGCGGAGCGGGGCAGGAAGATCGAGGGCGTGATGGCCCGCCTGACGGAGCGCTACGGCGCGCGCACCCTGACCCGCGCCGCCCTGCTCGACGACGCCAGCGAAGCGCGGCCCGGGAACCTGACCAAGCAGCGGCAGCGACCCTAGCGGGGGCGGACCGGGCACGGGCACGGACACGCATCCATCCGTACCCGGCAGGCCGCGCCTGGCCTATGAGCACTGGATGCACGCCACGCTGTTCGCCGCCACCGAAGCGGAGCTCGACGCGCTCTTCCCGGAGTGGATGGTGCCGCGCATCGTGCCGGAGACGCGCACCAGCACCAACCCCTTCGACGGCGAGCCGATGACCTGGCTGTCCTGGTTGCCCGACGGAGAGCCTCGCGGCATGAGCGGGCTCGACCCGGCGCCGCGCCCGGGCGTCCGCGTCATGCCCCCGCTCGCCGTGGAGGGCGTCCCGGCCGAGGCCGAGGCCGCGGACGCGGACGCCGACGAAGTGCCGGGGCCGCTGCGAACCGTTCCGCACACCGCGCTCCGCGACGTCAACGGCTTGCACCTCGACGCCGTGTCCGCTGCGCTGCACGTCGCGCCGTCTGGGCGTCCCGCCCGCGTGGCGCCGGACGGCACCCAGCTCGACGCGCTCGACCCCGGCGCGGTCGCGGCGCTCCTGCGGCTGGAGAGCGGAGCGGCGCGCATCCAGGTGGCAGCCGTCGCCGCGTCGGACGCCTTCGGCGGCGACGAGGCGCTCGCGCAGCGTCTGGTGGCCAGCCGGCGCGCCGTGAGCCGCGCGGGGGCGCCGGGGCGCCGGCTGTGCGTGCACTGCGCGCCATCGCGCGGGCAGCCCGCCCGCCCGCCGGCGCCCCGCGGATCAATCGCGGAAGCGGTCGAACGTCACCAGCTCCAGCCGCGAGTCGGCGAAGGCCCGCTCCACGGCCTGCAGGAAGGGCGCGGGGTCCTGGCCGCGAGTGGCCAGCTCGAGCAGAGGGTCCGGGCGCGCCAGACGCACGATCGGAGACAGCGCGTCGTCTCCACCGCCATCGCCCACGGCACCCTCGGCGTCCGCGCGCGGCAGCGCGAAGCTGTCGGGCTGCACGCGGTCGAGCTCGTCCCAGGTCACGGGCATGGCCACGGAGGGGCGCGCCCGCGCGCGCGCACCAGGACGACCGCGGTGGCGCCATGGAGTTGCGCAGGAAGTCGACGAACGCACGGCGGCCACGCTTCGCGACGCGGAAGACGATGGTCAGCTCGTCGGGGTGGCGATGCGCGAGGAGGGTCGCCAGGCGGTGCATGGCCAGCGCCGTCTCGTCGAGCCCGGCGGTCGGCGCCACCGCGGCGACCACGTGGAAACCCTTGGAGCCGGTGGCCACCGGCACCGTCTCCAGCCCGAGCGCCAGCAGCTCGTCGCGCACCATCCGCGCCGCGCGGCGCACCAGGTTCACCTCGCCTGCCGGCGGATCGAGGTCGACCACGAGGCGGTCGGGCGCGAGCAGCTGCTCCGTGCGCACCGTGGGGACGTGCAGCTCGATGACGTTCTGGTTGGCGAGGTAGACGAGGCCCTCGGCGTCGCGCACCACCGGGTGCTGGGTGACGCCGCCCTTCTTGGGGATCTCGACGCGCTCGATGAACGCCGGGTAGTGCGCGGCGGCGTTCTTCTGGAAGAAGCCCTGCCCGCCCACCCCGCGCGGGAAGCGCTTCAGGCTCAGCGGCCGCCCGGCGGCGTGCTCCAGGATGCGCGGCGCCGCGCGGCGGTACCACTCGACCACCTCGCCCTTGGTGTGGCCCGACTCGGGGAAGACGACGCGCTCGGGGTGGGTGACGGTGACCATGCGCGCGCCGAGGCTCCGCCAGGAGACCTCGCTCCTGTAGAGGCTACCCGGCGCGCAGGAAGCGCGCCTTGATGCGTTTCTCCCCGAAGCCGGAGAAGGCCACGGTGACGATGGGGTCGGCGCCGGCGTCGACGCTCTTCACCACGCCGCGCCCGAACTTCTCGTGGAGCACGCCTGCGCCGCGGACGAGCTCCCAGTCCGGGTCGACGACGGCCGCGTCCTCGCGCTCCACGAACCGCTCGCCCGGGGGCCGCGGCGGGGCTCCGCCAGGAGACCCCACTCCTGTCGGCGTCACCGTGCGCGGCAGCGCGTCGGCGTGCCACCCGGCGCGACCGCCGCGCTCCGGGCCGTACCCACCGCGCTGCGAGGAGGGCCCTCGCTGCGACGAGGGCCCGCGCTGCGACGAGGGCCCGCGCTGCGACGACCCGGCCTGCGGGTGCGCCCACTCCTCGCCGCGGCTCTGGTAGCGCGGCTCGCGGTCCACGAAGCGACCCGCGCCCTCCAGCGCCGCGGCGGGGGTGACGATGTGCCGCGCGACCCGCGAGGGCACGTCGCCGATGAAGCGGCTCGGCCGACCGTAGCGGGTGGTGCCGAAGATCATCCGCCGCGCGGCGTGCGTCAGGTAGAGGCGCTCCCGCGCCCGCGTCAGCGCCACGTAGGCCAGCCGGCGCTCCTCCTCGAGCTCGTCGGCGTGCGCCGGATCCAGGCCGCGGAAGGGGAACATCTCCTCTTCCATGCCGGTGAGGAGCACGGTGTCGAACTCCAGGCCCTTGGCGGCGTGCACGGTCATCAGCGCCACCTTGGGCGCGTCGGCCAGGGTGTCGGCGTCGCTGACCAGCGTGACCCGCTCCAGGTAACCGCCCAGCGAGGGCGCCTCGCCAGCGGCCTCGATCTCGTCCTCGTAGTCGCCGATGGCGCCCACCAGCTCGCCCAGGTTCTGCAGGCGCGCCTCGGCCTCGGGGCTGTCGTCCTTGAGCAGCGCGTCCTGGTAACCACTCCGCTCCACCACCAGCTGCGCCAGGTCGCGCGGCAGCGCGGTGCGCGCTTCGACCATCAAGCCCTCCATGAGCTGGCGGAAGGCGAGCAGGCTCTTGCGCGCCGCCGTACCCAGCGACTCGGACTGGGCCATGGTCTCCAGCGCCTGCCACACCGGCACCCGACGCTCGGTGGCCGCGGCCACCAGGCGGTCCACCGTGGTCTGCCCGATCTTCCGGGCCGGCACGTTGATGATGCGCAACAGATCGACGTCGGAGCGCGGGTTGTCGATGATGCGCAGGTAGCTGAGCAGGTCCTTGATCTCGGAGCGCTCGAAGAAGCGCTGCCCGCCGATGACCTGGTAGGGGATGCGCGAGGCCCGCAGCGCCTCCTCGAGCACGCGCGACTGGGCGTGGACCCGGTAGAAGATGGCCACCTCGCGCATGGACACGCCGCGCTGCTCGGCCTCGCGCAGGCGCTCGACCACGAAGGCCGCCTCGTCGTGCTCGCGGGCGACGGCGGCGATGACCACCGGTTCGCCGCCGGCGCGCGCCGTCCACAGGTCCTTGGGCTCGCGATCGCGCGCCGGTCGGATGACGCCCAGCGCCGCCTCCACCACGTTGCCGCTGGAGCGATAGTTCTGCTCCAGCTTGACCACCTCGGCCTCGGGGAAGTCGCGGCGGAAGCCGCGCATGATGCGCACGTCGGCGCCGCGCCAGCGGTAGATGCTCTGGTCGTCGTCACCGACCACGCACAGGTTGTGGTGCTCGATGGCGAAGGCGCGCACCATCCGGTACTGCACCATGTTCACGTCCTGGAACTCGTCGACGAGGACGTAGCGGAAGCGGCGGCGCAGGTCCTGCCCGGCGGGGCTGTCCGCGTCCTCGGCGATCTTCATCACCTTGACCAGGAGGTCGTCGAAGTCGACGGCGTTGGCCGAGGAGAGGTGGCGCTGGTAGGCCTCGTAGCAACGCTGCACCACGTCGTCGACGTAGCCGGTGGACTCGAACTCCTCCGGACCGCGCCCCTCCTGCTTGTCCTTGTGGATGCGGGAGAGCACCTGCCGCGGCGGGTAGCGGCGGTCGTCGACGTCCAGCTCCTTGAGGACGCGGGCCATGAGCGCCCGCTGGTCACCGTCGTCGTAGATGACGAAGTTGCGGGCCAGGCCGGCGGCGTCGTGGAAGCGCCGGAGCAGGCGCGCGCAGGTGGCGTGGAAGGTGCCGACCCACAGGTCCTTGGTCAGCTCCGGGCCGACCAGCGCCTCCAGGCGGTGCTTCATCTCCCCGGCGGCCTTGTTGGTGAAGGTCACCGCCAGGATGCGGTACGGGGCGACGCGGTGCACGGCGACCAGGTTGGCGACGCGGTAGGTGATGACGCGCGTCTTGCCGCTGCCGGCCCCGGCGAAGATGAGGAGCGGACCCTTGACGTGCCCGGCCGCTCGCGCCTGCGGCTCGTTCAAGCCCGCGAGCGCCGGCGACTCGTCCACCGGCTCGGGGCCGGCGCCGGCGCCGGCGAGCTGGGAGCGCGGATCCTCGGACACGCGCTTCGACTAGCACGGTCGGCTCGAGGCAGCGCGCAGCGAGCGCGCCGCGGCCGCCGGCCGACTCCGGTGGCCCTGCCGGGACCGTGAGTGGCCGCTCCCGTCCACGAAAGGCGGGACGGACGGCTCGCCCGCCGCTCTTGCGCGCCGCCGAGCTTGACGGGGTCGACAGTCGCCTGATGGTCTGTTGCCGACCACCCGCGCTGTCCGCGCGCGTAGGTGACCATGAGCAAGCCCGAGGAAGACGACGAGCCACAGGTGCCCAACGTGTCGGTCGATACCGTCCGACCGCCCGCGCCGAGCGCCGGCGACCTGTACTCCTCGGCGACCGTGTTGCGGCAAGTCCCGCAGGAGCTCATCGAGGCGGCGCGGGCGCGCCGTCGCGGCCGCGCGCCGGACGTCCCGGAGGCGCCGCCTGCGCCGCCACCGCCGAGCTTCGATCCCTTCCCGGTGCCCAGCGACGACATGCCGTCGCTGGAGGTCGGCTACACCGACGCGGACGACGAGGCGCTGGACGGCACGGACGCCACCAGCGAGCACGGCACGGGCCGGCGAGGCGCCGGACCGGGCGTCTCCGATCTCTCCGGCGACGCCCGGCGACGCCGCGCCTTCGCCGGCGCCGGCGCCGGGTTCGACGGCTCGGCCAGCCGATCCCACCCGCACCGTCGGTAGCCCACCCTGCGGGCCGGACAGCGTGCGCATGATCCCGGCCGGCCCGGCGCGCCGCCCGACGCCCGTCGGCGCCGACCAACCTCGACTGCTGGCGCGCGCTCGCCCGACAGCGCCGAACGCGCGCCGCGGGCGACGCCGGCGCCATCGGTGCCGCCGCCGCTGGCGCACCGACCCGCGTTCCACGACCCGGACCACGCCGCGCAGGCGGAGACGGCGCCTCTGGCCGAGCTGGACGAGGAGCGACCGGCGTTCATGACGGTGCGGCAGGGTGCGCGCGGCGCGCTCGGCGCGGTGGGCGTGCTGCTCATGGCGGTGCTGCTCGCCGCGGCCGTGCTGCTGGCGATACGGGCCTTCGACTAGTCGATCGGCGACCTCGGCGCGCGTCGCCTCGCGCTCACGCCGGCCCGCAGTCAACGCCGTCAACGCCGTCACCCGACCGCCGACCGACGTCGGCTGCTTCTTGACGCCCGATCGCGCCTTCCGCATGTGTCCATGCAATGCGCATCGCGCTCACCCACAACTTGAAGATCACCGGCTCACCGGAAGAGGCCGAGTTCGACAGCCCAGCGACCATCGAGGCGCGGGCCGCCTCGCTGGAGCGCGCCGGACACGAGGTGGAGCGCATCGAGGTCTCCGGGCCGCCCTCGCGGATCGTGGCGCGCCTCGAGGCCCTGCAGCCCGACCTCATCTTCAACACCGCCGAGGGCCACAAGGGCAAGACGCGCGAGGCGTTCTACCCGGCGCTCTTCGACGAGCTCGGCATCCCCTACACCGGCTCGGACGCGTACACGCTGTGCGTCACCCTGGACAAGCTGCTCTGCAAGCGCGTCCTGTCCAGCTACGGCGTGCCCACACCCCGCGCGCGCCTGGTGACCCGCGCCACCATCGAGAGCGGCGCCCTCGACGACATCGGCTTCCCGGTCATCGTCAAGCCGAACTTCGAGGGCTCCTCCAAGGGGATCTCCAGCGAGTGGAGCGTGTGCGAGGACGCGCACGAGCTGGCCGAGGTCGTCGACCGGCAGCTGCTGCGCTTCGACACCGGCCTCATCGTGGAGAAGTACCTGCGCGGCACCGACGTGGCCTGCACCTTCGTCGACGGCATGGGCGACGGGGGCATCCTCGACCCCATCGAGTACGTCATCGATCCCCAGTTCGCCGGCCTCTACAACGTCTACGACTTCAAGCTCAAGAACGTGCGCCCCGAGCACGTCACCGTGCGGCCTCCGGACGTGTCCCCGCCGGTCCTGGAGCGCATCAAGACGCTCACCCGCCGCATCGTGCGCGCCCTCGACATCAAGGACCTGGGCCGCTGCGAGTTCCGCGTGACCCCGGCCTCCGGGCAGGTCGGGCACGAGGTGCACTTCCTCGAGGTCGACGCCCTGCCCTCCCTGGAGCCGAACTCCGGCCTGTTCCTGGCCTCCAAGAGCCGGGGCATCGACTTCGACGGCGTGGCCAAGGCCATCGTCAAGAGCGCCTGCCGCCGCTTCTCCATCGGCACCGGCAACGGGGCTGGCGACGGCACCTCGCCCAAGCGCGCCAAGAAGACGATGCGCGTCGGGCTGACCTTCAACATGAAGCGCGTCGACACCAGCGGAGGCGACGACGCCGAGGCGGAGTTCGACTCGCCCAAGACCATCCAGGCCATCGCCGCCGCCATCGAGAGCTACGGGCACACCGTGGTGCTCATGGAGGCCAACGCCGACCTGCCCCACGCCTTCGCCGCCGCGCCCCCCGACGTGGTGTTCAACATCGCCGAGGGCTTCCGCGGCCGTGGCCGCGAGGCGCAGGTGCCGGCGCTGTGCGAGCTGCTCGGCGTGCCGTACAGCGGGTCCGACCCGACCACGCTCAGCATCTGCCTCGACAAGGGCCTGACCAAGCAAATCCTGCGCTCGGCGGGGATCGACACGCCGGAGTGGCAGGTGCTCACCACCGGCCGCGAGAAGCTCAAGAACTTCCGCTACCCGGTGATCGTGAAGCCCAACGCCGAGGGCACCTCCAAGGGCATCACCTCGGCCTCGGTCGTCGACGACGAGGCCGCCACGCGCATCGCGGTGAAATCGCTTCTCGACAAGTACGGCCCCCCGGCGCTGGTCGAGGAGTACGTCTCCGGGCGCGAGCTCACGGTGGGGCTGCTCGGCGAGCGCCGCCCCAAGGTGCTGCCGCCGATGGAGGTGGTCTTCGTGGAGCCCGCCCAGCACCCGGTCTACGGCTTCGAGGAGAAGCAGGCCGACACGACCAAGGTGCGCTTCGAGTGCCCGGCGGCGCTCAGCCCCATCGAGCTGAAGCGCGTGGAGAAGACGGTGCGCGACACCTTCGTGGCCCTCGGCTGCCGCGACGTGGCGCGCGTCGACCTGCGCCTCGACGAGAGCGGCGTGGTCCACGTCATCGAGATCAACCCGCTCCCTGGCCTGACGCCGGACTTCAGCGACCTGTGCGTCATCGCCAAGGTCGCGGGGATCGACCACCGCTCGCTCATCGGCGAGATCATGGCCGGCTGCATCAAGCGCCACCGCGAGGCGAAGAGCGGCTCGGTGGCCGCCACGCCCGCGCTGCCGGCACCCGCCTTCGGCGCCGGTCCCGGCCTGGTCAGCGCCGTGGCCAAGGGCCCGAACGGTTCGTGAGCGCGGCCGGCGCTCGGAGATGATCGGAGGCGTGCAGGGCGGCGGCATGCCTGCCTCCGGGGCGGGCGGCTCGCGCGCGCGCCTGCGCGACCTCGGCGTGCGCGTGGGACGCTTCGAGCCCGGGCCCCACAACGGCATCACCGACGTGGCCGGGGTGCGCGTCGGCCACTTCACGCGCCGCCTGCCGGCCGCTCCCGGAGGGGTGCCCATCAACACCGGGGTCACCGCCGTGCTGCCGGCGGAGGGCGACTGCTTCCTGGATCGGGTGCCGGCGGCGAGCTTCGTGCTCAACGGCGCCGGCGAGCTCACCGGGCGCGCCCAGGTCGACGAGTGGGGGCTGTGCGAGACGCCCATCCTGCTGACCAGCACCCTGTGCGTGGGGCGCGTCGCCGACGCGGCGGTGAGCTGGATGCTGCGCGCGCACCCGACCATCGGGCGCGAGCACGACGTGGTGATCCCGGTGGTGGCCGAGTGCGACGACAGCTGGCTCGACGACGCGCCCGGGCGGCACCTCGCCGAGGCGGACGTCTTCGCGGCGCTCGACGGCGCCCGCGGCGGCCCGGTTCCGCAAGGCTCGGTGGGTGCGGGCGCGGGGATGATGACCTTCCACTTCGCGGGCGGCATCGGCACCTCGAGCCGCGCGCTGCGCGTCTCCGGGCGCGACGGCGTCCTGGGCGCGCTGGTCCTGTCGAACTTCGGCGAGGTGGAGCGCCTGCGCATCGACGGGGTGGCAGTGGGCGCCGCCCTGGCCCCCGGGATGGCCGGGCGGCCGCGGCGCGGGCCAGCCGGCTCGCTCATCGTCCTGTGCGCCACCGATCTGCCGCTCGGCGCGCGCCAGCTCGGGCGCCTCTGCCGGCGGGCCGCGCTGGCAACGAGCCGCACCGGGGCTACGCGGCGGACAACTCCGGCGAGATCATGCTGGCCTGGAGCACCGCGCAGCGCGTGGCGCGCCGGCGCCCCGACCGCGCCGTGCCCGCCGAGCTCCTGCACGACGGCGAGCTGAACCCGCTCTTCGAGGCAGCCCTGGACGTGGTCGAGGAGGCGATCCTCGACGCCATCTGCGCGGGGACGGAGACCATCGGCCCCGGCGACCGCCGCGCCCCGGCGCTGCCGCTCGACGAAGTCCGGCGCCTGCTGCACCCGCACTGAGCTCCAACCTCGCTGGCATGCTCCTCTTCCAGAAGCGTTTCCACGCCGGCCTGCTCGACGGCACCATCACCCTCACCTTCCGCGCCTGGCAGAAGCCGCACGTCAAGGTCGGCGGCCGCTACCGCTGCCACCCCATCGGTGTGCTCGAGGTGGAGGCCATCGAGGCGGTGCGCGTGGGCGACATCACCGAGGACGACGCGCTGCGCGCCGGGTTCGCGGATCGCCTGGCGCTGCTCGGCTACATGGCGCCGGTCATCGCCGGCGAGGTCCCCTTGCGCGGCGCGCCGCGCGGCAAGCCGGCCGCTGCCAACCGCGGCAAGCCAGCCCTCGCCCCGCGCGGCAAGCCGAAGCCCGCGCCGAGCGCCGCCGCGCCCCCGCCTGCGGACGCCCAGGTGTTCCGCATCGCGCTGCGCTGGGGCGGCGACGGCGACCGCGTGACCGTGGCCCTCGAGGAGACCCTGGACGAGCCCGCGCGCGAGGCGCTGCGCAAGCGGCTGGCGCGACTGGACGCGCTGGCGCCGCACGGGCCGTGGACGCGCGCCACGCTGCAGGCCATCGTCACCCGACCGCGCACCGCGGCCCGCCTCCTCGCCGCCGACCTCGGCAGGGAGAAGCTCGACTTCAAGGCCGACGTCATCAAGCTCAAGCGCCTCGGCCTGACGCAGAGCTTCGAGATCGGTTACGAGGTCTCGCCGCGCGGCCGTGCCTTCCTGGCCGGTGAACCGGCGGTCGCGCCCAAGGCCACCGCTCGGCCCCGCGGCGCCCGCGGCGCGGCCCGTACAGGCAGCCCCTCGCCACGTGGCGCCCAGCCCGGGGCCACGAAGAAGCGCGCAACGCGCGGCCGCAAGACGCCTCCTGTCTGAGGGGCACCCTGGATCCGGTCGATCTCAGTGGATCCCGTGCGCCCCACACATTTCAGCTGAATATGCGCCCCATGCGCCCCGCCTGCCCCAATGGCCTACATGTGGGTCTGGCCCGGTCCGTGCTGACGGGGGGCCGGGCTGGTGTTCTTCCGTAGAATGCCGGCTTCCTTCGCCATGTCTCGCACCTCGATGAACCACCCCGCTCCGCGCGCCCGCGCGCTTGCCGCGCTGCTCGTGGCCGCCGGTGCGCTGTGCGCGACGGACGCCGAGGCCTACTGCCGCAGCACCACCTGCACCGGCGACTGCCCGCGCGACGAGTCCGGCTGCAAGACCACCGGCGCCAAGCTCGCCTGGCCGAGCATGTGCGTCGGCTACAGCCTCCAGGCCGACGGCACCGTCAACCTCCCGATGGTGCAGGTCCGCAAGGTGATCGCCGCCTGTTTCGTCACCTGGTCGGACCTCGACTGCGAGGGCGAGCCGGCCACGCTGGCCTTCAGCGAGCTCGACGACGTGGGCTGCCACGGCACCGAGTACAACGAGGACAGCGGCAACGCCAACGTCGTCCTCTTCCAGGACACGAACTGGGACTACGACAGCATCGAGAACAACCTGGCCAAGACGACGGTCACCTTCGACCCGGACAGCGGCGAGATCTTCGACGCCGACATCGAGATCAACCACGCCTTCAACGAGTTCACCGTCTCCGATCAGAGCGTGGTCTACGACCTGCAGTCCGTGGTCACCCACGAGGTCGGTCACTTCATCGGCCTCGACCACTCCGACCTCTCCGAGGCGACCATGACGCCGGGCTACGACGACGGCACCACCGAGCTGCGCACGCTCGACACCGACGACATCGAGGCCGCCTGCGAGGCCTACCCGCCGACCCGACAGGTGTCGTGCGACCCGGAGCCCAGCAACGGGCTGGCCTACGACTGCAGCACCGAGGGCGGCGAGGCGGACGGTGCGGGTGACGCCGGCGGCTGTGCGGTGGGCAGCACGGGCGCGAGCGACGCCGGCGGCCTCGCCGCGACGGCCAGCCTGCTGCTGGGGCTGACCGCAGCCGCGCGCCGCCGGCGCCGCCGGTCCGGCCGCAAGCCGACAACAGTGGACGAAGCGGCGGCGTTGCGCCGCGGTTGGGAGTGATCGACCGATGCGTACCTTGTTCCTTGCGCTTGGATTCATGGTTGCCACCGGCGCGGTGGTGGCCGCCTGCGGCGACTCCGAGGCGGACGGCGACACGTTCTGTCCTGCCGGCGAGCCCGTCTTCTGCCGCTGCGCCAACGGAGACCCGGGCAGCCGCGACTGCAACGCCGACGGCACCGCCCTCGGGTCCTGCTACGCGCAGAGCGGCGGCGAGTGTCCGGAGCGCGACGACGACGACGACGACACCGCCAGCTCCAGCAACCCCAGCAGCAGCGGCGACCCCGGCGGGCCCGGCGGCGGCGGGCCGGGCAGCGGCGGCTCGGGCGGCGGGGCCGGCAGCGGTGAGCTGTACGCGGCGTGCACCGGCGACGGCGAATGCGCCAGCAACCGCTGCGCGCCGGATGGCTACTGCACCAAGGAGTGCGCGACCTACAAGGAGTGCGACTACCCCGCCGGCGATTGCCCGGGCCCGTCTCCCGGCGTGCCCGCCGAGGCGGTGCAGCACTGCGCCCCCACCTGCGGCGTCTACGACGAGACCAGCAGCCAGCCGGATCCCGCCGCCTGCGATGCCTTCGGGCTGTACTGCGGCTACGCCACCGCCGTGGACGGCTTCTCCACCCTGATCTGCGGCGGCTGGCCGGACGGCGTTCCCTTGCCGGCCGACGGCACCCCCTGCGACGCCGAGAGCTGGGGCCACGAGCAGTGCAACCTCGGGCTCAGCGGCGCCGAGGTGGTCTGCTACTACGACGTCTGCGTGGTCGATGCCTGCTTCGAGAACTTCGACTGCCCAGAGGGCGAGACGTGCTCCTCCACCGGC
This sequence comes from Polyangiaceae bacterium, assembly GCA_037720395.1. GTDB lineage: Bacteria > Myxococcota_A > Polyangia > Polyangiales > Polyangiaceae > JBBJMR01. The sequence continues at coordinate 20,448 of JBBJMR010000061.1, forward strand.
AGCAACCCGGGCACCTGCGGCTGACCCGATCCCCGACGACGTCGACGCCGGGTACCTGCCGGCGTGGCATCTCCTTTCCCAACCATGGGTAGCACCTTGAGCACTTCCTTCAGCCGATCCCTTCTCCTCGTCAGCCCGCTCCTGGCGCTCTTCGTCGCGCTGGGCGCCGCCTGCAGCCCCGACACCGAGGTCGACGGCACCGGCGGCGGCGGCCCGGACACCGGGTGCGGCAACGGCGTCGTCGAGGACGACGAGGAGTGCGACGACGCCAACTTCGACGACGACGACGGCTGCGACGTCCACTGCTTCCGGCTGGGCGGCAGCGAGTGCGGCAATGGCGCGGTCGAGGGCAACGAGGAGTGCGACGACGGCAACGGCGACGACACCGATCAGTGCCTCACCGGCTGCATCGCCGCCTACTGCGGCGACGGCTTCGTCCAGACGGACGAGGACTGCGACGACGGCAACGGCGAGGACGCCGACGCCTGCACCAACGACTGCCAGCCCGGCGTCGGCTGCGGCAACGGCATCCCCGACGGCGAGGAGGAGTGCGACGACGGCAACGAGTCCAACGCCGACGCCTGCACCGACACCTGCCTGAACGCCGTCTGCGGGGATGGCTTCGCCCAGCTCGGCGTCGAGGAGTGCGACGACGGCAACGGCACCGAGGACGACAACTGCCACAACGACTGCACCCTCGGCGACGACCCGAACTTCGGCTGCCCGGGCGCCGACGTGGTGGTCGACAGCGGCAGCCCGGTGGACCTCATCGGCAACACCGCCGACGCCGATGACATCACCTCGGGCCTGTGCGGTGGCCTCGGCGCGCCCGAGGTGGCCTACGCCGTCACCCCCAGCGACAGCGGCACGATGTTCGTCACCATGACCGGTCTGATGGGCGCCGACCCGGTGCTGCACGTGCGCAGCGGCGACTGCGAAACCGGCCCGGACGTCATCTGCGCGGACGACGACTTCACCGTCGGCGGCACGGAGACGGCGGCCTTCCAGGCCGTGGCCAACGAGACCTACTGGGTGTTCGCCGACGGCTACCAGGGCACCTCGGGCCCGTACGCGCTCACGCTCGACCTCCAGACGGTGGTCGCCGGCGACGCCTGCCCGGGCATCCCCATCGCCGTGGCGCTGAACCAGACGGTCACCGAGGACGGCAACACCGCGCTGGCCTCGACGGCCGGCGGCGTCAGCTACAAGGGCAAGCCGAGCACGCCTTGCGCCGCCGGCACCGCGACCAAGGACATCGTCTATGCGGTCACCCCGGCCGTGGACGGCAAGCTGGTGGTCTCCCTCGACCCCATCGACTTCGACGGCAACCTGTACGCGCGCACCGGCAGCTGCACCACCGGTCCCCAGGTGGCCTGCTCGGAGTCGGAGGGCAGCGCCGGGCTCGAGCTGCTGAACTTCGCCGTGGTGGGCGGCGCCAAGTACTCGGTGTTCGTGGACGGCGTGGCGGGCGACGCAGGCAACTACAGCATCGACTTCCACCTCAACCCGCCCTGACCTCCGTGGTCATCGGCGCGGCAGCGGGGCGCCGTCTCACCCACTCGCTTTCAGGCGCCGCGCGCGTCGGCGCTGGCCCGGTCGGCCACGGCCTGGGAGGTCGCGTAGCGCGCGAAGCGGCGGTTGCCGCCCATGAACACACGCCCGTCGTCCTTCAGCGCCTTGAGCGCCGCGGTGAGGGCGGCGCGGCCGAGGCCGGTCTTCTTCTCCAGCTCGCTGGCGCTGAGCCCGGACGACGCGGCCAGGGCGCTCTCCACCTGGGCCAGGGTCACCGCCTTGTCCTCGGAGGTGCTGCGGGCGCGGCGTCCGGGCCCCGGCGAGCCTCCGCCAGGAGACCTCGCTGCCGTGGAGGACGCCGCGCGCGGCGACGGCGGCGGCGCCGTGCGGCCGGCAGGGCGCCCGGGGCCGCGCGGCGCGGAGCCGGCCCCACCCCCGAGCGCCACCCGGGCGGCGGGGCCCGGCGCCTCCACCCCGAGGCGCCGCAGGATGAGCGCGGTGATCTCGCGCGTCAGGTCGCGCACGACGTCATCGACCAGGCGGGAAAGCTCGGTCTCGAAAGGCTCCAACATGCGGGTTCCCATCGCCGCGCTGGGCGCGCCCGTCAATGTGGTGCGGCGGCCCCGGGGCGGCGGCGCACCCGGTCGATTCCCCCGCGTCCCCCACGCGCCTGTACTACTGCGGGCGCGTGAGCTGGCTGGAGGCCGCGCTGCTCGGGGTGCTGGAGGGGCTCACCGAGCTCCTGCCGGTGTCCTCGACCGGGCACCTGGTGCTGCTCGGGGAGTGGCTCGGCGGGCACGACGACGCCGCCAAGAGCTTCGACATCGTGATCCAGCTCGGCGCCGTGCTCGCCGTGGCCCTCTACTACCGGGCCCGCCTCGGCGCGCTGGCCGGCGGCGTGGTGCGACGCGACCCTCGCGCGCTGCAGCTCCTGGCAGCGCTGGCAGTCGGGTTCCTGCCGGCGGCGCTCGTCGGGCTGGCGCTGCACCGCTGGATCAAGGAGCGCCTCTTCGGAGCGGTTCCGGTGGCCGCCGCGCTCATCGTCGGCGGGGTGCTGATGATCGGGGTCGAGGTCGGGCGGCGGTGGTACGCGCGCAGGGCCGCGCGCACGGACTCGGACACGGACACGGACACGGACAGGCGTGGATCGTCCACGACCACGACCACGGCGAGCGCGCCGGGGTTGGTGGGCCTGGAGCACGTCACGATCTGGCGGGCGCTGGTCATCGGCCTGTCGCAGTGCCTCTCGCTCTGGCCGGGCACGTCGCGGTCGATGACCACCATCGTCGGCGGCCAGCTCTCGGGCCTGTCCACCGCCACCGCGGCGGAGTTCTCGTTCCTGCTCGCCATCCCGACGCTCGGCGCCGCGACGCTGTACGACCTCTACAAGAACGGCCACGCGCTGCTGGCCGCACCGCAAGGCGCGACGGCGCTGGCCATCGGTATGGTGACGTCGTTCGCGGTGGCGCTGCTCGTGGTGCACGCCTTTCTGCGCTACCTGCGGCGCTTCGGGATGGTGCCCTTCGGCGTCTACCGCATCGCGCTCGGCGCGCTGGTGCTGCTCCTGGTCCGGCCCGGCTGAAGGCGTCAGTTGCCGCTGCCGACCTGCCAGTGGGCCAGGATGCGCGCGTCGCTGAGCGCGTGGTCGTAGATGGCCACCTCGTCGACGCCGCCCGCGTAGCGGCTGCCACCGCCCGAGTTGCCGCCCAGGCGCAGCACGCCCGCGTTGTCGATCATCGCGCAGTCGCTGCCATCCTGGGCGCCGATGAGCACGCCGTCGTGGAAGACGCGCATCTGCTGGGCGGCGCCGTCCATGCGGGCCACCACGTGCGTCCAGACGTCGAGCGCCGGCGCCACGTCGGGCAGCACGCGGATGGTGATCTCGCCCTCCAGCCAGCACTCGAAGCCGTGCCGGCTCTGGTTCGGGTCCGTGGCCTCGGGCTCGCGGAGGAACATGGTGTAGCCGTTGCGCAGCGGTAGGAAGACCTCCTTGTCGAGCACGCGCGGGAACTCCGTGCCGTACATCGAGGGCTTGACCCAGACCTCGACGGTGAACGACACGGCGCCGAGCAGGTCGTGGGCGTCGCCGAAGACCACCCCGTCGTCCACGCCGTCGAGGACCACGGCCGTGTCCGCGTCGCCGACGACCCCGCCCGGCGCGCCGAGCACCGGCGCGTCCTCGTAGACACCACCCACCGCACCGGCCTCGTCGGCCACCCCGTCGGCGAGGGCGCGCCCGCCGAGGCGCCAGTACGACGCTGACAGTCGGCGAGGACCTCGGCCACGTAGCCGGTGGCGCCGGGCGGCGCGCAGCCGCGACCGCCGCCGCCGCCGCCGCCGCCGCCACCGCTCCCGCCACCGCTCCCGCCCGCAGAGCTCGACGCGGAGTTGCCGCCGGCGCCGGGACCGCCGCCCGACGACGGACCCGGGCCACCACCGCCGACCTGCGCCGAGCTGCTGCCCGCCGGGGCGCCGCCCGGCGCCTCGCCGAGGCGCGGGTCGAGCGAGTCCCAGTCGGGGCCGCACGCCGCGGCGAGGACAGCCAGCGCTGCGGAGGAGGCCACGCTGCGCACCGCGGCCAAGCTATCAGCGCACCGCCGCGGGCGCGACGCGCACCGAAACGGCCGCTCACCCAGCGCTCTGGCGACGTCGGCGCCAGGCGCACACCGCCAGCGTCCGCCGCGGGTCAGCGACCCCGGCCGCGCGGGTCGCGGGGCCGGGCCCACTCGCACAGCACCATGCCCGCGGAGTTGGGCACCGGGAACGAGTGGTTGATGCCGTACATGGGGATGGCGATGACCTGCTGACACGCTGCCAGCAGCGCCGGGGGCAGCCCGTCGTCCTCGCTGCCGAAGAGGAGCACCACGTCGCGCGGCATCTCCGCCTCCCAGAGGGTGGTGCGCGCGTGATCACGCTCCACGCCGATCAGCGGTCGGCCCTGGACACGCTCCAGGAAGGCCGCCTCGTCCGGGCACTCGACGATGGTCTCGTACTTGGCCATCCCCATGGCCGCGCGCTCGTAGAAGGGCTCGGTGCCGATGAGGAAGATCTCGCGCACCAGGTACGAGTGGGCGACGCGGATGATGGCGCCGATGTTGAACGGGTTCTTGGCGCGGCAGACGGCGACCGACAGATCGTTTCGTATCCGGGCGAGCTCGTCGCGGATCTCCTCGGTGGACAGGCCGAACGGCGGGATCTTCATCGCCGGTGGTGCGCGGCTCAGTCGATGGCGCCGAACTGGCCGAAGGTCGGGTAGATGGGGCCCTCCTTGAGGGTCACCGTGAGCGTGGCGCCGTCGGGGTGCTGGACCAGCAGCGGGATGCCGGAGACGGGGACGGAGCCGAAGGCGCTGCGCACCTCGTCGGGTGTCATCAGCTCCACCGCGCGGCCAGCGATCTGCACCACCTGGTCGCCGCGGATCAGCCCGGCGCGCTCGGCCGGGCTCTGCTCGAGCATGCGGGTGATGTAGACCGTCTCCGAGCGCAGCTCGTACCAGAGGCCGAGGCCGAGCATGGCGTGCGCGGCCTCGTAGGCTATGATCACCTCCGCGCCGCCGTCGAGCTCGACGCGAATCTGCTTGCCGATGCGCTGCTCCTCGGAGACGCGGCCGAGGTCGCGCACGCCGATGGGGCGATCGTTGATGGGGTTGTTGTCCCAGATCTCGATGCGGAGCTTGGCATCGCGCGCGATGCGGAAGTTGCCGCGCGGCGCGCTCGGCCAGGTCGGCTCCAGGGTGTCTGCCTGTGCGGGCGTTCGGATCAGCTCCTTGTTGTCGACGAAGAGCTTGGCGTACGGGTCGGGCAGGCTGCCGAAGGCCTGACCCCAGGTGCGGCCGTCGCGCGCGCGCTCCGGGATGCGCGCCGAGACGATGCGTATCCAGCGCATGTCCTCGGGCGGCGCCGGCTCGAGGACGCGCTCCGGTGGCGCCTTGTGCACTCCGGTGCCGAGCTCCGGGTAGACGGCGGGACAGCCTCCGAGCGTGGCCAGGGCCACGAGGGCAGCGAGGGCACGAGCGATGCGGCCGAGCGCGGGCATGATGGCGCGCACGCTAGCAGATTCCCGGGCGCGCTTCGGAGCTCGGCGGGGGGGCGGCCAGGCGCGCGCGCAGGGGCCGTGGCCGTCCCCCGCGCCCGTTGCTGTGCTATCGCGGCGGTATGGGCGAGCTCGGCGAACGCGGCGGCGAAGGCGAACGCGGCGAAGGCGAACGCGGCGAAGCGGCGCGCAGCGCGGTGGTCCTCATCCAGGACCTCGGCAAGCACGTGGGCGAGACGGTCACCCTGCGCGGTTGGCTCTACAACAAGCGCGGCAGCGGCAAGCTGCACTTCCTCGAGGTGCGCGACGGCACCGGCCTCACCCAGTGCGTGATGGCCAAGGCCGACGTCGGCGAGGAGTCGTTCGCCGCCGCCGACAAGGTGACCCAGGAGTCGAGCATCGAGGTCACCGGCCTGGTCAAGGCGCACCCCAAGCGCGCCGGCGTCTTCGAGCTCAACGCCAGCGCCCTGCGCGTGGTGGCGGCCACCGCCGGCGAGTACCCCATCTCGCCCAAGGAGCACGGCACCGACTTCCTGATGGACCATCGCCACCTCTGGCTGCGGTCCAAGCGCCAGCACGCCATCCTGCGCGTGCGGCACACCATCATCCAGGCCATCCGCGACTTCTTCGACGACCGCGGCTTCACCCTGGTCGACGCCCCCATCTTCACGCCCAACGCCTGCGAGGGCACGAGCACTCTCTTCGAGACGGACTACCACGGCGACAAGGCGTACCTCACCCAGTCCGGGCAGCTGTACATGGAGTCGGCGGCGGCGGCCTTCGGGCGCGCCTACTGCTTCGGCCCCACCTTCCGCGCCGAGAAGTCGAAGACCCGGCGCCACCTGGCAGAGTTCTGGATGGTCGAGCCGGAGGTGGCCTTCATGGATCTCGCCGGCGACATGGATCTCGCCGAGGACTTCCTGTGCTTCCTGGTGCAGCGCGTCCTCGAGAAGCGCCGCCCGGAGCTGGAGACCCTGGAGCGCGACGTGACCAAGCTCGAGGCGGTCCAGAAGCCCTTCCCGCGCATCCACTACAACGAGGCAGTGGCCATCATCGACCGCGGCCGCGCCAGGAAGCGCGCCGAGGGCGCCACGAACGAGGACGGCTCGGCCATCGCCGACTTCCCGTGGGGCGACGACTTCGGCGCCGAGGACGAGACGCTGGTCTCCAACGAGTTCGACCGGCCGGTGATGGTCCACCGCTACCCGGCTCAGGTGAAGGCCTTCTACATGAAGAAGGACAGCACCGACCCGCGCTGCTCCCTCTCCGTCGATGTGCTGGCTCCGGAGGGCTACGGGGAGATCATCGGCGGCGGCCAGCGCGAGGACGACCTGGCCGTGCTCGAAGCGGCCATCGAGGCACACAAGCTGCCGAAATCCGCCTTCGAGTGGTACCTCGACTTACGCCGATACGGCAGCTTCCCGCACGCCGGCTTCGGCCTCGGGGTGGAGCGGAGCGTGGCCTGGATCTGCGGCCTCAGTCACGTGCGCGAGACGATCCCCTTCGCGAGGATGCTCAACCGGCTGTCGCCTTGACAGGCACAGGGGCGTGCCGCCCCTGTACCCCGCCGGAGGACGATCGGACCCACCCCGCCGGAGAACGATCGGACCCACCCCGCCGGAGAACGATCGGACCCGCCCCGCCGGAGAACGATCGGACCCACCCCCGCCAGCGCGGCGCGTTGCGGCTCCGGCTCGAGCTCACCCCTCCACCGGAGCGCGGGACTGGCGGGGCATGCGCACGGTGCCCCTTGCATAGCGGACGCGCGTACAGCACAAGATAGGGGCGGGAGACACACGCATGGCTCGACTCCTCGGCTTCATTGGCAACCGCCCCGACCTCGGCGCCCGCGTCGTCGAGCAGGAGGGGCGCGCGCTGCGGGTCGTCCGCCCACCGGGCGTCACCCCGGGCTGGGGCATCGGCTTCTATCAAGCCGGCGAGATCCTCCTCAAGCGCCGCCCCATCGACGACCGCGACGAGATCTCGTTCGGCGAGCTCATCCGCGACCTGCGCGCCGACATCCTCCTGGCCCACGTGCGCTCGGCGACCATCGGCCCGCTGCGCACCGAGAACACGCACCCCTTTCGCTACCGCCAGTGGCTCTTCGCGCAGACGGGCACCGTCGAGCAGTTCCCGGCCCTGCGTGAGCGGCTCAGCGAGTCGCTCCCTCAGTTCCTCAAGCGCGACGTGCGCGGCGAGACGGACAGCGAGGTGCTCTTCCACCTCTTCCTCTCCTTCCTGCACGACGCCGGGCAGCTCGATCGCCCCACCGTCGACGCGGCCAGCGCACGCAACGCGCTGCGCTCCAGCGTGTCCCTCGTCGATCGGCTCTGCGCCGAGGAGGGGAGCGCGCCGAGCGCCATGAACATCCTCGTCTCGTGCCCGGAGTACCTGCTCGCCGTGCACGGCGGCAACCGCATGGGCTACCGGGTCATCCACGGGCGGCACGATCTGGAGCGCCTCTTCGGCGACGGGGGCCTGGGGCGGATGCGCATCCCCGACCTGGCCAACAGCCGCCTGTCCATCGTCGCCAGCGACCTCGAGGACGACCAGATCCCGAGCGGATGGACGAACGTGGCCGATCGCACCATGGTCACCTTCACCCGCACGGATGAGCCCGAGCTCGAGAGCGTCTAGTCCCGGGCGCGCGCTGGCGGCATCTCTGACCGCGGCCGCGCTCGCCGGGTGCCTGGGCAGCGCGACACCGGGCGAGATCGCGCGGGCCGCGGCGCGCGCCGGTGACGCCGGCGCCGCCAGCGACGAGGAGGACCGCCCGCGGCAGCCCGGCGGCGTGGCCATCGATCCGGCGCTGGTGCTCCCCGAGGCGCGCCATCGGGTGCAGACCGACCAACCGCTGGTGGCGCTGCGCGCGCCGCTCGGCTCCGACGTGGCGCTGGGCACGGTGCACAGCTTCTTCCAGCGCATCGTGCAGGAGGACAGCGAGGGCCTCTCGCCTCTCTTCACCCGCGAGGTGCAGATCCTGAGCGGCACCGGCGGCGTGACCCAGAACGCGACGGCCATCGGCAACTGGTGGGAGCCGCGCTTCAAGCGGCTCGACTACGGCAAGCTCGGCAGCGAGCCGCTGTACCGCGACGTGGACGTGGAGGTCTTCCGCGGCGACGACGAGCTGACCCAGGCGCCGGCGGCCATCGCCCGCACCGCAGCGACCATGGACGAGACGGACGTGGTGGTGCGCGTGCCCATCCTGACGCCGCGGGTCGGGTCGGATCGGCTCCTCGGGGACGAGATGATCCTGTGGATGCGGCGGGACGGAGAGCGGTACCGGATCTACCGGGTGATGGAAGACTTCCAGCTCCCTTAGCACTACCGCCTGAGGTTCGGCTCAACCAGGGGGCGTGGTCGTGCCCACGAAACGCCACTCGAGTCCGGCGAGACCGGGGCACGATCTCGTCGTCAGTCGAGTCGGCCGCCGAGCGATCCCGAGGGCTAAGCCTTCTTGATCGTTGAGCGATGCGTGCCGTGAGCAGCGGAGCCGTTCACCGGTCTCGCCGGACTCGAGTGGGCCTCGCCGCATGCGTGGACCCACTCCATCTGCCAAGACCTCAGGCAGTAGTGTTAGAGCGAAACCTTTGCCCCACGCCCCCCGCTCCGCCAAAATAGGCCCGATGAACCGCCTCAAGATCGCCTTCGTGGGATCCGGTGGGGCGGCGCGTGGGCTGGCCCACCTCGGCGTCCTCAAGGCCTGCGAGGAGCTCGGCATCCACCCGGAGATCTACGTCGGCGCCAGCGCCGGCGCGCTGGTGGCGGCCACCTACGGGCAGGACATCCCGCTCGACGTGCTGCTCGACGGCTTCCGGCTGCCCTGGCGGCGCCGGCACCACAACCTGCGTTTCCTGGAGTCGACCTTCCTCGGGCTGCCGCGGCTGCGCGACCTGCTCGACCCCGGCTACCTCCTGTCGGGCATCTTCTCCATCGACCGGCTGGAGCGGTACCTGCGCCGCTGGCTGCCCCTCAACGACTTCCGCCAGCTGCCGCACCAGGTGTTCGTGACCGCGGTGGACATCGACGACGGCAAGCGCGTCGTCTTCGGCCCCGGCTACGAGGAGTCGGTGCCCATCAGCGAGGCGGTGGCCGCCAGCTGCTGCGTCCCCGGCCTCTTCCGGCCGCACCGCATCGGCGACCGGTACTTCATCGACGGCGAGGTGGCGCGCACCCTCTCCGCCGACCTGGCCGTGGCCGCCGGGGCCGACGTGGTGATCATCTCCAACATCTACCGGCCCGAGGAGCGCGTCGCCGCGCGGCGATCCATCGCCCGCCGCGGCGCGCTGGCCGTCACCCGGCAATCGCTGAACATCCTGCTCACCGAGAAGGAGAAGCGCGGGGTGGAGTTGCTCTCCAAGCTCTACCCGCGGGTGACCTTCCTCGACGTGGCCCCGGACGTCGGTGGCTACGGATACCTCAATCGCCTGGCGGCGCGACCGCTGGTCCTGCGCGGCTATCGCACCGCGCTGCGGGTCATCGCCGCGGCCAAGGAGCGCGGCGTCTTCGACGAGACGGCGAGGGCCGGCGCCTCGCTGAACTGAACCCTACATCCCGGCCATGATGAGGAACTCGTCCTCGTTCGTGGTCGGGATGAGCTCCAGGCGGTTGTCGTCGACCTTCCGGCGCCACTCCTCGCCCTCGGAGCCCGGGATGCGGTAGCTGGCGCTGTACGTGTAGTCGATGAAGATGCGGTCGTCTTCCTTCACCACCCGCCGGTAGCGGATCTCGTAGCGGATGGACCGCGCGTCCTGGAAGCGGTTGGTGAGGTAGTCGCGCAGGCCGGCGTAGTCGAGGTCGTCGGAGGCGTCGACGTTGCCGCCGTCCTCGTAATATTTCGGCGAGGCGAGCTTGAGCAGCAGGCCGATGTTCTTCAGCTCCACCGCGTGCCGGTACTTCTCGCAGAAGGAGATGAGCTTGCGGTTGTCGTCGGTGTCCTCGACGTCGGTGTTCGGGATGTAGTGCGTGGTGCACCCGAGCAGCGGGGAGGCCAGCGACATCGCGCAGCCCACGGCGAACACAGCGGATCCGAGGCGCCCGTGCATGGTCCGGGCGGCAACCGACGGGCGACAGTGTTGATTCCCGGCTCGCATCGCCGGGGACCTTGCCAGAAGGCGGGCCGGAGAGGCAAGCGACGGGGCCAAAACGCCCCGAATTGCGGAGGGCGAGTGCCCGGCGTGGCCGGGCAGGAGGCCGACCCTGCGGCTCGACCGAGCCGCGCAGGGGCGAGGGAGAACACCCATCAGGCGCCGGACGTCTGTCGCAGCCAGCGGATGAGCGACAGGTGCCCGATGGGGCCTGCCCCGTGGTCCACCGGCACCTCCAGGGGAACGACCGCGTCGCCGGCCCCCGCGGGCTCGATCAGGGCGGCCACCGCGCCGCGCTCGACGGGGCGGTCGGTCCAGCCGGCCGCCTCGAGCAGATCCCGGCTGGCCGCGCCGAGCTCGTCGGCGGCGATGACCACCACCGCTCCGCGTCGCTGGCCGCGCACAGCTCCAGGCCACGGGCCAGCGCCTCCCCGGAAGCCGTCGAGACCGGCGGACACCGCGAAGCCCGCTCCGGTCATCCCGTAGACGATGGCGCACTCGCCGGCGATGGCGTTCGGCGAGGTGGCCGGAAACAAGCGCGGCTCCACCAGGCGCGCGCCGCGCGTGCGCTTGCGCTCGTCGAAGGCGGCGTTGGTGTCGAGCGTGGCCAGGGCGTGCCCGGCGACCACGGCGGCGCCGCGCAGCCGCTCGCGGCCCACGTCGCTCGCCAGGGCGCATACCGCGCCGAGACCCAGGCGACAGAGGCCATCGAGGCGCGCCAGGCGGTCTCGCGCCACGCCGGTGGCCGCCGCCAGCGCGCCCAGGTCGGCGTCGGCGACGCGCGCCCAGGCGCGCACCGTCACCGGCCGCGGCGCGCGCGCCGGGCGCGGCGTCGCCGGCGGGCGCGCACCGAGGACCAGGGCGGCGTTGGCGCCACCGAAGGCGGCGCTGAGCTTCAGAGCGGCGTCGAGGGTCGCGCGCTCTGCACGCTCGAGGATCCGGACCCGGGCATCGGGGTCGGCGTCGCCCTGCCCTGCGGCGGCCGGCGCCACGCCGGCGGCCAGGGTGCGCGGCGGCCAGCGTCTCCAGCGCGCCGGCCGCGCCCAGGGTGTGCCCGATCTGCGCCTTGAACGGGTGGACCACCGGCCGCGCGCCGGGGAGCGCGCGCTCCAGGGCCCGCGCTTCCATGGCGTCGTTGTAGGGCGTGGCGGTGGCGTGGGCGCGACCAGGCCGACGCGCTCCGCCGCGCACGCAGCGTCGCCGAGCGCCGCCTCGGCCGCGCGCGCCAGACCGCCGCCGGTGCGATCCGGCGCGGTGATGTGCACGGCGTCGGTGGAGGCGCCGAAGCCGCTCACCCAGAAGCGCGCCGGTGCGCTACGGCCGGCGTCGTCGCGCACCAGCGCGACCAGCGCCGCGCCCTCACCGAGCGCCATGCCGTCGCGGCCGAGGCGGAAGGGACGCACCGTGCTGGCGGTGGTGGCCCGCAGCGCCTCGAAGCCAGAGGCCACGAAGACGCTCACCCCGTCGTAGCCACCGGCGACCACCAGATCGCAGGCACCCCGCTCCAGCCAGCGCATGGCGACGCCCAGGGCGATGGTCGATGCGGCGCAGGCCGCCAGCACCTGGGTGCGCTCCACCAGGGCCGGGCCGAGCCGCGCCGTCTCGAGGAGCGCATCGAGCGGCGCGAAGTACGTCGAGGCGCGGGCCAGCGAGGGCTCGATGCGCTCGCCGGCCGCGCGGGCGGCGAAGAAGCGCTCCGCGGAGAGCATGCCGCCGCTGGACGTGCCCACCGCCAGGCCCAGGCGCTGCGAGCGCCAGCCGGGCTGGACGCGATCGAGCTCGGCGTCGAGCTGGCGCCACGCGCAGGCCAGCAGGTCGGTGGCCCGGTCACCGCACGACGGCACGCCGAGGTCGGCGGGCGCGCGTCCGGCCAGGGCCGCGCCAGGCCGGCGGCGGCCAGCTCGGCGTCGCGGCTCAGCGCCACACGCGCCGGCTCGCCCTCGCGCGCCACGGCGTAGGCCGCCTCCCCGGCGCCGAGCGCGGAGACGGCTCCGACGGCGATGGCGCAGACCTCGCGCACCAGGCCCGGCGATCGCGCATCGGCGGCCACGGGCCGGGTCATCGCTTGCCCTCCGCGTCCGGGTCCTGGGCCACGGGCCGGGTCATCGCTTGCCATCCGCGTCCGGGTCCTGGAAGGCTCGCGCCTCGGGCGCCTAGCCCACCTCACCCTCGCAGCGCACCAGCA
>JBBJMR010000547.1:0-2581 GCA_037720395.1 Polyangiaceae bacterium
GCGAGCGAGAGCGCCTCGCCCAGCGCCGGCAGGCCATCCACCAAGTGCCCGGCCGCGACGAGCGCGCGGGCGCGGGCGGCGAGAACCCCGAGGCGCCAGTTCGGGGCGCCGCCGGGCAGCAGGCGCAGCGCCTCGTCGAGCCAGTGCGCGGCGACCGCGGGCGCCCGCGCCGCGGCGGCGTGGCCGGCGTCGGCCAACAGCGCGGCTGCCTGCCGATCGCCGGGGGCGGCGGAGGCGGCGACGTGATGGGCACGCGCGCCCGCCCCGGCGCCGGCCGCCTCCAGCGCCGCGGCGGCGCGGCCGTGGGCCGCGATCCGGAAGCTCGGGCTCGCCGACTGGTAGACCGCGTGGCGCACGAGCGGATGGCGGAAGGCAAGCCGTCGCGGCACCGCCGTCGCGCGCACCAGATCTCGCTCGACCAACTCGTCGAGCGAGACCAGGGAGTCCTCTTCGGCGAGCCCGGCGGCGGCAGTCGCGAGATGAAGCTCGAAGGGATCGCCCGCCACCGCAGCAGCGCGCAGAAGCGCCCCCGCCGGCCCCGGAAGAGACTCGAGCTCGCCCTGCAAGGCCCGTGCCACCGCGCGGGGCAGCTCGCCAACGCTCCGCTCGGCGCCCGGCGGACTCGCCGGCGACGCCTGCGCGGCGCGCGCCAGCTCATGGAGGTAGAACGGCACGCCGCCGCTCTCGCCGTGCAGCGCACGGACCTGGGCGTCGTCGAGCGGGCCCGAAAGCAGCGCGCGCGCGCCCTCCAGGTCGAGCGCGGCCGGCTCGACGAGGACGACCTCCTCTGCCAGCGCCTCTGCCAGCCGGCGCGGCGCCTGGCGCGGGCGCAGCGCGCACGCGATCAACACCCGTCCTTGCGGGCGACGACGAAGCAACGCCTCGAAAAGCTCCAGCGAAGGCTCATCACACCAGTGCAGGTCGTCGAGCGCCAGTACCAGTGGACGTTCGACCGCCAGCGCCTCGAGCAAAGAGCGCATCGCTCTGTGGGTGCGGTAGCGCTCGCTCTCAAGCGCGCTCGGGGGCTCATGACCCACGGCCTCCAGCGCGGGCAGGCAGCCGCCAGCTCGCCCAGCGCCCCGGAGCCCAGGCGTCGAGCAGCCGGCCCTCCAGCCCCCCGACGTAGTCGTCGAGCGCGTCGCGAAACACCCCGAAGGGCTCTCCACGCTCGAACTCTCCCGCCCTTCCGGAAAGCACCAGGCAGCCCGACTCCTCGCCCAACGCGCCCAGCTCTGCCAGCAAGCGCGACTTGCCGATCCCCGGCTCGCCCGAAACGGCCAGCGCGACCGCCACGCCGCCACGGGCGCGCTCGAGCGCCCCGCGCAGCACGGCAAGCTCGCGCTCACGCCCGACCAGCACGCCAGGTCCGGACTCAGGGGCACCCAGTGCACGAGCCGGCGGGATCCGGACCGGATAGGTCGCCACGAAGCGCGCACCTTAGCGATCCCCCGAGATCACTGGTTTCAGTGATACCCGACCGGCGCCCGCCACGACAACCTAACCCAACGCTGACCACCCCGAACAGCCCCACATGAGGAGAAACGTACGATGCGCCGTCCCTCCAAGGATCCCCACGACTACCAGACCAGCGGTCGATCGCAGCCTTCGCGGTCGAGCGGGATCAAGCCGTCGAGTCAAACGGGAACGCTTGACGCTCAAAGCATCGGCCGCCCGCGCACCTCAAGGGAGCTGGTGGCCAGCGTCAAGTCCCGCGCGCCCGAGCCTTTCCACGTCCAGCTCTGCCTGGACGGCGACCGACCACCGGCCCTCGCTGGGCCTTCACCGTCTCGCAGAACTAGCCAGATGGCCTCTCACGGCGATCGTCCGCGCCCTGGACCGCGAAGGCAACACCGAGGTCGCCAAGCGCCGCACCGACCGGGCGCAGTTCAAGGTCCGCTGATTGCGTTGCCCGTATCAGTCAGCTTCGAGCGCCGTTGCCAGCTGGTCGCGTGAGGGGATGCCGAGCTTGCGTTGGCATTGCTCATCCACAGGTTCAAATGTCAGTGAGCGCCAGAGAGGCGCCTACACGGGAGGCCGCATGTTCGCGAAGGTCCTGATTCATTTCCGGCAGCAATATTTGGGAGCGCTCGCGCTCTTCATCGTGCTCGGCGGCGGCACCTCCTACGCCGCCGTCGTCATCACGGGCAAGAACGTCAAGGACAACAGCCTCACCACGAAAGACATCCAGGACAGCTCGCTACTCAAGCAGGACTTCAGAGCCGGGCAGATTCCGGCCGGCCCTCCCGGGGCGCAAGGTGCGCCAGGTACGAAGGGTGACAACGGAGCACCGGGGGCGCCGGGATCGCCCGGCCTTCCAGGCGCGCCAGGCGCGAAGGGCGACGACGGAGCACCGGGGACCTCGGGATCGCCGGGCCTGCCAGGCGCGCCCGCCACCCAGCTCTTCGCCGTCGTCAGGGCGGACGGCACGCTCCTTGGGGGCAACGGCGTGGTGAGCGTCGGGCCACCAACCCCGGGATTCGCGGGCTTTTACACGCTAACATTCGATCGGGATGTCTCCCGGTGCGCGGCCGTCGCCACTCCCGGCGCGCTGAACGGCGCCTTCGCCGGGAACCGGATCGCG
>JBBJMR010000062.1:0-33151 GCA_037720395.1 Polyangiaceae bacterium
CCGCCCGCACCGCCCTGCCCGCCTCCCTCGGCGCCGGCACCCTGACCGCCGACGGAGGCGCCGCCCGAGCCCGGCCCGGAGGCGCTGGCCCCGGGCGAGTCGGGGTCGTCGTCCTCGCTGCATGCGCCGCCGAAGACCAGCGCGGAGAAGCCGAGCAACGAGACCAGGGGCCAGAGCGTGCGCATTGCGGGGATGTTACTTGCTCTCGCGAGCCCAGCGGCACGCGCACGACGAGCGAGCGCGCGAGGGGTGCGGTCCGCCGGTAATTGGCCGCCTAGGCTGCGTCCTCGAGTCTGGCGCCACGAGAAGCGGTTGCAGCCCGCGCGCTGAGCCCGGGGCCGGCGTGGTCAATCCACCGGCGGCGCGACGATGCGCTCGAAGCCGTCCAGCAGCGTGCGCACCCCGAACTCGAAGACAGCGTCGATGGGCAGGTCGAAGCCTTCCTGCAGCTCCTCCGTCACCCGGGCGAACGCCGGGAAGCGCCCGGACTTCGCCAGCGCCTCGTAGGCGGAGCCCTTGGAGGCCATCCATGCCTGATCGTCGATGCCCGTCTCGCCCTGAGCCTCGGCCTCCGCCTCCAGGTTCACCGCCAGCCCCTGCACGTACGCGTAGACGGTGACGTGCATGCGCAGGATCGTCGCCGCGTCGACTCCCGCACGCTCCAGGCCTTCGAAGACCCAATCGGCGTGGACGAGCGAAGCCGCCAGCGGCAGCGGGCGGAGGATGGTGATGACGCGCGCCATCCAGGGGTGCCGGCGATAGACGCTCCAGGACGTCCGCGCGGCAGCCTCGAGCCGCGCGCGCCAGTGCGCCGGTGCCGGCGCGGGCAGCATGGCCTCGTTCAGCACCACCTCGGTCATGGCGCCGAGCAGCTCCTCCTTGCCCGGCACGTGGCGATACAGGGACATCACCGGCACGCCCATGCGCGCCGCCAGCCCGCGCAGCGAGAGCGCCGGCAGACCCTCCGTCGGCCATGGCGATGGCCTCGCGCACGATGCGCTCGCGACCCAGCTCGGGCTCGCGTGTCGCGTCGCGCGCACCGCGGCGGGCTGCCACCAGCGTGCCCACCCGCGGCTGGGCGGTGATGACGCCCTGCTGGACCAGCGTGCGCAGGGCCTTGCTCGCAGTGGACAGCGACACGCCGCACTTCTTGGCCAGTCGTCTCGTGGACGGCAGCCGGTCGCCGGGGCGGAGCTCGCCCTTGTCGATGCGACGGCGCACGTCGTCCACCATGCGCTGGTACGGCGGGCGTGCTGGTGTCGGGTGCAGGGATCGCCGGGCCCGCGCTGGCGTTGTGGCTGGCGTGGCTGGGGCTGCGCGTCACCGTGGTCGAGCGCGCGTCCACGCTGCGCGTGGGCGGGCAGGCGGTCGACTTCCGCGGTCAGGCGCAGCTGGCGGTCCTCGCGCGCATGGGCATCCTGGAAGAGGTACGCGACCGCCAGACGCACATGGGTGCTCAGCTGCTGGTCGACGCCGAAGGACGGCGCGTGCTCGAGCTACCGCCAGCGTTCATGAGCGGCGAGATCGAGATCCTGCGCGGCGATCTGTGCCGCATCCTTTACCAGGCTACTCGTGACCGGGCGGAGTACGTCTTCGGCGACTCCATCCGCGTGCTCGAGCAGGACGCCGAGGGCGTCTCGGTAACCTTCGACAGGGGCGCGGCGCGGCGCTTCGACCTGGTGGTCGGCGCCGACGGGCTTCGCTCGCGGGTGCGCGCCGCGGCGTTCGAGGGATCCGAGCCGGTGACCTTCCTGGACCATTACCTGGCGTCGGTGGACGTGCCGAACCACCTCGGGCTGGACCGCTCGGGGGTGATGATGAGCGCGCCGGGTCGAGGGGTGCTCATCAGCAACGTCGGCCCATCCACGCGTGCCATCTTCGTCTTCCGTCATCCCACGCCCGACCTGGAACGCGCGGCGCCCGCAGAGCGCAAGCGCGAGGTGGTGAAGGCGTTCGCCGGGCTCGGCTGGGCGGTGCCGCGGCTGCTCGAGGCGGTGGAGCGGAGCGACGACATGTACTTCGACGCCATCGCCCGCGTCGACATGGACCGCTTCTGGCGCGGGCGCGTGGTCCTGCTCGGGGACGCGGCCTGGGGCGGCACCCTCGGCGGCGGTGGCACCGGATTGGCCGTGGTGGGCGCCTACGTGCTCGCCGGTGAGCTGGCGGCGGCCGACGGAGACTTCGCGGTGGCGCTGACGGCCTACCAGGCGCGCATCCGCGATCATGCGCTGCGCTGTCAGGGCGGCGTGAACCACGTGGGTGGGTTCTACGCGCCGCCAACGCGCGCGCACCTCTGGCTCCGCAACTGGATGTACCGGGTGATCGCTTCGCCCTGGCTGGTGAAGCGCGTCACCGCGGCCGCCGCCAATGGCATCCGACTTCCGAGCTACGCGCTGGGATGAGCGCCGCGCGCGCCGCCGCGACGACCGGCCGCCGTGCGCCGAACAAGTGCGCGCTGCGGCCCGATCAGTCGGGCCAGGGCTCGTCGGCCACCACCAGGCCCGCCCGCGCGAAGTAGTGGTCGTAGCCCACCTCGCGGGTGAGCCCGTTGAGGAGGCGCATCAGCTCGGCGTACGGCTTGGGGACCACGCTCGTGCCGGCGCGCGGCAGGGGCAGCCAGCAATGCTCGGAGTCGACCGCGACGTACAGCGTGCGGTAGACCGGGGCGCCGTTGAAACAGAAGACCAGGTACTCGGTGTGCGCGTCGCCGAAGGCGCTGGCCCACGGGTCGGCGAAGGTCTGCGCGCAGACGATGCCGGCGACCATGGTGATGCCCAGATCGCTGCGCATGGCCATCGAGTACGAGGGGTGCTCGATGGACATGTGCTGGCGCACCTGGCCAGGCGGCGCCGACTCGGACACCAGGAGCATCTGCTGCAGCATCGGGGGCTGGGCGATGACGTTCCAGTCCCCGGGACCGCTGCCGATCACCTTCTGCATGTAGGCGGAGAACGTGGTGGTCATGCGGCTTGGATGCCACACCCTGGGCCGGGCGTCGCGAAGGTCCGTCCGGCACGGCGGATGCGCGGCACTTGCGTTCCTGCGGCCGGCCGGTCGTATGATGCGCCGCGACGCGTCCGGAGCACGAAGCTCCAGCACACCGCGTCGGGCCACGAGGAGCGACCGATGAAGGCATTCACAGGCTTGGGTTTGGTGGCGCTGCTTTGCTTCGCAGCGGGATGTCCGGAGAAGGAAGAGACCAAGCCCACGCCGCTGGTTCCACCGCCGGTCGACGCCGCCGCCGCGCCCACTGCGGCGGTGACGGTGGAGCAGCCGACGGTCAAGGTCGAGCCGCGCGTGAAGGTCGAGCTCGACGGCCGCGCCGATGGCCTCACCGGCACCGCCGTGGCGCAGACCGGCGCCACCGGCTCGCTGCAGGTGCCGACCACCTGGACGACCACCAAGGGCGACCCGACTGTCTCCAAGACCGCCGACGGCAAGTCGCAGGTCGCGGTCAGCTCCTTCGCCGCCGCCGAGGGGCCCGCCGCCAAGGTGGCCACCTCCAGCGCCGCGCTGGGCCTCACCAACTGCACCTGGAACCCGCCCGAGGCGCTGACGGTCGGCAAGAACAAGCTCCCGGCCACCGCCGCCGACGGCCTGTGCACGCGGGGCGCGGTGCAAGCGCGCGCGGCCTGGGTGGCGCCGACCGCCGAGAGCCTGCTCGTGGTCGGCTCCTGGGATCCGGACGGCGACGCGGGCAGCATCTTCGGCTCGATGCGCGCCATCGCCAAGCCGACCGGCGGCGATTCCACCGGCATCGCCGCCTGCTGCAGCGCCCTGAGCCAGAACGCCAAGAGCGCGCCGCCGGATCAGCAGCTCTTCTACGGCGCGGCCATCAGCCTCTGCCAGGGCGCCAAGAGCGACCCCAACGCGCGCCAGGCCCTGGCCGGCGTGCGCGCCGCCCTGCGCGGCGCCAACGTCCCCGCCTCTTGTCTGTGACAGCAGGGGCGTGCCGCCCCTCTGTCAGGTCAGAGGCCTGCCGGCAGTGGGGCTGGCGCCCCTACGACCCGCCGCGACGTCTCGGATGTCGCGGCGGTGATGTCGCGTGTCGCGGTCAGTCGGCTTCGACCGCCGGGGGCGGGGGGCGCACGCTGACCGTCGGGAACCACGCGAAGAAGGCGTGGATGAACTCGCGCCGCTCGGGCTCGATGTACTCGAAGACGCCGCCCCGATCGTTGACCTCCCAGAACTCGCTGGTGGTCACCGCCAGCAGCTCCGACTGGATGGAGCGCAAGCGATCGGGGCGCTCGTCCTTCATGTCGCGCCAGATCTTGCGCGCCAGCCCCTCGTCGCCCTTCATCAGGTAGTGGGTGGCCAGCTTGACCTGCGCCTTGCGCACGCCGCGCAGGCAGGAGTCCTGGTGCTCGAGGTCGGCTTCCTTGTCGACCTCGAGGAAGGTTCGCAGCAGCGCCTCGCGACAGCCCGAGCCGAGGTCGTGGGCGAGCTCGTTGAGCGTGCACAGGTCGAAGGCCACCGTCTCCGTCAGGAAGGGCAGCTTGTTCGCCTGCGCCGTCTGTGCGTAGTACCTGAAGTGCTCGGCGATGCGCACCACCTCGTCGTCCCACCCGGCCTGGAGTAGCTCCTCGCCGAGGTAGCGGTACTGGTTGAGGTTGTTGTACCCGGCGGCGATGTCGCGCGCGTTCAGGGCGCGGCGCATGTAGGTGTTGAAGAACTTCACCACCACGCCGAGCGCCGCGCGATCGCCGGCGCGCACCGCTGCCTGGCCCATGTAGCGGGTGTCGATGGCGATGAGATTGATGATGTCCGGCAGGAGGGTCAGCGCCTCTCGATAGATCATCAGGTACTGGCGCAGCGCCTTGTACTCGAGCCAGGTGTGCGTGGCGGTGAGCTTGTCGAGCGCCTCGGTGTTCATGCTCACGAAGTCCGGGTCGCGCCGCAGGCGGCCCTGGATCTGGAACCAGCGCTCGTCGAGCTCGCCCTTGCGGGGCAGGTACGAGATCACCAGATCGCACACGGCGTCCACGGTGTCGGTGGCGATGCCCTTGTCCTTGGCCTCGATGGCGTTCAGGGCCACGTCGGCGAGCTGCTCCAGGGACGACAGGGCCAGCATCTGCCTCTCCCCGACGCGCGCCTCGACCTCGCCCCCTTGGGCGCGCAGCGCCTGACCGATGCCGCTGGCCTTGATGCGGCCGACGATCTTGTCGGGCTCCAAGAAGTCGAAGACGTACGCGAAGTACGGAGCCATGAGGAGCAGGCTCAGGGTGAGCAGGACCATCGTCACCAGCACGCCGTAGCGGGGAACGAAGGTCGGCTCCGAGCCATCGGCGGCGGCGCGGATGGAGAAGTTGACCCACAGCGAGAAGACCGCGCTGACCACGAAGAAGGCCATCACCGCCAGGTTGGTGCGATCGCGGAAGAACATCTCGGTGACGCGCGCCGAGTAGCGCGTGGCCGCGAGCTGCACGATGATCGACGCCACGGTGATGACGATGCCCAGGATGGCGGCGATGACCTCGCCGATGCCGCCCATGGCCTGCGACGCATCGGAGACGGAGAGCGTGAAGAAGACATCCCAGAAGCCGCCGCCGGGGCCGGAGCCGTGGACCACGTCCATCTCGTGGACCAGGAAGAAGGCGGACATGCTGATGCCGGTGAGCACCGAGAGCGGGTAGAGCCAGATGCGACGCGCGGTCGCGGCGCGCTCCGGCGCCGGCGCCAGCGCGCTCGGGCGATGGTCGCGCGGGCCGAGGCGCGCGCCGTCCGCGGAGCGTCCGGCTTCGGCGGCGCGTTGCGTGCGCGGGGCGCGCTCCTCGCCAGTGGCCGCGGCCTTCGCGGCGCGGGCCTTGTTCCGGGCCGCGGGGCTCACTTCTTCGGTGGCTGCGAGTCCAGATCTTCGGCGAGGTAACTGAGGATCACCTCGTCGAGAGACTTCTCGCTGATCAGGTCCTCGCCGAAGATGCTGGCGCCGTCGGCGGGGCGGGCGTTGGTGAAGATCGCGGCTGGCCGCGTGGGCGCGTAGCGCCCGCGTTGCCCCCGGCTTCGGCGCGGGCTCGGTGTCGCCGGGGCGCGGGGGCGGGGATTGACGACGTGGGACGCTGCGGCGAGACGGTGCGGTAGCTGCCGGCGGGGACGTCGCTGGGACGCTTCTTGCCGAGCACCGCCGCCGGCGGCGGGGGCAGGTCGTAGATCTGCTGGAACACGGCCGATTGCGGCGCGTCGGCGGCGCGCTCCATGGCGGCCAGGTCGGCGTCCGCCTTGCCGCCCAGCTCCGCGTCGAGGGGCGGGGCAGGTGCCGCCATGTCGCCCGGCTGCGCGAGGGCCGCCGAGGTGAGCGCGGTCGCGCTCACGCCGCGCGTATCGGGTGCGTGGATCTGCGGGCCGGGCTTGCCGGCCTCGGGCTGCCCGGGTGGCGCAGGCAGCGTCTTGGCCATGGCCGCCGCACCCTGGTCCTTGCCCTGCACGGCGGGTGCGCTCGGCGACGCAGGCACCCCGTCGACCAGCGACGAGGCGGACGAAGGCGGCGCAGGCGGCGCAGGCGGCGCGGCGGGGCGCGATCGGTTTGCCCCCACCAGACCCTCGAAGAGGGGGTCGAACTCGCCGTCGCGCAGGGCGATGAACATCGCCTTGTGCTGCTCCTTCATGAGCCCGCGCACGATGTCGGCCATGCGATCGGCGCCCACGTGCTCGGCGTACGAGGTCTTGGTGGTCTTGAGGATGCGACCGCCGTCGGCGAAGAGGTGGGAGATGATGTGCGGGTGGCGCGCTCCCGAGTCCTCGGTCTGGATATGGAACACGCGCCCCTTGTGCTTGACGTTGTTGTTGAAGCCGAGCAGGGGCGAGTGTGCTTTCACGTGTTGTCCACGGCGCGAGCGCGCGCTCGCCGCGCAACGAGCCTAACACAGTGATCCATCGCGCCGCGCCACGCGCGCTCGGTGCACACGGTGTGCGCGGCTGGAGACATCCCGAGTGTCTGCGGCAACGGCGTCAGGGCGTGAGGCAGCGCTCGAACTCGTCCGCTCCGCTGGCCGCCAGCGCGCAGCGGGCATCCTCGGCAGTCAGCGTCTGCACGCAGCGCGCGATGGCCTCCGGCGTGGCGGAGGCGGGCAGCGCGCGGTCGCCGTCGCTGCGCGGCGCTCGGCCCTGTGCGCGCGCCACCTGCTCGGCCCGGCGCTGGAACAGGTCGGCGCACTGCGCGGCCGTGGGGCGCGTTGCGAGACCGCGCGACAGCGGGCGCACCACCAGCACAAGCAGCGCGCAGCAGAGGACGATGGCCGCGGCCGCGCCGAGCTCGCCGCGTGTCGGCGTCGCCATCTCAGTCGAGGCAGGCCTCGAGCTCGTCGGGCGTCTGCGCCTTGCGCATGCAGGCCATGGCCTCGTTGGTGATCCGCTTCCCGACGCACTTCGCGGTCAGCTCGCCGCCGCGTGCCTGTGCGGCCTCCTCGACGCGCGCAGCGATCTTGTCGGGCGGCGTCTTCTGCTGCAGGAGCTCGACCTCGGCGGCGCGCCGGAGGATCTCTTCGCACTCCGCGTGCGTGGCCGGGTGCCCGCATCCTGGCAGCAGCAGCAAGGCGAGCAGGATGGCGGTGAGCGCGCCGGAGACACCCCGCGGCAGCCGGACACCGCCGGGGACTCCGCCGGGAAAGCGCCGACCTGTCGAGCCTCCGCCAGGAGGCCGCCGACCCGTCGAGCCGCCGCCAGGAGACCGCCGACCTGTCGTGGCTGCGCGTGCGGCGCCGTGCGGCAGGGGCGCGCGCGAGCGGGCGGCGTGGCGGGCGGTGGAGGGGGACATCCTGGCCGGGCACGATGGTTCGCCAACCGCGCCCGCGCAATCAGAAAACCTGCCCGATTCTGGACGCTTGTACAGGTGCTGCTAACCTGTGGACGTGCGTAGGTCGAGGGACGGCTCGGACGTACCGGGCCTGGCGCGCGCCTCCCCGGCCGGTGGGCGACGGGAGCCTCCGTCGGCAGGGCGACGGGAGCGCCCGTCGACAGACGGGCCACGGGACGGCCCGTCGACGGGTGCACGACGGGAGACCCGGGCGACCGACAGCGCCGGCGGCCGCGGCCCGGCAAGCGGCACGCGGACCGCGAGTGGCGAGCGCCCCGCGACGCGCGCGCCGACGCCTTCGCCGGAGGATCTGCTGGCGCGGGCCATGCGCGCCGAGACGCCCCGGGCGCGGGCACTCTGGGCACGGCGGGGGCTGGCCCGGCGCGGGCCGCTGGACCGGACGACCCAGTCGATGCCGCTGCGCCAGCTCTACCTCGCGCTCTACGAATCGCGCCGCTTCGCCGAGGCGCTGGCGGCCGCAGAGCAGAACCTGCAGCTCGGCGTGCTGCGGGACGTCATCCACCAGGACGCAGCGCGTGCATGCTCGGCCATGGGCGACGTGGACGGCGCGGCGGGGCACCTTCGCCTCGCCGCCCGCACCGCGCCGGCGGCGCGCAAGGCGTTCCACTGGTGGACGCTGGGAAGCGTCTACTTCCTGGCCCGGCGCTACCCGGAGGCGGCAGCGGCGCTGGCGCGCGCGGCGCGCTGGGGCACCTCGGACCGACCGCTCTATCAGGGCCATCTGGCGGTGGTGCAGTGCGCCCAGGGAAAGCGCCGTCGCGATCTCGGAGTGCTCATGGACCGGCTCGCGGAAGTGCCCGCCGGTCAGGGGTACGGGCGCTTCGTGCTCGGCCAGATGGCCTTCTACGCAGGGCGCATCGAGGAGGCCAAACGGTACCTGGACGCCTTCGTGCGCCGCACCGTATCGGGCCGCGCGGCCATGGCCATCGCTCTGGGCGCGGAGGTCGCCGAGGCGCGGCGACTGCTCGAGGAGCTGGAATGAGGTCGCTCGGCGCAGCGAGGTCGAGCGCGCGGCCGGGGGTTTGCTAAACTCGGCGGCTGTGACCCCCTCCGCCGCACCTCCACCGGGCAAAGTTCGCAGGGTTTCTGGGGATGCGCCGCCGGTGGGGCCCGGGCGAGCGGGGCCGGCCCTGGATCGTCGGACCATCAGCGCCCGGGCGCTGGCCTGGAGTCTGGTCGCGGCGGTGCTCGTCCTGGGGGTGCCCTCGGTGGCGCTCGCCAACGACAAGACAGCCTTCGATCTGGCCCTCGGCCTGGGCCCCATTCTCGGCCCCATCGCCGCCGGTGGGGTGGCCCTCGTCTTCGGCCTGCTGACCTGCGTCACGCCGTGCGTCTTCCCGATGATCCCGATCACGGTGAGCATCTTCGGCGCCCGCGAGGCGAAGTCGCGGCGCCAGGCGATGCTGCTCTCGACGTGCTTCGTCCTCGGCATCGTGGCGCTGTTCACGCCCATGTTCGTGGGCGCGGCGCTCTCCGGCTCGCTCTTCGGCGCCGCGCTCGCCAACAAGTGGGTGGTGCTCTTCCTGGCGGCGGTGTTCATCGCGCTGGCCCTGTCGATGTTCGGCCTCTTCGAGATGACGTTGCCCGACTCGCTCCAGCAGCGCCTCTCCGGCGTCGGCGGCATGGGGTACGGCGGCGCCTTCCTGCTCGGCCTGGTGAGCAGCCTCATCGCCGCACCGTGCGTCGGCCCGGTGGCCACCAGCATCCTCCTCTTCATCGGCAAGTCGCGGAACGTGGGGCTCGGCGCGGTGTTCGGCGCCATGTACGCGATCGGTCTGGGCATCCCCTTCTGGCTCGTCGGCACCTTCGCCGTCTCCCTGCCCAAGGGCGGCAAGTGGATGCTGTGGGTGAAGTCGTTCTTCGGCGTGGTCATGATCGTGATGGCGCTCTACTTCCTGAAGGCGCCCTTCCCCGCCCTGGCGGCCATCGCCCAGCCGACCACCGTCTTCCTCGCCGCCATGGCCGCGGTGGTCATCGCCGGCGTGGCCATCGGTGCGGTCCACCTCGACTGGCAGGACGGCGGCACCAGCACCAAGGTGCGCAAGGTGCTCGGCATCGGCACCGCCGTGGCCGGCGGCTTCCTCTTCCTGGCCGCGATGGACAAGCCGCGGGAGACGGTGATGCCGACCGCCGTCCAGGGCACCGACGGCGCGCCGGTGCAACTCCTTTCCTGGGGCCACTCCGAGACGGAGGGGGTGGCCAAGGCCAGGTCCGAGAAGCGCCCGCTGATCGTCGACTTCACCGCGGAGTGGTGCGGCGCCTGCAAGACGCTGGCGAAGGAGACCCTGTCGGATCCGCGCGTCATGGCCAAGGCCGGCAACTTCGTCGGAGTGAAGGTGGACGCCACCAACGACGAGGACCCGCAGGTCGAGGCGGTCAAGGGCAAGTACAAGGTCGTTGGCCTGCCGACGCTGGTCATCTACGACTCCACCGGCGCGGAGCGGAAGCGCTTCACGGACTTCGTTCCGCCGGAGGAGTTCCTCGCCGCCCTCGAGGGCGTCAACTGACCGCGCTACGTCGTCTCGGCACGGCGTAAGGCCTGCTCTTCCTGGACGCACCCGCGTCGGGTGGCATCGCCGCAGACGGCGGGTACCATCCGTGGATGCTTGTTCGCGCTTCCTTGACGATGGTGCTGGCCGCGCTGGCCACTGGCTGCGGCGGGGATGACCCGCCGCCAGAGGGCGATGCCGCCGAGGTGGTCGTCGGTGTCACCAGCGAGCTTCGCGCCCAGGTCGACATCGCGCGCCTCGAGGCACGCCTGACCAGCGGCGACACGGTGCTCCTCGAGCGGGAGCTCACGGACGACCTCGCGTTTCCGCTGGAGCTGCCGAGCGGTGCGCTGCAGGGCGGGGCGCCGGTGGCGCTGGAGCTCGCCGCGTTCGGCGCCAGTGGTCCAGCGCTGGTCACGCGCCGCGCCGAGACGGAGGCCGTCGCCGGCCGCAAGCTCTTGCTCCCGGTACGCCTGGAGGCGGCGTGCGCCGGCAACGCCGCCCCGAGCTGCGGCGACGGCGAGACGTGCATCTCTGGCAGCTGCACGTCGCCGCGCGTCGAGCCCTCGGAGCTGGGCGACTACCAGCCCGGCTGGGGCGCCACGCCCGACGCTTGCAAGCCGGTGGGCGGCGGCGCGCCGGTGGTCATCGTCGGCCGCGGGCAGGCCGACTACCTGCCGATGGAGGACGGCGAGGTCGGCCAGGTCGAGGCCGGACCGCAGGGAGGCTTCCACATCTGGGTGGCCATCCGGGTCAAGAACCTCACCCAGTCCGGCTCGATCACCGAGGTGCTGGGCAGCTTCGTCGACGTCGACGCCGTGGCAGACCCGTACAAGGTGGTGTTCACCTTCGACCAGGGCGAGGGCGGGTACTGCAAGCTGCCCGGCCTCCGCTTCCGCCTGGACTCCGCCGAGCACCCCATCGAGGAGCTGCTCGGCAAGGAGCTGGACGTGACGGTGCGAGTCACCGACAAGGACGGCGCCGTCGGCGAGGGCAAGCGCCGGGTGAAGCTGTCCGACGACTACATCTGAACGTGCCACGCGGTGCCCAGGCATCCTGGCGAGCCCTCGACAGGTCTCCTGGCGGCGCCTCGGCAGGATCGAGGCCTCCTGGCGGAGTGTCAGCGGCCCACCTTGCCGCGCCAGCGCGAGAACCAGCCGTCGGTCACCACGTCGAGCGACGCCTCGCACTCCAGCACGCGCAGCGTGGCCTCCACGCGCTCCTCGACCGGACGCGCCAGGTCGGCCTCCACGGTGAGGGCGCGCTGCCACGCGAAGAGGAGCTCCAGCGTGCGCGCGGCGACGCGTGCCTCGGCCTCGGCCCGGTCGTGACGCAGGCGTTCCAGCGGCACCTCCTCGTCGGCGAACACGAGGCGGTCGAGGCGCCAGGTGGCGCGCGCCTCCAGCCAGGTGCTGGTGCCGCCGGTGGCGGTGGTGCGACCGGGATCGTACTCGGTCGGTGACAGGGACTCGGCCTCGTCGAGCAGGCGCGTGGCGCGCAGGCGCAGCTCCGGCAGGAGCGCAGAGCTGCGCGCGCGTGAGGCGAGCGAGTCGATGCGCGCCTCGGCGTCTTCCAGGCGCGCCTGGCGCAGCGCCGCGCGCACCGCGGCCCGGGCGGCGGTCGGGGTCACGCGCAGCACCAGCGGGGGCGGGTCTGGCGCGGGCGACTCGGGCGCGGGCAGCGGAGGCGCGGGCGCCGCAGCCGATGGCTCGAGCGCCGGAGATCCGGCGGCGCGTCGGCGCGGGCGCACCGGCTCGTCGAGCCGCGGGGGCACCTGCGCCAGCGCGCCGCCCGCCTCGGCGCGCGCGCGCCGCCGCGCCCAGCGATCGAACGGCAGCCCGACGAGCAACATCCCGCCGACTTCACGCTTGCCCTCCGAGCGCACAACGGCGCCCCCTTCGATGGCCACCCACGGTCCGCTGCCCTCGCCGGCGTCCCACATCTCGTGCGGGGGCACGTCGCGCGCGTCGAGCGGGATGGGCGCGTGACCGAGGTCGTCCTCATCGGCATGCAGCGACGGCGCGTGCAGGAGCGCCGCGATGGCCAGGGCGAGACGAGCGACGAGGACGGGGGCGTGACGCGCGGGCAGCATGCCGTCTGTATCGACGGCGCCGCGGCGCCGGTTGCGCGACCCGCGCGCCGCGGTCGATTCGTCAGCTTCCGCGGGAAGGTCGCTGGCGCCGCCGCGCGCGCGGCGGCGCGACAGCGCGCTGGAGCCGCCGGGGCCCGGCGCTCCCCAGTGACGGGTCTCCGTCTCGCCGAACCCTGCGGCGTGCGGGCGCGGCCGCTGCGCGGCCCACTCTCCACGCGGGCGCCGCCCGAAAGGCGACGGAAGGCCCGGGCCGCCGCAGGCGCGCCGCCGTCCGGCGTCGCCTCTGCGAACGCGGGCCCGACCGCCGCGCCGACCCGGCCGCCGCCGGGCGTCGCGCTCCACAGGCCGACGCTCTCCGCGCGCGCCTCCGGGCCTGGATGCGGGATGCCGCGCGGCGCGGAGACCTCCACGCCGACCGCGAACGGCTCGAAGTCCGCCGCCGTGCCGCTGCGCACGGGCGTCGCCGACCAGCCGATGCTGACCCGCACGCTGGCCCCGGCGGGAAGGTCGCGGATTAACTTGTCGCCGAAGCGCGCGTCGACACGCAGATCGCGCGTCTCGGCGACGGGGCCGTCCCAGCCGGCAATGACGCTGACCACCCGCAGCGCCAGCGCGCCCTCGGTGCGACGCGCGCGCGCCCGCGCCATGGTCACCGGGCGCACCTCCCAGTAGACATAGAGCGTGGTCGGATCGACGGCGATGGCCACCACCTCGTCCACGTCGTAGCGCTCCGGCAGCGCCGGCTCACCGGCCGCCGTGGTCGGCTCGACGACGGAGGGCGGTGGCGGCGTGTCCGAGCGCATCGGCTCCGCGGCCGGGGCGGCGCTCGCGCTCTCCGCGCCCGGCGGCGGCGCGCCGCCGCCGGGGCGCGCGTCGACGAGGCCGCGCGTCGCCCACCTGCCGACTGGCTCTGCAACCGCTCGCGCAGCGCGCGCGCGTCGCTGTGCGCCGGCTCGCGTGCCAGGACGTCGTCGAGGACAGTCACCGCGCGGTCGAGGTGCCCCTGCGCCGCGTAGATCTCGGCCAGGGTGATGGTCGGCAGCGGCGGTGGCGGCTCCGGCCAGCGCTTCTCGGCGGGCGTCGAGCGCAGCGCCTTGGCCACCTCCGGCAGGTGCAGGCCGCGCTCGATGACGCCCGCCACCACGTCGCGCGCGCGACCGAGCCACCCGCGGGCGCGGGTGCGCTCGCGCCCGGTGGTGGTGCGGCCCAGGATCTCGTCGATGAGCTCCGCCTGGGTGAGGACGCGCGGCCGCGCCACGCCGAGGCGCTCGGCACGCTCCACCAGCTCTTCTCGCGTCAGCCCGTCCAGCGATTGCCGCGTCACCGGCGCGACCGTAGTCGTGCGCGGCGCGGCGGCCAAGGCCCGAGGCACGCGCGCCGACGGATGTCGCCGAACGGCACCAACAGAGTCACGCGAGGCGGGGCCCCGTGCCGGCGGCTCACCACCAGGCGCCAGCGGCGCCAGCGTCGGGGACGGCCGTGGCCAGCGCGACGCGCGCCGCCTCGGCATCGCGGGCGATCTGGGCCTTCAGGGCGTCGAGGCCGGCGAAGCGCCGCTCGGGCCGCAGGCGGGCGACGAGGTGAACGCGAAGCTCGGCGCCGTAGAGGTCGGCCGAGAGGTCGAAGAGGTGCGCCTCCATCGTGGGCCGCGCGCCCGGCCCAGCCACCGTCGGGCGCACGCCGACGTTCGCCACCCCCTTGGCCAGCGCCAGGGCCTGGCCCTGGTGCACGCGGTCGACGAGCACTGCGTAGACACCGCTGGCCGGCAGCGCCTCCACCGGCTCGCCGAGGTTGCAGGTCGGGAAGCCGATGGTCCGGCCGCGCTGGTCCCCGTGCAGCACAGGACCGGAGACCATGTGCGGGCGCCCGAGCAGCGCGCAGGCCTCGTCCACGCGACCGTCGGCCAGCGCCTCGCGCACGCGACTGCTCGACCAGGCTCCGCCGCCATCGCCGCACATGGCGTGCGCGCGCGTCTCGAAGCCGAGCTCGCCGCCGAGGCGGGTGAGCGCCGCGAAGTCGCCGGCGCGCTCGCGCCCGAAGCGGAAGTTCTCGCCGACCTGCACCACCGCGGCGTGCAGGTCGTGCGCCAGCACCTCGGCGGCGAAGCGCTCCGGGGAGAAGGCGGCCAGCTCGGCGTCGAAGCGCCGCACCACCACCTCGATCTCCGGTGAGACGCGCGCCACCAGCTCGCGCTTGCGCGCCGTGGTGCACAGCCGCCCCGGCGCGACGCCGGCCAGCACCTGCAGCGGGTGCGGGTCGAAGGTCAGCACCACCGGCGCCAGCTCGCGCAGCCTGGCCAGGCGCGCCAGCTCGCCAAGCACCGCCTGGTGGCCGCGGTGCACGCCATCGAAGTTGCCGATGCTGACCAAGGCGGCGCGCGGCGGCATCGCTGCTCCCTGGGTCACGCACGGAGAACTACCGAAGCGCGCTGGCGCACGCAAACGCGGGCCGCATCTGTGCGAACCGGCGAAACCGTGGGCCCGTGCTTGACGGCCCCCGGGGCGACTGTTAACCCGCGCAGCCTCTACTCCGAGGGAGGCGCGCCGTGGTCAGGAAGGTCAGCATCTTCTCGGGGAACGCGAACGCCTCCCTGACCCACGACATCTGCCAGTACCTGGAGGTGCCGGTCGGAAAATCCAAGGTTTCGCGATTCTCGGACGGGGAGACGTTCGTCGTCATCCAGGAGAACGTGCGCGGCGTCGACACCTACGTGGTGCAGCCGACCTGCTCCCCGGTGAACGACAACGTGATGGAGCTCTTGATCATGGTCGATGCGCTGCGCCGCGCGTCGGCCGGCTCGATCACCGCCGTCATCCCCTACTACGGCTACGCCCGCCAGGATCGCAAGGTCGCGCCGCGCACCCCGATCACCTCCAAGCTCTTCGCGGACCTCATCGTCGCCGCGGGCGTCAACCGCATCGTGGCCATCGACCTGCACGCCGGGCAGATCCAGGGCTTCTTCAACATCCCCTTCGATCACCTGTTCGCCATGCCGGCGCTGCTCGAGGATCACCTGCGCCAGAGCTACGGCCGCGACACGGTCATCGTCTCGCCCGACGCCGGCGGCGTGGAGCGTGCGCGCGCATACTCCAAGCGCCTCGACGGCACGCTGGCCATCATCGACAAGCGCCGCGAGCGCGCCAACGAGAGCGAGGTCATGAACATCATCGGCGAGGTGGAGGGCAAGACCTGCCTCATCCTCGACGACATCATCGACACCGCCGGCACCCTGGTGAACGCCGCCAACGCCCTGAAGAAGGCGGGCGCCACCAAGGTGGCCGCCTGCGCCACGCACGCCGTCCTCTCCGGTCCGGCGGTGCAGCGCATCAAGGACTCGCCGATCACCGAGGTGGTGGTCACCAACTCCATCCCCCTCACCGACGCCGCGCGCGACAGCGGCAAGTTCAAGGTCGTCTCCGTGGCCCGCCTGCTCGCCGAGGCCATCCGTCGCATCCACCACTCGGACTCGGTGAGCTCGCTGTTCGTATAGTCGAACCAGCAGGGGCGTGCCGCCGCTAATCAGCAGGGGCGTGCCGCCCCTGAGACCCGCCGGATGGCAGCCAGGAGCGTTGGTTCTGCACGGGAGCCAGCACCCTTCTCACCGGCCCGACACGTCGCTGCAGGGACGTGTGAACCCACAGGACCGCGGCGGGGTCGGTGCTGTTTCCCTTCCCGCCGGGCCCACTTCTGCTATTAGCCCCGCGCGGCCTCGTCCCCGGGCAACCGGCCCCGGGTAACCGATCGCCACCTCAGGAGCGCGCATGGACATCATCAAGCTTTCAGCCACCCGCCGCGACAGCGCTGGCAAGGGCCCCGCCAACCGACTCCGCCGCGAGGGCCAGATCCCCGCCGTCGCCTACGGGCGCGACCTGGCGGCCATGCCGGTGGCGGTGTCGCCGAAGGCGCTGCTCAAGGTGCTCGGCTCGGACCACGGGCAGAACTCCGTGCTCGAGCTGGCCATCGAGGGCGAGTCGCCGCTCACCGTCATGGTGCGCGACTACGCCTACCACCCCATCACCCGGGAGCTGGTGCACGCTGACTTCGTGCAGGTGAAGCTCGACCAGCCGGTCGACGTCGAGGTCCCCTTCCACACCACCGGCAAGTCCAAGGGCGTGGTCGGCGGCGGCATCCTCCAGGTCATCTTCCGCCGCATCCCGGTGCGCAGCCTCCCGGAGAAGATCCCCTCCTTCGTCGAGGTCGACATCAGCGAGCTCGACATGGGCGAGTCGCTCAAGGCCGGCTCCATCCAGATGCCCGAGGGCGTCGCCATCCGCCTCCACGAGGACCAGACGATCGTCGTGGTCAACATCCCCGAGAAGGAGGAGGTCGTCGAGGCCCTCCCCGGCGCTGTCCCTGCCGCGGGCGCTGCCGCCGCACCTGCCGCGGGCGCGGCCCCGGCCGCGGGTGCTGCACCCGCCGCGGGCGCTGCACCCGCCGCTGCCGCTGCCAAGCCGGGCGGCGACAAGAAGAAGTAACCGGCGGCGTCCGCCGATCACGGAGAGCCGCCCGTGCGCATGGTGGTCGGCCTCGGAAACCCGGGCCCGAAGTACGCGGCGCACCGGCACAACGTCGGCTTCATGGTCCTCGAGGCGCTCGCCGAGCGCCTCGAGGCCGATCCGTGGCGCGACAAGTTCCAGGCGCGGGTGGCGCGGGCCGACGTCGGCGACGCGCAGCTGGTCCTGCTCGAGCCGCAGACGTACATGAACGAGTCCGGCCGTAGCGTGCAGGCCGCGGCGGCGTTCTACAAGCACGACCCGGCCGAGGTGTGCGTGGTGCACGACGAGCTCGACCTGCCATTCGGTCAGGTGCGCATCAAGGTCGGCGGCGGTCATGCCGGGCACAACGGGCTGCGGTCGATCATCGCCTGTCTGGGAACGCCGGAGTTCGTGCGCGTGCGCGTGGGGATCGGCCGTCCGCCGCCCGGCTTCCGCGGCGAGGTCGCCTCGTTCGTCCTCGCGCCCTTCGACGGCGCCGAGTCGGCGCAGCTGGCCGAGCTGGTGAAACAGTCGGTGGGCGCGGTGCTCGACATCGCCCGCCGCGGGCTGGGCCCGGCGATGAATGCCCGCAACGTGCGGCCCAGGCCCCCGCGGCCGCCCAGGCCGCCCCGCGTCGAGGCGGCGGCGGAGGCGCTTGCCGCCGAGGCCGGTGCGGCGCCCGCCACCGGCTCCGCTGCCGGCCCTGCGGGGGCGCCGAGCGCGCCGCGGAGCTCGGCGGAGCGGCCGCTTCCCGCGGGGAGCCGGAGGCGCGCGGGGGCGGGGCCCAGTAGAGTCTTCCCCTGGCCCAGGGGTGTGCTAAGAAGCCGCCCCCCTGGCCGCGCCGCGGTCCGGGTTCCTCGCTCCGGGGCATTCGTCCCCGGGGCCTCGGCCCGCTCCCCGACCACGGGAAGCGGCCCCGTCCGGGAGGACACAACGTGAGCAGAGCCGTCACGGCGCCGAACCGCGCCAAAGAATACGAGACCATCTACATCCTGCGTCCGGACATCGACGCAGAGAGCGCCGACAAGCTCGGCAACCGCATCGCCGAGGTCGTCGGCAAGGAGAAGGGCCGCCTCACCAAGGTGGAGCTCTGGGGCCGCCGCCGGCTGGCGTTCGACATCGCCAAGCACCGCCGCGGTGTCTACATCTACCTGAAGTACATGGGCGGCGGCCGCGTCGTCGACGAGATCGAGCGCAGCCTGCGCCTCACCGACGGCGTGCTCAAGTACCAGACGGTGCTCGTCCGCGGCGACGTCGAGGTCGAGGGCCTGGCCGTGGCAGAGGAGGACGTGAAGTTCGAGCGCGTCGAGCTTCCGCCCACCGACGACGACCGCGACGACTCGCGCGAGCGCCAGCTCGGCCTGGTCGACGTCGATCGCCGTGTCGAGCGGCACGATGCGCCGCCTCCGGGCGTCCCCGATGAAGAGGTGGAGCCGGCCGAGGCCGCGGAGCCCGAGGCCGCCACCACCGACGACGAGGAGACCTGAGCCATGAGTCAGCGAAACATCGACGTGGGCGGGCCTGGCGGCGGTAGTGGCGGTAGTGGCGGTAGTGGCGGTGGTGGCGGCGGCGGCGGCGGCGGCGGTGGCGGCGGCGGCGGCGGTGGCCGCAGCAACTCCTACGACGACGACCGCGACTTCGGCCGCGCGCCGGATCTCAACTCCGACGCCCCCGGGCGCCGGCGCCTGGGCCGCAAGCGTGTCTGCCGGTACTGCGCCGACAAGGTGCTGATCATCGACTACAAGGACCCGCAGGCGCTCAAGTATTTCATCAGCGAGCGCGGCAAGGTCGTCCCTCGCCGCATCAGCGGCAACTGCGCGCGTCATCAGCGCAAGGTCACCCTGGCCATCAAGCGCGCGCGCAACATCGCGCTCTTGCCGTTCACCGTGACGGCGTGAGGAGATAACCATGCCCACGCATCTGCACGTCGTCCTCACCGAGGATCTCCACAACGTCGGCAAGAGCGGCGAGCTGGTCAAGGTTCGTCCTGGCTTCGCCCGCAACTACCTCATTCCCCGTGGCCTGGCGGTCTCCGCCAGCCAGGAGAACGTGGCGCGCATCGAGCACGAGAAGCGCGTCGCCGAGTCGCGCGCCGGAAAGCTCAAGGGCGAGGCCGAGCAGCTCGCCGAGAAGCTCAACGCGCTGAAGATCACCATCACCCGCCCCGTCGGCGAGGGCGAGAAGCTCTACGGCTCGGTGACCACCCGGGACATCGAGGAGGCGCTGGAGCAGCAGGGCTTCGCCGTCGACCGCCGCCGCATCGACACCGAGCCGCTCAAGGCGCTGGGCACCTTCCCGGTGCCGGTCCGCCTGGGCACCGGCATCAACGCGACCATCGAGATCACCGTCGCCGCCAAGTAGGCGGGCACTGGACCGCCGGCACGCAATGTCGGCGCAACGAGGCCTCGGCGCACGCGCCGGGGCCTCGTCGTTTCGCCACTGGTCGACCCAGCACGCCAGGAGTAGTGCTGAGCGCACGTGACGCCCGAGGAAGAATCCGCGCTGCTGGGCAGGCTGCTCGACGAGCTGCCGCTGGCGCTGTGGGTGGCGCGAGTCCCTGGCGGCGAGCTGGCCTACGCCAACCCCCTCTTCCAGGAGATCATGGGCGTCGTCGCCTTCCAGGACGTCGGCGTCGGCAAGTACTCGCAGCCGTACGGCATCCACGACCGGCAGGGCAACCTCTACCCCGAGGACAAGCTGCCCTTCGTGGCCGCGCTCGCGGCGCGCAGCACCATCACCATCGAGGACATCGTCATCCATCGGCACGACGGGCGCCGGGTCTTCGTGCGCGCGCACGCGCGACCGCTCTTCGCCGGTGAGACCATCACCCACGTGGTCATCGCCTTCGCCGACATCAGCCGCGAGGTCGAGGCCGAGGCGGCGCGGGAGCTGAGCGAGGCACGGGCGATCCGCAACCAGAAGATGGAGTCCATCGGCAAGCTGGCCGGCGGCATCGCCCACGACTTCAACAACCTGCTGGCCGCGGTGCGGGTCATCGCCGGCACCCTGCGCCGCAGCGAGCACGATGCCTTCCGGCTCGAGTGCCTGGACGGCATCGAGCAGGCCGCCGAGAGCGGCGTGCGTTTGACACGCTCTCTGCTCGGCTTCGCACGCCGCGGCAAGAACCTGGCAGCGCGCGTCTCGCTCGACGAAGTGGTGGCGGCCACCGCCGCCCTGACCCGCCGCGGCATCGACCGCCGGATGGAGATCGAGGAGTCGCTCACTGCCACGCGCGACGTGCTCGCCGACCACTCCCAGCTCGAGCAGCTGGTGATGAACCTGCTCGTCAACGCGCGCGAGGCCATGCCCGCCGGCGGCCGCGCCCAGGTACGCACGCGCGATCTGGACCTCGACGAACTGGGTGCGGCACGCCTGCCGCCGCTCTCCCCGGGGCCACACGTGGTGCTCGAGGTGGAGGACCAGGGGCCGGGAATCGAGCCGGGCATTCGCGACCGCATCTTCGAGCCCTACTTCAGCACCAAGGACAGCAGCGGCGCGCGCGGCGTGGGCCTCGGGCTGGCCACGGTGCTGGGCATCGTCGAGAGCCACGGCGGGGTCATCGATGTCCTCGACGCCCCGCGCCGCGGCACCATCATGCGCGCCATCTTCCGTGCCGCCCCCGGCCAGCGGCAGCGCCCCGCGCCAGCGGCGCGCACCAGCCCACAGCCGACGCGGGGCACGGTGCTCGTCATCGACGACGAGAAGATCGTCCTCAACGCCACCAGCATGGCCCTGCGGGAGCTCGGCTACGACGTCATCGCCTGCGAGGAAGGCGCCGCGGCGGTGCGCGCCTTCACCGAGCGCCGCGCGGACATCGTGGCCGTGGTCCTGGACATGGTGATGCCGCGCATGGACGGCCGCGCCACCTACCTGGCGCTCCGCGACATCGACCCGGACGTGGCGGTGCTGCTGACGACCGGCTTCGCCTTGAACGAGGAGGCGCAGCGCATCCTCGACCTCGGCGTGCGCGGGTTCCTGGCCAAGCCGTTCGATCTGGAGACGCTGAGCGAGGCGGTGGCAGCCATCACCCTCGAGAGGAGCGCGAAGGGCAGAGCGACCTAGAGCAGGCGGGCTTCACGGCACGCCGATCGCCGATGGGACATTCTTCGTCCGCTAACCTCTCGCGTTGCCGGCGCGCCTCTGCTAGCAAGCGATGCATCGAGACGCCTCGTGGGCCAGCGCCCGCGGGGCGTCTGCCGTTTGGAGGCAAGCGATGTGGAAAACCCGTGTGAACGCTGGGGCCTTGCTGTGACGATCCTCATCCGCTCTGCATCGGTATGAACATGCTCCAGCAGCAGGGGCGGGGGCCGCGTCGGCCCCAGAAGCTCGAGCCGCCGATCATCGCCGGCCGCGTGCCGCCGCACGACCTCGACGCCGAGGCGGCGGTGCTCTCCGCGATCCTGCTCGATCGCGACGCGCTCGACCGCGTCCTCGAGCTGCTCAAGCCCGAGCACTTCTACAGCGACGCCAACGGCAAGGTCTTCGAGGGGTGCCAGGCGCTGGCCCTGGCGGCCACGCCGATCGACATCGTCAACGTCGCCTCCTGGCTGCGCGATCGCGAGGTGCTGGCGCAGATCGGCGGCGCCGGGTACCTGGCGCAGCTCTCCGACGCCACCCCGGCAGTGGCGCACGTGGCCGCACACGCACGCATCGTCTACGAGAAGTGGCGCGTCCGGCAGCTCATCGCCCAGTGCCAGCGCATCGCCGCCGAGGGCTACGGCGACGTGGGCACGGTGCAGGAGTTCATCGATGGCGCCGAGCAGGCCGTCTACGACCTGGCGCGCACCGCCGACTCCACCGCCACCCAGCCGCTGGCCACCGTCCTCAAGGCGGCCTTCGAGCAGATCTCCAAGGCGGCCGAGCGCGGCGACCGCATCACCGGCATCTCCACCGGCTACGAGAAGCTCGACGCCAAGACGGCCGGCCTCCACGACGGCGACCTGACCATCGTCGCCGCCCGCCCCGGCATGGGCAAGACGAGCTTCGTCCTCAACCTGGCAGTCAACGTCGCCTCGCCGCGGACGGTGACCACCCCCGGCCCCGGCGAAGACGACGGGCAGAGCGGTGATCGCCACGAGCCCGGCCACGGAGTGGCCGTGTTCTCCCTCGAGATGCCGCGCGAGCAGCTGGCGACACGCATGGTCTGCTCCGAGGGGCGCGTCGACCTGGGCAAGCTGCGGCAGGGCTACCTTCAGCCCGACGACTGGCGCCGCCTCACCGAGGCCGCCTCCTATCTGTCCAGCCTGCCCATCTGGATCGACGACACGCCGGCGCTCGGCATGCTCGAGCTGCGCGCCAAGGTGCGCCGCATCCAGGCCGAGTACGCGCGCATCGGCCGCCTCGGCCTGGTGGTCATCGACTACCTGCAGCTGATGAAGGGCCGCGACGGGGTGAACAGTCGCGAGCAGGAGATCAGCGAGATCTCTCGCGGGATGAAGCAGCTGGCCAAGGAGCTGCGCGTGCCGGTCATCGCGCTCTCCCAGCTCAACCGCGCGGTGGAGACACGAAACACCAAGGACAAGCGCCCTCAGCTCAGCGATCTGCGCGAGTCGGGCGCCATCGAGCAGGACGCCGACACCATCTGCTTCATCTACCGCGAC
Organism: Polyangiaceae bacterium; assembly: GCA_037720395.1. Classification (GTDB taxonomy): domain Bacteria; phylum Myxococcota_A; class Polyangia; order Polyangiales; family Polyangiaceae; genus JBBJMR01. Next base: position 22,467 of record JBBJMR010000062.1, read on the forward strand.
GAGTACTACAACCCCGAGACGACCAACGCGAAGGGCATCGCCGAGCTGATCATCGCCAAGCAGCGCAATGGTCCAACGGGCAAGGTGCTCACGCGTTTCACCGCCTCCTGCACGCGCTTCGACAACCTGGCGCCGGGTGACTACCCGGAGATGGTCGACGACGACTAGCCGGCGAGCGAGGCGAGGGCCCGCGGGAGGCGCGTTTCGTTGTCGCGTGGGTACGGAAGGTGCGGGGGCGACCGATGACCTTTTGCATGGGTGCGGCGCGTCGCCACGGCCGTGTGGGAGCGCCGCGTCTGCGGCGTCGCACGGTGGATAACTCCGCGGTGAGCGTCAGGAAAAAGGTGCTACCTGCCTTTCGCAGGAGCGATCTTCGTCGTAGGCTCGCGCGTAAGGACAGCAAGGCGCGGGCCATGATCGGCAGTACGGGCAAGGAGCGATTGCTGGAGATGTTGCTCGCGGGAGCTCCCGAGCGCGTGACCACCGCGCTGGCCGCGCTCTCGCCGGAGGACGCGCGCGCGCTCGCCGAGCTGCGCGAGACCCTGGTTGCGCTGGCCATGTCTGCGCCCGAGGCCAGACCCTCGGCGGGGCTGCGCGCGCGCTTGCTCGCGCGCCAGCCGCGCCCGACGCGTCCCGGCAAGCCGGTGCTGCTCGTCGTCGACATGATTCAGGATTATCTGCGCCCCGGCGGCGCCCTCGAGGTCCCACGGGCGCGCGATATCGTGCCGGCCCTGCGCGACCGCCTCGCCGCCGCCCGCGCCGCGGGTGTGCCGGTCGTCTACGTCTGCGACACGCACCCGCCGGGCGACCCGGATTTCCGCGAGTGGCCCCTGCACGCGGTCGAGGGCACGCCAGGCGCGGAGCCCTGGCCGGAGATCGCACCCGAGCCAGGCGACACGGTGATCCGCAAGCGGACCTACAGCGCCTTTGCCGGGTCGGATCTCGGCGAGCTGCTCGACCGGCTGGGCGCGGACGAGATCGTGCTCACCGGCTGCTCCACCGAGGTCGGCCTCACCGCCACCGCCATCGACGCGCTCCAGCGCGGCTTCGTGGTCAGCGTCCCCGACGACTGCCAGGCCGGCTCCACCCCCGCCACCGAGATGGCCAGCCTGGCGGCGATCTCCGTCATGCCGCCGTTCGAGCCGCGCTACCTGCGCACCGCGGCCGCGGCGACATAGACTCCACCCCGGGGACCCCCGGTGCCGCCGTCGAAATGACCGAGTCGCTCGCTGCCGATGCCGCTGGCATCGCGCGGGCCGCCGCCCTGCTGCGGGCCGGCGCCACCGTGGCCTTCCCCACCGAGACCGTCTACGGCCTCGGCGCGCGCCGACGACGACACCGCCGTGGAGCGGATCTACGAGGCCAAGGGCCGCCCCGCGCAGAATCCGCTCATCGTCCACGTGCTCGACGCCCAGGCAGCGGCAGGCCTGTCGTCCAGCTGGCCGGAGGCGGCGCCCGGCTGGCGGCAGCGTTCTGGCCGGGACCGCTCACGCTGGTGGTGCCACGCCGCGCCGGCGCGCTGGCGGACGCGGTCACCGCCGGCGGCGCGACGGTGGCGCTTCGCGCGCCGGCCCACCCGGTGGCGCGCGAGCTGCTGCGGATCACCAAGCTGCCCATCGCCGCGCCGAGCGCCAACCGCAGCACGTCCGTCTCGCCGACCAGCGCCGCGCACGTCTTCAAGACACTGAGCGGCCGCATCGCGGCGGTGATCGATGGCGGCAGCACGGCCCACGGGATCGAGTCGACCATCGTCGCCGTGGGAACGGCGCGGCTGGCGCGGGTGCTGCGCCCGGGCAGCATCCCACTGGCCGCCCTGCGCGCCGTGATCGAGGTCGAGGACGCCAGCCCGCTGGTCACCCCCGAAGGTGAGACGGCGCCGGCGCCAGGAACGGCCGCCAAGCACTACGCACCTCGCGCGGCCCTCCACCTGGTGCCGAGCGGCGAGGTCGAGGAGCGCGCGCGCAGCCTGCGTGAGGGGGGCGCCAAGGTCGGCACGCTCACGCGCGACGCGCACGCGCCGGCGCCCTTGTCGCGCGCGGACGGGCCGGCGCCACACGCCGTCCTCGCCGACGATCCGACCGCGTTCGCCAGCTCGCTCTACGCCGCCCTGCACTGGCTGGACGATCGCGGCTGCACCGCCATCGTCGCCCAGGCCATCCCCGACGACGCGGCGTGGGCGGCGGTCGCCGACCGGCTGCGCCGCGCCGCCAGCTGACGTCGGCCGGGCGCGAAACCCCCGCCCAGAGCTGGGCGAGGTGGGCGCACCCCTGGTCAGGGTCGACGTCCTGTGGCATGACCGGAGACGGTGGACAGAGGCCCGTCCGGCATCCAAGGCGTCGTGCCACGCACCTTCGCCCAGAAGCGAGGTCTCCGGCGGAGCCTCGGCCAGGAGCGAGGTCTCCTGCGGAGCCTCGCCCAGAAGCGAGGTCTCCTGCGGAGCCTCGGCCAGGAGCGAGGTCTCCTGCGGAGCCTCGCGGCCGCACTGGCCCTCTTGGCGCTGCTCGGGGCGGCCACGGTGGCCGAGGCCGGCCCCGGTCCCGCCGCCGCCAGGGCGACCAGGCCGGAGCCGCGCGCGCCGCTCCTGCTCGACGACCCCGCCGCGCCCCGTCTGTCGCTGCTCGGCGGCTTCCTCAACGCGGAGGTCGAGCGACCCGGCCCGGTGCGCCTCTACGCGAACGGGCGCTGGGGCCGGACCCGGCCGTGGTGGCAGCTGACGTTCGCCGGGGACGCGCTGGCCCAGGCCCAGCCGCTCTTCGGGGTGCCTGCCGACGTCGCGGCCGAGGGCGTCCCGCTCTTCGGCCCCACCATGGCCGAGGAGGCGGCGCTCACCGTGGCTGGTGGCTTCGTGCAGCAGGACGCCTCCGCGCACGGCACCTGGTGGACGGCAGCCTTCTGGTCGCTGAGCGCCTCGCCGGGCTTCGCCGATCCGGACAGCGACGATCGCTCCTGGCTGGCGGACCTCTTTGCATCCCGCGCGGAGGACGACAAGGTCTCGCTCCTGCGCGCGGTGTTCGGGCCGATGCCGCGGCCGTGGCAGCCGCCCTGCCGCCGCCGGCCGGTGAGCTTCATGCGCTACGGCGCAGAGACGGATGCCTTCGTCCTCGTGGACTGCAACGGGGCGGTGGCCACCGAAGCGATGGACCGTCTCTCGCTCATGGCCCGCCCCCCGGACGTGCCCCGCCCCGGCGCGCTCCTGCCCGACGAACCGGACGCCGAGGCCTGGGCCCGCGGCGAGTGGGTCGACCAGGTGCGCCCGGTGCACCCGCGCCTGCTCTGGCTGATGCAGCGCATCGCCGACGCCTTCCCGCGCCGCACCGTCTATCTCTACAGCGGCTACCGCCCGGCGCGCTTCGCCCAGTCGTCGCACAGCTATCACGGCGAGGCGCGCGCGCTCGACATCTCCATCATGGGCGTCCGCAACGCCGATCTCTTCCGCTTCTGCCGCACGCTCGACGACGTGGGGTGTGGCTACTACCCGAACAGCAAGTTCGTGCACGTCGACGTGCGACGCCCGCGGACGGGCAGAGCATTCTGGGTCGACGAGTCCGCGCCGGGGGAGCCGTCGAGGTACGTCGACTCGTGGCCGGGGGTGGTGGAAGAGGGCGCGATGGTCTGGGGCGGCGGCAGTAGCGCTCCCTGAATCGTCGGAGGAGAGCAGCTCGATCGAGTTGCGAGGGATCGGAAAAGGGCAGCCCACCCCGAGCGCTCGATCCCTTCCCGGCTGAACCTCGCCAGCTTCCGATTCGCGTGTACACTCGTTCCACACGCTCCGACTTCCGATCGCTTCCGATCGTCGGGCCAGCAGGCGAGGGATCATGGCCGAGATGCAGACTGGAATGGTCGACAAGATCGGCGCGATGCAGGACTTCGCGCTCTACCGCGACCTGGCATGGGAGGGGTCCTTCGAGGACTACCTCAACATCGCCCGCCAGCATCCGCAGGTCACGCGCAACGCCTTCCAGCGCGCGTACGACATGATCATCCGCTACGGCATCGAGGAGTACACCGACAACAAGAAGAAGCTGGTCCGCTACAACTTCTTCAAGGACGAGAACAGCGGCGGGGCGGACGGCATCTTCGGGCTCGACATCCCGCTGATGCGCCTGGTGCACGTGCTCAAGGCCGCCGCCGAGGGATACGGGCCGGAGAAGCGCGTCATCCTCCTGCACGGGCCGGTGGGCTCGTCGAAGTCGACCATCGCCCGCCTCCTCAAGAAGGGCATCGAGCACTACTCCACCACCACGGATGGCGCGCTCTACACCTTCGACTGGGTGAACCTCGAGGACGTGGGCATGGCCGGCTCCGAGCAGCGCTTCAAGTGCCCCATGAACGAGGAGCCGCTGCGCCTCATCCCGCCGGCCTGGCGCGCGCGCGCCATCGAGTCCCTCGGCCTCTCCACCTCGCAGTACACGGTGAAGGTCGAGGGTGACCTCGACCCGGCCTGCCGCTTCGTCTTCTCCAAGCTCATGGACAAGTACGGCGGCGACTGGACCAAGGTCATGCAGCACGTGCGCGTCCGCCGCCTGGTGCTCAGCGAGAAGGACCGCGTGGGCATCGGCACCTTCCAGCCCAAGGACGAGAAGAACCAGGACTCCACCGAGCTCACCGGGGACATCAACTACCGCAAGATCGCCGAGTACGGCTCGGACTCCGATCCCCGCGCCTTCAACTTCGACGGCGAGTTCAACATCGCCAACCGCGGCATCGTGGAGTTCATCGAGGTCCTCAAGCTCGACGTGGCCTTCCTCTACGACCTGCTCGGCGCCTCGCAGGAGCACAAGATCAAGCCGAAGAAGTTCGCGCAGACGGACATCGACGAGGTCATCCTCGGCCACACCAACGAGGCCGAGTACAAGAAGCTGCTCTCCAACGAGTTCATGGAGGCGCTCCGGGATCGAACGATCAAGATCGACATCCCGTACATCACCAAGGTCTCCGAGGAGATCCGCATCTACGAGAAGGACTTCAACAAGGAGAAGATCCGCGGCAAGCACATCGCCCCCCACACCCTGGAGGTGGCGGCCATGTGGGCGGCGCTGACCCGGCTCGAGGACCCGAAGAAGCACAACCTCTCCCTGATCCAGAAGATGAAGCTCTACGACGGCAAGGTCCTGCCCGGGTACACGCAGGACACCGTGAAGGAGCTGCGCAAGGAGGCCCCGCGCGAGGGCATGGCCGGGATCAGCCCGCGCTACGTGCAGGACAAGATCTCCAACGCGCTGGTCAACGACCTCGGGGAGGGGACCATCAACCCCTTCATGGTCATGAGCGAGCTGGAGAAGGGCCTCCGCCACCATTCGCTGATCACCAACGACGAGGAGCGCAAGCGCTACTCGGAGTGCATCGGCATGGTGAAGCGCGAGTACGAGGACATGGTGAAGAACGAGGTCCAGCGCGCCATCAGCGCCGATGAAGACGCCATCCAGAAGCTGGCAGCGAACTACATCGACTCCATCAAGGCCTACACCCTCAAGGAGAAGGTGAAGGACCGCTTCACCCGCGAGGATGTGGAGCCCGACGAGCGCCTGATGCGATCCATCGAGGAGAAGATCGAGATCCCCGAGAACCGCAAGGACGACTTCCGCCGCGAGATCATGAACTACATCGGCGCCCTGGCCGTCGACGGCAAGAAGTTCGAGTGGCACACCAACGACCGCCTGCGGCGTGCGCTGGAGCTCAAGCTCTTCGAGGACCAGAAGGACTCGATCAAGCTGCAGACCCTGGTCTCGAGCGTCATCGACAAGGAGACGCAGGAGAAGATCGACATCATCAAGACCAGGATGATGAAGTACTTCGGCTACAACGAGGTCTCCGCGCGCGACGTCCTCGACTACGTGGCCAGCATCTACGCGCGCGGCGACACCAAGTAAGCAGGCTCGGCGCGGGGCGCTCTCAGCGCATATTTCGGCAGAATGCGGCCGGTGCGCAACGCTGTTCGCGCCTTTCGCGAGCCTCTTTCGAGCGTCTTCGAGAGGGGCCAGGGGCGAGCAGTCTTCCGGCGGCGCGCTGGACGCTTCGGCCGGGGTCGCGCGTTATACTCGCTCACTGTGCCTGGCTTCAATTCAAGGGCCAGCAGCCCTCGCACCCGGCGTGTCGGCGCGTGGCTGGTGGTGCTGCTGGCAGCGTCGATGCTGGCCGGCTGCGGCGGTTACGTCGGGCGCGCGCGCCGCGACTACGCCGACGGCAGGTACCTCGAGGCGCACGAGCGCCTGGCGCAGCACGAGCGCGAGGTCAGCCAGCTCTCGCCGCGCAAGCAAGCCGAGTACGGGCTCTACCGAGGGCAGGCGCTGCTCATGCTCGGTGATCACGCCGGCGCGCACCAGTGGCTCTCCTTCTCGTACGACGTGCAGCGCGCCGAGCCGCGCGCCCTCGGCGACGAGGAACGCTACGAGCTCGACCAGGCCTGGGCACGGCTTGCCGCGGCGCTTGCGGCGGCGCAGGGCGTGGCGCTCCCGGCCGGAGCGACCGTCGTCACACCGGGCGCCGGCCGCCAGCGCCCCTGCCGCCGCCTCCGCCGCCTGGCGCGGCGCAGGTCCCGGCTAATCCCCAGCGCTGAGGCGTCGCCCACACCACGTTGCTCTCCCAGGCGATCATGGTGGGGTCGAGGTGACCGCTCACGCCCCGTTCTGTCCACCGCGGCGCCGCAGCTCCTCGCGCACCCGGCTCACCTCGTCCTCGAGCGAGCTCACCGTACGCTTCAGGTCTCGCACCTCGTCGCTGCTGGCCAGGCCCATGGTCTTGGCGAACAGCTCCTTCTGCTCCGCAGTGAAGGTGGAGACCCGGCCCGGCATGGCCATCGCCGTCATCACCAGGCGCATGAAGCGCTCGTCCTGCACCAGCTTGGCGACGCGTGGGTCGGCGGCGAGCTTCATGCCCTCGGACAGCAAGCGGTCGCGGATCTTCATCGTGCTCGCAGGGTAATACAGGCCGCGCGAAGCGGCATCGCAACAGATGGCACATGGCGCTGGATCCGGTCGCCGAAATGAGCGCGACGGCGCAGAGCCGCGGCTCCGCCCGTCGCATTCCGGTCTGCGCGCTGGTCAGCTCGCCATCCGCTCAGGCGTGTCGTCGGAGCTGACGACCTCGAAGTCGTGACGGGCGACGTGATCGCCCGCCGTGGCGATGGCGCCCGTCAGCTGCACCAAACGCTCGCGCGTGTGCGCATCCTCGGACTCCGTCATCGGGGTCTCGGTGCGCACGGTGTCCATCTCCAGCTCTGCGGCCTGCACGGCCGTCTCCTGCGAGCCGCCGGAGAGCAGCCCGGCCAGGCTGCCGCCAGCGGCGAAGAAGACGCCCAGGCCGAGCGCGCCGATGGGGCCCGCCACGATGAGCCCAGCCGCGATGCCTACCGCGGCGCCGATGGCGCCCCCCGTCGCACCCTCGACCATCGCCTCCGACTTGTTCACCTCGGGCCCCGGGGGGACGGGGTTCGGGCGCGCCGGCATCCACGAGCTCTCCACGGGCGGTCCGCCGGTGACCAGCTCGTGCGGCTGGAAGCGCGCGTCGATGCGCGGCTGAGCCATGAGCTGGTCCTCGGTCCACGACGAGGCAAGCACGCCCTGGTCGGTGATGACCATCGCGTTGGCGGGGAGCAGCGTCCACGGCGGCTTGGAGCCGGCTAGCTTGGGCTCCAAGCGGACCACGAACGCGACCACGCGGTTGCGCTCGTCGAGCAGGACGCCCGTGCCGCGGCCGACGTATTCCCCGGCGCGCTCGGCTCCTCGCTGCTCACAGGCGCCTCGAGCAGGGCGAGCTCCGCAGGGAGCGGGTCGTTGTTCTTGCGAGTGACGACGGTGAACGTGCGCATGATCGGCCTCCGTGTGCGCCAGGCGTGCACCGCGCCATTCGCGGGCCCAGGTGGCTCTTCTGTGTGGCGTGTAACGAGCGAGAACCGTGCCCGCCTGGCTGGGCACCCTGCGCTCGCCAGTAATCCGTCGGCGACGGTCAGGCGGCCTGGTGCAGGCGCAGCCGCTTGGAGAGCCACGTCTCGAGGAGCGGCCACACGGTGAGCGGGGCGCGCGCGCCGACCAGGATGTCGATGTGGCCGCACGGGAAGCAGCGGTACGTCTTGTCGCGCGAGCGGCTGCGCTCGTAGGCCGGCAACACCGAGGCCGGTGGCGCCAGGTCGTCGGTCGCGCCGGCGATGACCAGGAGCGGCAGGTCGAGTGACTCGAACGCCTCGGCGTAGCCGCTCAATCCGCCGAGGCGGTGGCCGCTGCTGCGCGACTCGGCGGCGTTCAGGAACATGTTCCGCAGCACGGTGATGCTGCCCTGGTCCATGGCCAGCGACATGTGCTGCGCCAGCACCGTCGGCTCCATGGATCCCGGCGCGAAGCCCCGGATGGGCAGCGGGAAGACCGGGCTCTCCACGAAGACGCGCGCCAGGCGCACCGCCTCGCCCCACATCTTGAGGGCCAGTGCGCCCTCGCCGAGCGGCACGCGGCGATCGACGGCGAGCATGGCGCCGCCGAGCAGGGTCAGCGCCCAGGAGCCGCGAGTGAAGTGGTACGGGCTCGCCAGGGTGACGACACCGGCCACCGCGTCGCCCAGCCCCGGCGCGGCCGCGTAGCTCACCAGGCCGCCGAGCGAGTGGCCGACGAGGTACACCGGCCGGCCGCCCGAGAGCCGCTGGATCTCGGCCACCGCCGCGGGCACGTCGTCGCGCACGAACTCGGCGACGTCGCGCGGGAGGCGGGCCCCGAGGTGCCGCGAGCGGCCGTGACCGCGTAGCTCGAGGTTGAAGACGTCGAAGCCGGCGCGCGCCAGGTAGTTGGAAAGGCTGCGCGCCGGCAGATGCCAGGCGTAGCGGTTCTGGCCGTAGCCGTGGATCATCAGCACCGGCGCGCGCGTCTCTTCGGCCGGCAGCGCCAGCTTGCGCACCATCGATAGAGGCACGGCCTCGTGGCCGGCGCCGACCCGCACCAGGTGCAGCTCCTTGGTGAAGCGCGCGCGCTCGTCGCGGTCGACGATCTGCTCGACGGTGCGGCTGTTCAGGATCATGAAGGGGCGGCCGGCGGCCGCGTGCGCTCATTACGGATCGAAACGAGCCGCCGCGCAAGCGGATGACGACCTCGCCAGGTGCCCGCGCGCGGAGAAGTGTCGAGTCTGCGCGGCTCTGGTGTACCCTGGCCTCGCTTGGCACAACCCGGCACGTCCGTGCGGCCGGGTGGGCGTCCGCCCCAAGGGGGCGCCCGATCCCACCGGCCGCGGGGATTGGCCCGCGGCTGACGCTCGACGGCTGGCCCGTCGACTGCTCCTCGAGGTGACGCATGCGCTGCATCCTCATCGCTCCGGTCCTGGTCGCCACGTCGCTCCTCGCCTCCGCCTCGGTTCGTGCCCAGGAGCAGGAGCCGGCCCTCGATGAGGGCATCGATCCGCTCGAGGCCAAGAAGCAGCAGGACGCGGAGAAGGCCACCGGCGACCGGATGCCCGGCGAGAAGGTGGCGGCCCCGCCCACCGAGGACAAGCCGGATCCGAACTGGGACCCGAAGGAGGACCCGAGCAAGGCCTACCGCTTCATCGGCATGCGCTTCCGCAACCTCATCGTGCCCAAGTTCATGATCAACCTCTTCGCCGAGGGAGGCGGGACGGTGAACGCCTTCACCTTCGGCCCCGAGTTCACCACCCGCAAGGACCACATCGAGTTCAACGTCGCCCTCTCCTTCGCCGACTACTCGATGGACCCCCTGATGTTCAAGGGCAAGGACGACGGCGACGAGGCCATCGAGAAGGTGTCGAGCACCATGAAGCTGCTCTACCTGACGCTCGACATCCTCTACGAGATCCCGCTCGACCAGAAGGGCCGCTTCGCGCTGCTCGTCGGCGGCGGCGTCGGCCTGGCGCCGGTCTTCGGCAACCTCTACCGCAACCAGGCCTATCCGAAGGCCGGTACCGCCGGCAGCCCCGACGACCCGACGCAGTGGGACGACTGCCGCGCGCCCGGCACGCCGTCCGTGGCCACCGGCAGCGGGCAGCCGTTCTGCGACGACTCCAACAAGCACTTCGTGAGGAGCGGCACGCACTCCGATCAGAACACCGACACCCAGTACGACGAGCCGAGCTGGTTCAACGGCGGGTCGAAGCCCTCGATCATGCCGTGGATCTCGCTGCCGCAGGTCAGCTTCCGCTACAAACCCATCCGCCAGTTCCAGACGCGCGTCGATGTCGGCTTCTCCATCACCGGCTTCTTCTTCGGCATGAACGCCGGATACGCGCTCTGAGGTCCCGCTTGGCCGGGCCGCTCCTGCCGCCGCGCTACGAGATGGTTGCGCCCCTGGGCAAGGGGGGCGGCGGCGAGGTCTGGGCCGTCCGCGACCGCATCACCGGGCGCAAGGTGGCGCTCAAGGCCCTGCGCGAGGGGGCCGACGAGCGCGAGGTGATGGCCCTGGTGCGCGAGGCTGTCTCGCTCTCCGGCGTGGAGGGTCTCGGGGTGCCGCACGTGCTGCGCTTCGGGCGCCTGCCGCGCCCGGCGCTGGCCGCGGGCGAGCGCGAGTCGCGGCGCAGCGTGCGCCCGTACATGGTGCGCGAGCTGATCGAGGGCGAGAGCCTGGCCGACGTCCTCGATCGCGGCGGCGACCCGCGCGCGCACCTCGGCGCCGTGGCCCAGGACGCCGAGCAGCTCACCCGCCTGCACCGGGCTCTGCTGCTGCACGGCGACCTGAAGCCAGCGAACATCATCGTCGGTG